>NZ_WBMR01000291.1 GCF_008923365.1 Actinomadura montaniterrae
GTGGACAGCCCAAAGGCTCGTGCGGGCGGCCGCCGGTGTCAACGAATCCATGGGCCACTGGATTTTCAATCCCTGTGAACGGGCCCTCTGAAAACACTGAAAAGCCAGTCTGACCAGCACGAACGGCGTGCCCGCCGGAGGAGCGGGCACGCCGTTTCGGGGAGGGCCGGGCGTCAGGGCGCGATGCGCCGGCAGAGCCAGGAGAGCGCGAGCGGGTACCGGTAGTCGATGCCGCCGTGGCCCGCGTCGAACAGCTCGAAGCGGATCACGTCGGGGGAGACCCCGGCGTCCAGCAGCGCGCGGTGGAACGCCTCGGCGCCGATGTCCAGGAACCATTCGTCGCGGGTGCCGCCGTCGATCCAGATCGCCCGCTGGGAGCGCATCGCGGCGGCGTGGTCCGGCACCATCCGGACGGGGTCCCAGGCGAGCCAGCGGTCCCAGATGTCCGGGCGCAGGACGCCGGTGACGGGGTCGAACGGCAGTTCCGGCGTGCCGTCGTCCCGGGCGGAGTAGCAGACGGCCATGCCGAGGACGTTCAGCAGCTCCATGTCCTCGGGCTTGGTGAACGAGACGCGCGCGTTGAAATCGTCCCACCAGCGGGTGATGTCGCCGTCGTATTTCCGCAGGTGGCGGACGCATTTCGGGAACTCGGGAAGGTAGCAGTACTCGAACAGGGCGTCGCCGGCGTGGGTGGCGAGCGCGCCGAACAGGTCGGGGCGGAGCATCGGCGTGATCATGGCGCCGTAGCCGCCGCTGGACTTGCCGCTGATCGCCCGGTGCTCGGGCGCGTCGAGCGTGCGGTAGCGGGCGTCGACCCAGGGGACGACCTCGTCGCAGATGTAGGAGTGGTACCTGCCGGTGCCGGGGGAGTCGACGAACTGGCTGCCGCCGTGCGCCGTCCACGCGTCGACGAACACGACGATCGCGGGCGGGGCCTCGCCGGAGGCGAACACGGCGTCGGCGGTCTCGGGGAACGGCTGCCGGTACGGCATCCGGTTCCGCCAGATCCCGACGTGCCCGGTGAACCCGGTGATCACGTAGACGGACGGGTAGCGGCGGTCCGGCTCGTCGTCGTAGCCGGGCGGGACGTACACCAGCAGCGGGCGTTCGTGCGGGTCCTTCAGCGGGTTGCCGCGCAGCAGCTCGCTGCTGACGGTGTGCTCCTCAAGGCGTCCGGCGAAGTCGGCGGACCACGGCAGCATGCGCACTCCCTCGTGTCACGGGCCACTCGATCATCTCGACGCTAGCCCAGCCCCCGGCGTCGCGGGTGACCGCATCCCGCCAGGTGCCGGACGGGCCGGAAGGGGCATGTGTCACGTAATGCGTCCCGATCCGGTCCCCCTGGTGAACGAACGCGTGACGGAAGGAGAGACAGATGTCCGAGAACGCCGCCCGGCTGCGCGACCTGCACCGTCCCGGCGACCCGCTGCTGCTGCCGAACGTGTGGGACGCGGCGAGCGCCGAGATCGTCCAGGAGGCCGGGTATCCGGCGCTCGCGACCGCGAGCGCCGCGGTCTCCGCGATGCTCGGCTATCCCGACCACGAGGGCGCCCCGGTGGACGAGATGCTCGCCGCCGCCGGGCGGGTGATCCGGGCCGCGTCCGTCCCGGTGACGGTGGACGCCGAGGCCGGGTACGGGCTGCCGCCGGAGGAGCTGGTGGAGCGGCTGCTCGCGATCGGCGCGGCGGGCTGCAACCTGGAGGACACCTACGCGGGGACCCTCGCCGAGCCGGAGAAGCAGGCGGAGTACCTGGCCGCGGTGCGCGCCGCGGCGGGCGACGCCCTGGTGATCAACGCGCGGGCCGACACGTTCGTCGCCGGGCTCGCGGACCCGGTGGACGCCGCGATCGCCCGCGGCCGGCTCTACATCGAGGCGGGCGCGGACTGCGTGTACCCGATCACCGCGCCGCCGGACGCGGTCGCGACGCTGGTCAAGGGCATTCCGGGGCCGGTGAACGTGAACTGCTTCCCGGGGTCGTCGCTCGGCGAGCTCGCGGAGGCGGGGGCGGCGCGCGTGTCGTTCGGCCCGGTGCCGTACATGCGGGCGCTGGATTCGCTGAAGGAGTTCGCGGGACGGGTGCTGCGGCGGGAGGATCCGTACGCGTGACCGGGCACGGGGCGCCCGGTCGACCGGGCGCGGGGTGCCCGGTCCGCCGGGCGCCCCTTGCAAGCGCTTGCTTACAGATGGCACAGTGATACGGAAATCGCTTCTCTGTACCAGGAGTGAGGACCGGATGACCGCGACCGCCACGTCCACGGAGCGTCCCCCGACGATAGTCTTCGACGCGATCTCCGGCATGGCCCTGTCCGCCGCCGCAGCGAACGTCGTCATGCAGCTCTCCCGCCTGCCCGTCGGGCACGGCGTCGCCGAGAGCACCGTGGACAGCGGCCGCGTCGACAAGCATCCCATCAAGCGCGCCCGCACCACCCTCAGCTACATCGCCGTCGCCATGCTCGGCGACGAGGACGAGCGCCTCGCCATGCGCCGCGAGGTCAACCGCGCCCACAAGCAGGTCCGCGCGAAGGAGCCCGTCCCCTACAACGCCTTCGACCGCGACCTCCAGCTCTGGGTCGCCGCGTGCCTCTACTGGGGCACCGAGATGATCTACACGATGCTCTACGGCGACCCCACCCAGGAGCAGGTCGACGCCCTCTACCGGCACGGCGCCCGCTTCGGCACCACCCTCCAGATGACCGAGGACATGTGGCCCGCCGACCGCGCCGCCTTCGAGGAGTACTGGACCGAGTCCCTCAAGAAGATCGAGATGGACGACGTCACCCGCGGCTACCTCCGCGACCTCACCGAGCTGCGCTTCCTGCCCGCCCCCGTGCGCTGGACGCTCGGCCGGCTGCACCGCTTCCTGACCCTCGGGTTCCTGCCGGCCCCCTTCCGCGACGAGCTCGGCTACGCGTGGACGCCCCGCGACCAGGCCCGCTTCGACCGCTTCGCCCGGCTGATGGCGCTCACCAACCGCGCCATGCCCCGTCCCCTCCGCGCGTTCCCCTTCAACGTCTACCTGCGGGACGTCCGCCGCCGCATCAGGAAGGACCGCCCCATCGTCTGACCGCCGCGCTACTGACCGCCGCGCTACTGACCGCCGCGCTACTGACCGCCGCGCTACGCCTGGACGCGGTCGAGGAAGCCCGCGACGAGCGGGGCGATCTCCGGCAGGCGGTCCTCCAGGGCGAAGTGGCCCGTGTCGAGGACGTGGAGCTCGGCGTCCGGGACGTCGCGCAGGTAGGCGCGCGCGCCCGGCTCGGTGAAGAACGGGTCGTTGCGGCCCCAGACGATCAGTGCCGGCGGGGTGTGCTCGCGCAGCCACGCCTGCCAGGCGCCGTAGCGCTCCACGTTGGAGCGGTAGTCGAACGCCAGCGCGACCTGCGCCTCCTTGCGCCCGGGCAGGTCGAGGAAGTGCTGGTCGAGCGTCCAGCCGTCCGGCGCGACCGCCTCGGGGTCGGCGACGCCCGTCTCGTACTGGCCGCGCGTCCCCTCGAGGGTGAGCAGGCCGCGGATCGTCTCCTCGGCGCCGTCCTGGCCGGGACGCAGCGCGATGAACGCCCGCGCCGCGTCCGACAGGCCGTCGGTGTAGGCGTTGCCGTTCTGGACGATCAGGCCCGCGATCCACTCCGGGTGCCGCTCGGCGAGCCGGAAGCCGACCGGCGCGCCGAAGTCGAAGACGTACATGACGAACCGGGACAGCCCGAGCCGTTCGACGAACCCCTCGGTGACGTCGGCGAGGCGGTCGAACGAGTAGGCGAAGCCGTCCGGGGCCTGCGTGCGCCCGAAGCCGGGGTAGTCGGGGGCGATGAGCCGGTACCGGGTGCCCAGCACGTCGATCAGGCGCCTGAACTGGTGCGACGCGGACGGGAAGCCGTGCAGGAGCAGCAGCGCGGGCGCGCCGGCGCGCTCGGGCACCGACTCCCGGTAGAAGACGCGGACATCGCCGACGTCCACGTACCGGTGAACCGTCCGGGCGACCGTGGGGACCGTCATGTCTAACGCCTTCCTTCGCTGAAGATGCGTTAGTTATAGCCGTTGACGATCTAATGCGTCAAACCATGGATGTAGCATTAGGAGCATGAGCGACGTCGTCCCGCTGACCGGCGAACCCCTCGCCCTCGACCTCGTCAACACCCGCACCGCGGCCGGCGACCTGCTCGCCACCCCCGACGACCTGCGCGCCTGGCTCCTCCTCCAGGCCGACCGGCTCCCGGACCCGGGTCTCCTCGACATACATGACGTACGTGCCGTGCGGGCTGTACGGGACCACGCGGCCAAGGCCATCGAACGGGCCCGGCACGGCGAACGTCCCGCCGCCGCGGACCTGGCCGCGCTCAACGACGCCCAGCGCGCCGCGCCCGCCATCACCGAGCTGACCTGGGACGGCATCGCGGTCACCGGTGTTCGCCGGCGCACCGGCCCGCCCGGCGCGCAGCTCGCCGGACGGCTCGCCGAGGCCGCCGCCGACCTCCTCGCCGACCCGTCCGTCACCAGGATCCGGCAGTGCGAGGCCGACGACTGCGTCCTGCTGTTCCTGCCCGCCCACCCGCGCCGCCGCTGGTGCTCGGCCGCCCGCTGCGGCAACCGAGTCCGCGTCGCCCGCCACTACCAGCGCCGCAAGGGCCCCGGCGTCAGCGGTGCGTGACGACGTTGATCACGCGGCCGTCCGGGTCGCGGACGAAGAACCGCCGCACGCCCCACTCCTCGTCCTGCAGCGGATGCACGATCTCCGCGCCCCGCTCCCGCATCGCCGCATAGGCCGCGTCGACGTCGTCCACCTCGACGCTGATGTCCGGATCGACCGGTGCCGACCTGTCCGCGGTCATGACATTGATCTGCGCGGTCGGGACGTCCGGGGAGGCGAGCGTCATGACCCACCCGAGGTCCATGACCTCCTCGAACCCGAGCAGGCCGTAGAACTCGCGGTTCTTCCCGGCGGCATCGGAACGGACATTGGGCACGACGCGGCGAACGGTCATCTCTAGCGGCTCCAGTGAAGTTGCGGTCTCCGGCACGACGCTATGCGCCCGGGACGCGGCGGTCTTGGACGAATGGGAGCCCGTCATCCGTGTCGGCGCCGGCGGACCGCGTAGGCCACCGTAACCGCCGCCAGCAGCGGCCCCCACGCCACCAGCGGCAGGTAGCAGGCGTACAGGATGGCGGCCTTCGCGCCGTGCGGCATCTCCGGGTCGCCGTCCGAGAAGCCGAAGGCCAGCGGCGTCCACAGGCAGATCAGCGCGACCGAGCCGAGCGCCGCCGGGACGATCGCCGCGAGCGGACGGATCCGGCGGCCGCGCAGGACCGGCACCCAGCGCGGCCACACCTCGCCCCACGGCCGGACGAGCCCGAGGCTGAGGAACGCGAGCGTCTCGGACAGGGCCGTCAGCGCGATCACGTACGGCAGCGTGAACCACGGCCCGTTCGCCGGATCCTGCGACCCCGTGAACCCCGCCGGCAGGCCCAGAGCGAACAGGATCCGCCAGATCCCGGACGGCAGCGCGCACCACATCGTCGCCTGCGCCGCCCAGTCCGCCCAGCGCGGCACCGGCCCCCGCGTCGCCGCCGCGCCCGGCGCGACCGCGTCCACGGCGGTCATCGGACGGCCCCGAGCGCGTGCGCGGCCGGCTCACCGGACCCCGTGGCAAGCATCGCCCCCGCGATGAGGGCGACGAGCGCCGCCACCACCGCGGCCTTGATCGTGAATTTCCGGGACACCGCTTCCTCCTGATCTCGCGATGCCCCCACGCTCCCGCCCCCGCCGCACCGCCCGCCTCCCCCGAGCGGCCCATCCCCGTCCCCCGCGAGACGGGCTTCGCGACGGCCGCCTCGGGCGTGAGCGATGCGGCGTCGGGCGTGAGCGATGCGGCCTCGGGCGTGAGTGATGCGGCCTCGGGCGTGAGTGATGCGGCCTCGGGCGTGAGTGATGCGGATCACCGCCACGGCGTGCCGGGCCCCGACGGATTTCCGGAAGGCGACGGGTCCCTATATCCGGGGGCACTTCTGAACGCCCTCCCGGAATTGGCGGAATGTCGTGCGGCGAGGAGGTGGAACACCATGACCTGGTTCCCCGGCTAAGCGAGAACTGAGACGGGCCGATCCCGGGCCGGATCGCCTACCGGGATCGTCGCGTCGGGCCCGAAGACCCGGCCGGCCGCTTCGGTGACCAGGCCGTCTTCGGGCCCGGCGTCCGCTCGGACGAGCGACCTCCCCGTCCACGTCGAAATGAGAGACCGCCCATATGTCAGCCCCCACCGCTTCCCGGCGGAACAGGACGAGAGCCGAAGCCGGCTACGGTCCGGTGTTCGCCAACAAGGAGTTCCGGGCGATATTCGCAGCCCATGTGCTCTCCGGCCTGGGCGGCGTCTTCGCCGAAGTGTCCCTGGCCGCTCTCGTGTTCCGGCGCACCGGCTCGGCGCTGCTGACGGCACTCGTCTTCGCCCTCGGCCTGCTGCCCTACGCCCTCAGCGGGATCCTCCTGTCCGGCATCGCCGACCGGTACCCGGCCCGGCGCGTGCTCGTCGCCTGCGACCTGCTGTCGGCTGCCTGCGTGCTCGCCATGGCCGTTCCGGTGACCCCGCTCGCGCTGCTGTTCGCCCTCCGGTTCGCGGTGTCGATGATGTCGCCGCTGTTCACCGGGACGCGCGCGGCGAGCCTGGCGAGCATCCTGCCGGGAGACGCCTATGCCCTGGGACGGTCGCTGGTGCGGATCGTCTCGCAGAGTTCGCAGATCATCGGTTACGGCCTCGGCGGGCTGGTGCTGGTGTGGATGTCACCGCGCACCGCCCTTTACGTGACCGTCTGCACCTTTCTCGGGTCCGCGCTGCTGATACGGATGGGCGCCCGCGACCGTCCGGCTCCCGCATCGGGGCACGGCGGGATGATGCGAGACTCGATCACCTCCGCCCGGCGGCTCTTCGCCGTCCCCCGGATCCGCGCCCTCCTCCTGATGTGGTGGATGCCGCCGATGTTCTTCGTCGTCGCGGAAGGGACCGCCGCGCCGTTCGCGGACGCCGCCCGTGCGGGTTCGGTCGGCTTCGGCCTGTTCCTGGCCGCGATGCCCGCCGGAACCGCAGTGGGCGAGGTGCTGGCCGGTGCGCTGCTCGGAGCGGCCGCCCGCGAGCACATCGCCCTGCCGCTCGCGGGCGCGTCGATGCTGCCGATGGCGGCCTTCGCCTTCCGCCCATCGCTGCCGCTCGCCGTCGCTCTCCTGTTCCTCACCGGCCTGTGCGCCGCCTACGCGCTCGGCATGGACCAGTGGTTCCTGCAAGCCGTACCCGAGCGGATGCGGGGCCGCGCCATGTCCCTGCTGGGCGCCGGGCTCATGACCTCCCAAGGCGCCGGCATGATCGCCGGAGGTGCCGTCGCCGCGCTGGCACCCCCGTACGCCGTGATCTGCGGGGCCGGTGTCGCCGGTACAACCTGCACCCTCGTCGTACTGCGGTCGGTCCATGCGACACGACCAACGACGGCTCCGGACGCCGCGCCCTAGACAAAAGCGGACGCGGTGCGCTACTACCAACCGTTCGGGATCAGCCCCGGACGGTACCCCCCAGGCACCGCCAGACCGGATGACCGCCCGGCCATCCGGCGCGGATCCGTGCCGATCCCCGAAAGGAACGCTGTCATGACGGATGCGTCGCCCTCTCGACCGGACACAAGCGCGGGGCGGCCCATCCGGCGCCGCAGCGTCCTGGTCGCCGGCATGGGAACAGCCGCCCTGATGCTGTCCGAAGCGTGCCGCGCCGGACACGGCGCCACGTCCACCGGCCCGACGCCCGCCCGTCCGCAGCCCCTCGGGAACGGACGGGCTCTCTCCGGCCACAGCGGCGTCGTCGACTGCATGACGTTCAGCCCGGACGGCCGGATCCTGGCCACCGGCGACGAGGACAAGACCGTCCGGCTGTGGAGGACCTCCACCGGCACCGAGATCGCGACCTTGCGAGGCTTCCGGGAAGGAGCCGGCCAGCTGGCCTTCACCCCCGACGGCAGGACGCTCGCCGCCGGAGGCGACGACCTCGTGCTGCTGTGGGACGTGCGGACCCACGCCCGGATCGGCGCCCTCACCGGCCATGAGAAAGCGGTCTTCGCGATGGCGCTGAGCCCGGACGGGAAGACCCTCGCCACCGGCAGCGTCGACGAGACCATCCGCATCTGGAACCTGCGCACCCGCGCCCACATCGCCACGATCAGGCCACAGGCCCAGACCGTCAGCGCGCTGGCGTTCAGCCCCGACGGCAAGATCCTGGCCAGCGGGCACGACAACGGGGTCGGCACCGGCGACCACAGCATCCGCTTGTGGAGCGTGCCCGGCTGGAAGCCCATCGGCACCCTCGCTGGCCATACGCAAGCGGTCGGCTCGGTGACGTTCAGCCCGGACGGCAGGACCTTGGCCAGCGGCAGTACCGACAGCACCGTCCGCCTATGGGACACGACCACCAGAACCGGTGTCGCCACCCTCACCGGCCACGCGAGCACCGTCACCTCGGTGGCCTTCGGACCCGACGGCAAGACACTGGCCAGCACCAGCTCGGACAACACCACCCGCCTGTGGGACGTGGCCAAGCGCACCACCACCCGCACCGGAGCCGGCGGCGCATCCGTCGCCTTCACCCCCGACGGCAAAATCCTCGCCGCCTCCACCAACAAAACCGTACTTCTCTGGCCCCTCTAACACCCACCCCGCCCGCCGTGGTGGCACGACCTGGCAGGGCGTGCGTGGCGTGGCGGCGTGGCCCGGCGCGGGGCGGCGTGGCAGGGCAGGCGGCGTGGCCAGGACGCGGCGGCTCTGCCGATACGCGACGCGGAGCGGGCGGATCGCGAGCCTGGTGGAGTCGTCCGTCGCGGTCGCGAGGGAGCGCATCCACCGCAAAGTCGAGATACAGCCGGAAGCCGGGCGTCACGGAGGGGGCGGTCGCTCGCGCTGCGGACGGCCAGGACCGAGACGCACGCCATCGGCTGCCATCTCGTCGAGACGCGCGTCGTTGAGACGCGCGTCGTTGAGGTGCGGGTCGTCGGGGTGCGCGTGGGCGGGGTGTGTGTCGTTGACGTTGAGTGGGTCGGTCGTGGGCGGCACTGTGGTGGTGCGCGGAGAGTTCCTGGCGGTATGCGGCGTAGCGACGCAAAGGCATAGGGATCCGGGGATGTGGTGCTGTGATGCTCGACTGCGCGCTGCGGGTGAGGTGAATGGCCGGAGCGAGGGTGTGACGTGTTCCGCTGTTCAGGTGTTCGAGGGACCGGAGAAAAAGGTGTTCGGGTGGTGGGGTGGCGCTTGCGTACGGGGCCGCCCCTCCAAAGTCAAGGGCGCCTTCGGCGTCGCTTCGCGATGGACTTCGTCCACCCTTGACTTTGGAGCCTCTGCGGCCCCTGGGCAGGTGATGGGGGCAGGCTCCGCCTGCCCCGCCC
>NZ_WBMR01000292.1 GCF_008923365.1 Actinomadura montaniterrae
CCGCGGTGTCGCGGGAGGCGGCGCGGGGCGCGGTGTCGCGGCCGCGGGAGGCGGGGGCGCGGGAGGCCCGGCCGGGCGGCGGGCCGCCGGTCTCCAGGCGGACCTGGAAGCAGGACGGGCGGCGGCAGCCGGGCATCGAGCAGACGTGCTGGTCGCCGAGCGGGGAGCGGACGGGATCGCTGGGCATCGAAGGGCCTTCCGGCGCGGTCGCGAGCGGGTGATGGCGGGTCCCAGGTCACGTATGTCGCGTTCTTCCGGAAAATCGAGGGCCATTGATCGGGGCGGGCGAACCTTCTGTCTTCCGTGGGAGGAGAAACGCGAGGACGTGCGGTACCAACTATGCCCCGGGCCGCCCTTCGTACGCAACGCTAACCGGATAGCCGGCTTCGCATTCCGGCCAGCCCCCCACCTATTTACGGCATTTCTCTGGATTGTTGTAATCTGTCCGGAAATAGCGGGAAACCAGGGCGGAGAGCAGCGCCGCCGCGACCATGAACAGCCAGCCGTGCCGGAAGCCCGCCACCGGCGGCCGCGCCGCGTCCCCCAGCACCACCGTCAGCACCGCGATGCCGAGCGCCGAGCTGATCTGCCGCGCCATCATCAGCACCGCCGACCCCAGCGACAGCCGGTCCGCCGGCAGCGACGCCGCCGACCCGAACAGCGGCGGCTGCAGCAGCGCCGTGCTCGCCCCGGCCAGCAGCGCGCCCGGCACGAACATCACCAGGTAGGACGGCTCCGGGGAGGCGAGCACCGCCCACCAGCCGCAGCCCGCCGCGAGCGCCAGCCCGCCCAGCACCGCCGACGCCCGGCCCCCGATGCGTCCGACGATCCGTCCGGAGAACGGCGACATCACCATGCACGACAGCGGGATCGGCGCGATCCCCACGCCCGCGCGGACGACCGGGTAGTGCCACACCCCCGTGAAGAACAGCGTCGCCGCCACCAGCGTCGCCGCGAACACCAGGTAGTAGAGGAAGACCCCGGACACCGCGACCGCGAACGGCCGGTGCCGGAACAGGTCCGGGCCGATCACCGGGTTCGGGTGCCGCCGCATGTGCGCGACCGCCAGCGTCCCGAGCACGGCCGCCGCGACCGCGCACGCCGCCGTCCGCGCTGACGCGTAGCCCCAGTCCGACGCCTGGACGAGCAGCGCGGTCAGCGCCGTCGCCGCGCCCAGCACCAGCGCCGACCCCAGCAGGTCGAGCCGCTGCCGCGCCCTGCGCGGCGTGTCCGGCAGCAGCCGCCGGCCGGCCAGGATCGCCGCCGCCGTCACCGGCACGTTGATCAGGAAGATCCAGCGCCAGCCCGCCATCAGCAGCAGCCCGCCGAGCACCGGCCCGCAGCCGCCGCCGAACGCCGCCACCGCCGTCCAGATCCCCATGACGGTCGGGTGCTCGCGCTTGGGGAACGCGGGCAGCGCCAGCCCGAGCGACGTCGGGACGAGCACCGCCCCCGCCGCCGCCTGGACGACCCGCGCCGCGACCAGCGCCGGCAGGGTCGGCGCCACCGCGCACGCCACCGACGCGGCCCCGAACAGCGCCATCCCCGCGAGGAAGCTCTTCTTGCGGCTCGTGTCGTCGGCGAGCCGCCCCGCCGGGACGAGCAGCGCCGCGAGCACGATCGTGTAGGCGTTCAGCACCCACGACACCTGCGGCAGCGGCGCGCCGTCGAACGTGCGCCGCAGCGCCGGGAACGCGACGCTCACCGCGAACAGGTCGAGGATCGCCAGGAACTGCGCCGCCGACGCGACGGCGAGCACGAGCCACCGCCGCGCGTCCGGGGCCTGCGTGCCGTCCAGGGCCTGCGTGCCGACCGGGTCTGGGGCCTGCGTGCCGTCCGGGTCCGGTGCCTGCGTGCCGGCCGGGGCCGGTGCCCGCCGGGTCTTCGTCCGTGCGTTCATGCCGTCAATGATCGAAAGCGGCCGGGCCCGCCACGAGTGGCAGGATTGACAGCGTTCGATAGATTACTGACATGACACGGACTCTGGCGATCCTGGTCGTCCCGGGCGCACCGGTCTTCGAGGTCGCCATCCCCTGCCAGCTGTTCGGCTCGCCGCCGCCGTCCCACACCGGCCCCTGGTACGACGTCCGGCTCTGCTCCGAGGGCCCGTCCCCGCTGCGCGGCTCGTCCGGGCAGGACGACCTGCCCGGCGCGTTCCAGGTCGCCGCCCCGCACGGCCTGGACGTCCTCGACACCGCCGGCACGGTCGTCGTCCCGGCCGCCGGGAACGTGCTGACCGACCCGTCACCGCAGGTCATCGAGGCCGTCCGGGCCGCGCACGCGCGCGGCGCCCGGATCGTGTCGCTGTGCTCCGGCGCGTTCGTCCTCGCCGCCGCCGGCCTCCTCGACGGCCGCCGCACCGCGCTGCACTGGAAGCACGCGCCCGTCCTGCGCGAGCGGTTCCCGTCCGTGGAGGCGGACACGTCCGTCCTCTACATCGACGACGGCGACCTGCTCACCGGCGCCGGCAACAGCGCCGGCATCGACCTGTGCCTGCACGTCATCCGGCAGGACCTCGGCGCGGACGTCGCCAACGCCGTCGCCCGCCAGATGGTCGTCCCGCCGCACCGCACCGGCGGGCAGGCCCAGTACGTCGAGACGCCGCTGCCGCCGCCCGGCCGCGCCGACGGTCTCGGCCCCGTCCTGCAGTGGGCGCTGGCGCGGCTCGACCGCCCCCTCACCACCGCCGACCTCGCGGCCCGCGCCGGGCTGACCGGACGCACCCTCATCCGCCGCTTCCACGCCGAGACGGGGACGACCCCGCTGCAATGGCTCCTCGCCCAGCGCGTCATCCGCGCCCGCGAACTCCTTGAGGGGACCGACCTTTCCATCGACCTCGTCGCCGAGAAATGCGGCCTCGGCACCGCCCCCAACCTCCGCACCCACTTCGCCCGCGAACTCGGCGTCACCCCGAGCGAATACCGGCGCGCCCACCGCCGCGTTCCCGCCGGCTGACCGCCGAATCCGGTCCGCACGGCTTATCGTGGCGTCCATGGCCACATGGGACGACGTGCGGACCGAGCGCCCGTGAACCTCGGCCTGCTGACGTTCAACACGCTTTTCCGCGGCGACTCGCGCGCCCGGATCAGAGCGCTCGCCGCGATCCTCGAGGACTCCCCGTACGACGTGGTGTGCCTGCAGGAAGTGGTCTCCCCGCTCAATCTCGCGGCGCTCCGCAGGGCGACGCCGTCGTACCCGTACATCGCGCACGGGCCGTCCGTGCCGCTCGTGCGCGGCGGGCTCGTCACGCTTTCCCGGCGGCCGATCGTCCGCCGCCATTTCCACCCGTACCGGTTCACGGGCCGCCCCCGCCTTGAAGGGCTCCTGCGCAAAGGCGTCCTGCTGACCCGGGTGCGATCCGGGGACGAGCACATCACCGTCGCCAACACGCACCTGACGGCGAATATGGACAACGACTGGGACCTCGCGAACCCCTACACCCGCATCGAGGCGAACGAACTCGCGCAACTGGCGGAATTCCTCGCGCACCCGCGCCTGACGGACCCCCTGATCGTCGCCGGCGACTTCAACGTCCCCCGCGGGTCGCCGCTCCTCCGCGACTTCCGCGCCGCCACCGGCCTCGCGGACGTCCTGAACGGCGACCCCGCGCCGACGTTCCGTCCCACGCCGGAACTCAGCCTCGAACCCATCGACCAGATCCTGGCCACCCCGCCGCTGACGGCGACCACGACCGTGGTCTTCAAGGACGAGATCCGCCTCCCCGGCGGCCGCGCGTGCCACCTGTCCGACCACTACGGCCTGGCCGCCGCCTTCACCGCGTAGAGCGGGCCCGGGGCGGGCCGGCGGGATTGGTGGCGGGGCCCACATTCCGGGCCGGGAGTTGCTCAGCCCCGGCCATAAACACGGCGCAAGTGGCCCCTTACAGTGGGTGGGCCTTAGCGGAACGCCGCCGTTTCGCCTGTTCCGTTTCCCACCCCGGAGGCCCGTGATGAGACGCTCCCCCCTCCGCGCCGCGGCGACGCTCGCCGCCGCAGGCGCGCTCGCCGCGACCGGCCTGGCCGCGCCCGCCTCGGCGGACACCGTGCCGGGCTCGGTCCCGCCCGACAAGGACCCCTTCTACAAGGCGCCGGCGAACATCGGCAGTTACGCGCCGGGCGCGATCGTCGCGTCCCGCGCCTTCACGCCCAAGGCCGGGAACGTGGCCGACACGGCGAACGCCTGGCAGGTCTCCTACCGCACCAACGACTCGCACGGGACGCCGGAACTCGCGGTCACGTCCGTGCTGGTGCCGAAGGCGGCCTGGACCGGGTCCGGCGCGCGGCCGGTCGTGTCGGTGCAGGCCGCCGAGGACTCCACCGGCTCGCAGTGCGCCCCGTCCTACGGCCTCGCCTCCGGCGACCTGTTCGCCTCGTCCGCCGCGATCTACGCCGGGCCGATGCTGAGCAAGGGCTGGGCCGTCGCCATGCCCGACTTCGAGGGCCCGAAGTCGGTGTTCATGGCGGGCGTCCAGGCCGGGCACGCCGTCCTCGACGGGATCCGCGCCGTGCGGCGGTTCACGGACGCGGGCCTGCCCGCGACGGCGCCGTGGGCGCTCGCCGGCTACTCCGGCGGCGCCCAGGCCACCGGCTGGGCCGCGGAGCTCCAGCCGTCCTACGCGCCCGAGGTGAAGCTCGCCGGGGCGTCGATGGGCGGCATCCCCGCGGACCCGGAGGCCGTCGCGCGGTCGCTGGACGGCGGCGTCTTCTCCGGGTTCGAGGCCGCCGCCGCGGTCAGCCTCGGCACCGAGTACCCCGAGATGGACATCGGCTCGCTGATGAACGACAAGGGCAAGCAGGCGATGGCGGACGCCTCCGGAAAGTGCCTGACGGACCTGCTCACGTCGTTCGCGTTCAAGAAGCTCTCCGGCTACAGCACCGTCCCCGACCCGCTGGCCGTGCCGCGCGTCCGGGCCGTCCTGAAGGCCAACACGCTCGGGGCCGCCGCGCCCACCGTGCCGGTGTTCGACTACCACGCGAACACCGACGAGATCGTCCCGGTCGCGCAGGACGACGCGATGGTGAAGGCGTGGTGCTCGCGCGGCGCCACCGTCCACGTCGTCCGCGACGCGATCGGCGAGCACGCCCTGGAGATGGTCGTGCGGCAGAACGACGCGGTGAACTTCCTGAACGACCGGTTCGCCGGCAAGGCGCCCGTCAACGACTGCTGACCGGCCTGGCGGAGGGCGGGCCGGTGGGCGGCCCGCCCTTACCAGAGCAGCAGGACGAGGGCGGCGGCGATCGCGACGATCAGCACGCCGCCCGCGGCCAGCGGCCCCGACGTCCGCGCGGCCGGGGACGGCCGCCGGCCGTCGATCGCGGCGGCGGCCGCCCGGTACCGCACCGCGGCGTAGCCCATCCCCGCCACGCCCGTCGCGATGAGGACGATCCCGGCGGCGACGGTCCGCGCGCCGCCGTCCTCGATGACCTTCGCGACGGCGAGGCCGAGCACCATCACCCCGGCCGCCGTCCGCATCCAGGCGAGGAACGTGCGCTCGTTGGCGAGGTGGTCGCGGGCGAGGTCGGGGTCGCCGCCGTCCTGCGCGGCGGGTTCCTGCATGGCGGTCCTCCCGGAGCGAGGCGTGCGGCTTCGAGCCTGTATTCCCGGGTATTCGCAGGTCATGAGCCTGTGGGGGAAACGGGACGACATGCTGGTGCACGAGCGGGACCCGTTCAACGCCGAGCCGCCCCGCGCCGCGCTGGCCGGCCGCCGGACGACCCCGCCCGACACCTTCTACAGCCGCAACCACGGTCCCGTCCCCGACCTCGACCCGGCGGCCTGGCGGCTGACGGTGGACGGCCTCGTCGAGCACCCTCTCGACCTGTCGCCGGCGGACCTGCGCGAACGGTTCGACGAGCACGAGGTCGCGGCCACGCTGCAGTGCGCGGGGAACCGCCGCGCCGGGCTGGCCGAGGTCCGCGCCATCCCCGGCGAGGACCCGTGGGGGCCGGGCGCCACGTCCACCGCGCGCTGGACGGGGGTGCGCCTCGCCGACGTCCTCGCCGCGGCCGGGCTGCGCCCCGAGGCCGCGCACATCGAGTTCGCCGCGCCCGACGTCTCCCGGCTCGCCGTCCCGCCGCAGCCGTACGGCGGCTCCATCACCGTGGACAAGGCGCTCCGTCCCGAGGTCCTGCTCGCGTGGGCGATGGACGGACGCCCGCTGCCGCGCGTGCACGGCGCGCCGCTGCGCGCGGTCGTCCCCGGCTGGATCGGTGCCCGCAGCGTCAAATGGCTAACCCGGATCAGCGCGCGCGCCGAGCCGTCCGACAACTACTTCCAGGCCACCGCGTACCGCGTTCTGCCGCCCGACGCGGACCCGGCGCAGGCCGGGCCGGACGACGGCATCCCGCTGGGCCCGATCGTGGTGAACTGCGACATCCTCCGCCCGGACGACGGCGCCCGCGTCCCGTCCGGCCCGACCGAGGTCACCGGTTACGCGCTGGCGGGCGGCGACCGCACCGTCGCCCGGGTCGACGTCTCGGCGGACGGCGGCCGGTCCTGGACGCAGGCGGCACTCGACGACGGCGACTCCCCGTGGACATGGCGGCACTGGCGTACCACCCTCGACCTGCCCGCGGGCGAGGCCGAGATCATCGCGCGCGCGTGGGACTCCGCGGGCGCCGTGCAGCCCGAATCGCCCGTCCACCTGTGGAATCCCAAGGGCTACGCGAACACGTCCTGGGCGCGCATTCGCCTCACCTGCACCTGAGTGACCATCCGGCCGCCGGTCACTATTCTCAATGGTCCGGCGTCGGCGCTCAGGAGGGAAAACCGATGAACAGTGTCCGGAATTCGATCGGCCGGGCATTCGACGAGGTATGGCGGCGGACCATCGACCGTCTCGGCGGCCTCACCGACGACGAGTACCTCTGGGAGCCCGTCCCGGACGGCTGGACGCTGCGCCCTGACGCCGCCGGCCGCTGGCTCATCGACGGCGAGGGCGGCGGCGGCCCGGCCCCCGACCCGGTGCCGGTCGCGACCCTCGCCTGGCGCATCGGCCATATCGGCCTCATGTTCACCGACTTCGGGATCCGCCTTTTCGAGGGCCGCAACATCACGCTGGACGACGTCGAATTCTCCGGAACGGCCGCGGGCGGGATCGGGTTCCTGGAGTCGGCCTTTCGCAATCATTGGCGCGAGCCGTTCGCCGCGATGCCCGAGGAACGGCTGTGGGAACCGTCCGGCCCGGCCTTCTTCGGCTACGCCGACTACCCGGTGATCGACACCGCCCTGCACGTGCTGGACGAGTTCACCCACCACTCCGCCGAACTCGGCGTCCTCCGCGACCTCTACCCGCACCGCGGCTGAACGCTCCCGACGGTCAGGCGCGAGAGCCCTGTTGACACATGATCCTTTATCCCGTTGGATCGCTCCATACTCGCGAGTAGCCCGGATCGCCGGTCCGGTCGTCTCGGCACGCCCCCCGCCGCGGTTCCACCCCCAGCGAGAGGATTCCTGTGTCGTCCATGTTCAAGCGGCTGGCCGTGCTGTCCCTGTCGGCGGGCCTCGCCGGCACCGCCCTGGCGGCCGCGTCCGCCGCGTCCGCGCAGGCCGCCCCGAAGCCGCGCGCCCAGGCGGCCGCCGCCGACGCGCCGCCCGCCACGCTGGATCTGTCGGACTGCCCCGACGTCCTGCCGGTCGGCGCCGACCCCGCGGACTGGTTCTGCAACGTGCTGGTGACCAACGCGGGCCGCATGAAGATCGGCGGCATCGACCAGCAGATCACCGCGCCGATGCGGATCACGCTGCTGTCCGGCACCGACCCGAAGACCGGGGCGGAGATCTCCAAGTTCGTGAAGATGCGCAGCACCGCGATGACCGTCGCGGGCGGCGCCCTCGGCATCCCCGGCACCGAGAAGATCCCGCTGTTCGCGCTGAAGGTGAAGCCCCAGTACGCCGGGAAGATCGACCTCGACATCGTCAACCGGAAGACCCGGCTCGACCTGAAGATCAAGCTGGTCAACCAGCTGCTCGGCGACACCTGCTACGTCGGCTCCGGCACCGCGCCGATCTCCCTCGACCTGGACCTGGCGGACATCACGCCGGCCCCGGGCCCGGACGGCACGTTCTGGGTCAAGATCAACGCCACCGACGACACGTTCGCCGTGCCGAAGACCAACGGCTGCGGGTTCGCGGCGCCGATCGCCGACCTCCGCGGCGGCCTCCCGTCCGCGTCCGGCGCCAACCACGCGCAGCTGACCTCGTACTTCGGCGGCAAGCAGTACTCGGAGATGTACCCGAAGATGGCCGTCCGCACGAAGTAGGGCCCGCCCGGGCCCGCGCCCCCCTCCCAGCGCGGGCCCGCCCTGCAAAAATCCCCCGATGCACGAGGCCCCTCTCGACGGCGGCAACACCACCGGCGCCACCCGCACCGGCAACACCGTCCGCCGCGCCACCGGCCCGTGGACGCCCGCCGTCCACGCGCTGCTCGCCCACCTCGCGGCCGAAGGCTTCACCGCCGCCCCGCGCCCGCTCGGCATCGACGAGCGCGGCCGGGAGATCCTCACCTTCCTGGACGGCGACACCGTCGGAAGCGCGAAGCCGTGGCCGCCCTGGGTCTTCGAGGCCGACACGCTCGACCAGGCGGCGCGGTGGATGCGGGAGTTCCACGAGGCCGTCGCCGGGTTCGTCCCGCCGCCGGACGCCGTCTGGCGCGAAGGCGGCCGCTGGTCGGAAGGCCTGGTCATCGGCCACAACGACGCGGCCCCTTACAACGCCGTGTGGCGTGACGGCCGGCTCGCCGGGTTCTTCGACTGGGACTTCGCCGGGCCTGTGACGCGCGAATGGGATCTGGCCTTCGCCGCTTTCAGTTGGGTGCCGCTGCATGCGCGCCATGTCGCCGGGCCGCTGGGATTCACCGCGTTCGAGACGCGGCCGGAGCGGTTGCGGCGGTTCCTCGGCGTCTACGGCTGGGGCGGGTCCGCGGCGGACCTGCTCGGTGTGGTGAGGGAGCGGGTCGCGGCGCATGCCGGGGGCATCCGGGCGCTCGCGGCGGCCGGGGACGATGCCTTCGTGCGGCTTCGTGACCAGGGCGTTCCCGACGATCTGGAGCGGGCACTCGTGGAACTGGACGCTCTGCGCGTCTGACGCGTGGCGGGTCGACCAGGTGACTCGGGGGATAGATCAGGAATTTAAATAAATCGGTGATATATTTGGCGGGTTCCGCGCAGCCGTTTGCAGGAGGCGACGATGGCCAGGGGGTTTCCGCTGGAGCCGGCACCGATCCGCGTGCCCGACGGTGTGCTCGGCGACCTGCGGCGGCGGCTGGAGTTGACGCGCTGGCCGGACGACGCGGGCAACGACGACGGCTATTACGGCGTGAAGCGCACCTACCTGCAGGGGCTCGTCGAGTACTGGCGGGACGGGTACGACTGGCGCA
>NZ_WBMR01000293.1 GCF_008923365.1 Actinomadura montaniterrae
CCGCGACTCGACGTCATGCGGGCGTCAGAGGGCGGCGTTGACCTCCTTGGCGACGCGCTCGCCGGAGCGGACCGCGCCGTCCATGTAGCCGGTCCAGTAGTCGGACGTCTCGGTGCCCGCCCAGTGGATCGGGCCGCAGGGCGCCCGCAGCGCCTCGCCGAAGCCGGTCAGGACGCCGGGCGGGGCGACGCCGACCGGGCCGCCGCCGCTCCAGATCTCGTTGTCCCAGCGCTGGAACGCGGTCCGCACCGGGGTCTTGGCCTTGTCGCCGTAGAAGTTCGCGAACGCGGCGAGGCCCGCGGCCCGCACCTCGTCCGCCGAGGCCCCGTCCAGCTTGCGGATGTTGGCCTGGTTCATGAAGCCCATCATGATGCCGCGCGACCCGTCCGGCGGGCTGTTGTCGAACGTCGCGTCGATCGCGCCGCTGTCGGAGACGGCCTGCCCGGTCAGCCCGTCCGCGCGCCAGAACGGGGTGTCGTACACGGCGACGAACTTGCAGATCGAGCCCATGGGGTAGCGCTGCATCAGCTGCGCGCGGGCCGCGGGCAGCGCCGGCGAGAAGTCGATCTTCCCGGCGATCGCCGGGGACATCGCGACGACGACCCGCTTGGCCGACACCGTGAGCCCGTCGGCGGTCACGGTGACGGCGCCGCCGTCCGTCGAGATCGCCCGGACCGCCGTGTTGTAGCGGATGACGTCGCCGAGCTTGGCGGCCAGCCGGACGGGCACCTCCTGCGACCCGCCGACGAACCGGGACTCCTGCCCGCCGCCCTTGGTGTCGATGAGGCGGTCGACCGAGCCGGGGTTGCTCTCGTTGCCCGCCGACGCGATGTAGTTCAGGACGTACAGCAGCGACACGTCCTGCGAGCGCACCGACAGCGTGGAGCTGATGAACTCGTCCATCAGGAACCGCGCGCCGCTGCTCAGCGAGTTGGACCGGGACCAGGTGTAGAAGGTCTGCGCGTCCCACTCCTCGGCCTTGGCGGCCTTCCACGGCTGCCCGACCGGGACGTCCTTGGCCATGCTCCCGAGCTTGAGCAGCGCCACCTCCAGGTCGACCACGCCCCAGTCGGGCGGGACCGCTCCCAGGACGCCGTCGGTGGCGTACAGGGACCGCTGCCCGTTGCGGTAGTAGACGTTCTTGCCGGTGTTGTAGGTCGGGAACGTCGCGACGCCCATGTCCTTGGCGAGCGCGGCGATGCGGTCCTGCGTCGGGCCGATGAACTCGGCGCCGCCCTCGCTGGTGGTGCCGTCGCCGAGCGGCATGCCGTACACGCGGCCGCCGGGCCGCTCGCGGGCCTCCAGGACGATCACGGACAGGCCGGCGGCGACCAGGTCGCGGGCGGCGGCGAGGCCGGACAGCCCGGCGCCGACGATCACGACGTCGGCGGTGGCGTTGTCGGCCATGGGGGCGGCCGGGGCGGTGGCGGGGCGGGTGAGGGTCTTCGCGGCGGCGGCGGGCGCCGCGGCCGCGGAGACCACGGCTCCGGCGGCGGTGAGCGCGCCCGTTCCGAGCAATCTGCGGCGGCTGACTCGGGTCAAGGGGAATCCCTCCAGGGACGTCCGGTGCGGGGGGACGGGGCGGGATGAAACGATCACTCGCCGAGGCACGCTAGGCCACCCGCGGCCCGGAAGTCGAGCGATTCTCATGTTCTGTGACCGCGTCGAGACGGGCCGGGCCACCGCCGGCCGCGTGCTCTAGAGTCCTGACCATGGGGGAGGCGCACATGCAGGAGACACAGGGGGACGGGCACGCCGCGCGGCGCCGCCGGCTGGCCGCGCTCGTCGCCGACGCGGGCGCCGGCGCCGTCCTCGTCACCCGGCTCGTCAACGTCCGCTACCTCACCGGCCTCGACAGCTCCAACGCCGCGCTGCTCGTCCCGGCGGACGGCCCCGCCGTGCTCGCCACCGACGGCCGCTACGCCGGGATGGCCGCCGAGGTCTGCCCCGAGATGGAGACCCTCGTCGAGCGGCGGGCCGCCGAGGCGCTCACCACCCGCGCCGCCGCGTCCGGCCACCGCGTCCTCGGCTTCGAGGCGCACGACCTCACCGTCGAGCGGCACGCCGCGCTCGCCGAGGCCGCCGACATCCCGCTGCGGCCGCTCGGCCACCTCGTCGAGGACCTCCGCCGGGTCAAGGACGAGGAGGAGATCGGCCTGCTGCGGGAGGCGTGCGCCATCACCGACCGCGCCTTCGAGGCCGTCCTGCCGGAGATCCGCGCCGGCGTCACCGAGCGGGCCGTCGCGATCGCCCTCGAACGGGCCATGGTCGACTTCGGCGCCGAGGGCCCCGCGTTCGACTCGATCGTCGCGTCCGGGCCGAACGGCGCCGTCCCGCACCACCACCCCGGCGGCCGCGAGCTGCAGCGCGGCGACCTCGTCACCCTCGACTTCGGCGCGCGCTACGGCGGCTACCACGCCGACATGACCCGCACCGTCGCGATCGGCGAACCCGCCGGCTGGCAGCGCGACCTCTACGCCCTCGTCCTGCGCGCGCAGCTCGCCTCGATCGCCGCCGCCCGCCCCGGCGCCGAGACCAGGGACGTCGACGCCGCCGCCCGCGGCCCCATCACGGACGCCGGGCACGGGGACGCGTTCACCCACGGCCTCGGGCACGGCGTCGGCCTGGAGATCCACGAGGCACCGCTCATGGGGTACGACAGGACCGGTAAGCTGATGGATCGAGTTCCGATCACCGCGGAGCCGGGGGTGTACCTGGCGGGCCGGGGCGGAGTCCGGATCGAGGACACCTTGGTCGTCCGCCCGGGCGGCCCGGAGCTCCTCACCACAACGACGAAGGACCTGCTCGTCCTCTGACGTCCGGTCAGCGAGCGGGCCCGCGACCGGGAGAATGACGCAGTGGCGACGACGAACGACCTCAAGAACGGCATGACGCTGAACCTCGACGGCCAGCTGTGGACCGTCCAGGAGTTCCAGCACGTCAAGCCCGGCAAGGGCGGCGCGTTCGTCCGCACCAAGCTCAAGAACGTGCTGTCGGGCAAGGTCGTCGACAAGACCTTCAACGCCGGCACCAAGGTCGACGTGGCGAGCGTGGACAAGCGCGAGATGCAGTACCTCTACCGCGAGGGCGAGGACTTCGTCTTCATGGACACCGAGACCTACGACCAGCCGCACATCCCCGCGGCCACGGTCGGCGACGCCGCGAACTACCTGCTGCCCGAGCAGAACGCCGTGATCGCGTTCAACAACGAGAACCCGCTCTACGTCGAGCTGCCCGCCGCCGTGGTGCTGGAGATCACCGAGACCGAGCCGGGCCTGCAGGGCGACCGCTCCACCGGCGGCAGCAAGCCCGCCACCCTGGAGACCGGCGCGCAGATCCAGGTGCCGCTGTTCATCACCACGGGCGAGAAGGTCAAGGTCGACACCCGCTCCGGCGAGTACCTCGGCCGCGGCTGAGATGGCGGCACGGACCAAGGCCCGCAAGCTCGCCCTCGACATCCTGTTCGCGGCGGAGCTGCGGGAGGAGCAGCCGACGGCGGTGCTGGCGGCGCGCGGCCGTCCCAACCAGGACGAGCTGTCGGAGTACCCGCACGCGGTGCGGCTGATCGAGGGCGTCCAGGAGCACCGGGAGCGCATCGACGAGCTGATCGCCACCTACGCGACCGGCTGGACGCTGGAGCGGATGCCGGTCGTCGACCGCAACATCCTGCGGATGGGCGCCTACGAGCTGCTGTGGGTGGACGACGTCCCGGACGGCGTCGCGGTGAGCGAGGCGGTCGGCCTCGCCACCGAGCTGTCGACCGACGAGTCGCCCCGGTTCGTCAACGGCCTACTGGCGCGGCTGCAGCAGCTCAAGCCGTCCCTGTCGCTCTGACGGCGAATCGTCGCCTGGCGCCCGTCCGCGGGCGGCGGGCGGCTAGGGTGGGCGGGGATGAACGACGTTAGCGGAGCGGCCGTGGCCGGCCGGCAGCAGAAGCGGGTGCGCGGGAGCAGCCGCGTGCGCAGCGCGGTCCTGTGGGAGGCGCTGCGCACGGTCCTGGACCGCATCGCCCCCGAGGCCGGCCGGAGCGACGTCGTGGACGTCGGCGGCGGCACCGGCGGGTTCGCGGTGCCGCTCGCCGAGCTCGGCCACCGCGTCACGGTCGTGGACGCCAACCCGGACGCGCTGGCCGCGCTGGAGCGCCGCGCCGCCGAGTCCGGCGTGCGGGTCCGGGCCGTCCAGGGCGACGCGGTCGACCTGCCGGACCTGCTCGGCGGCGGCGCCGCCGACCTGGTGCTGTGCCACAGCGTGCTGGAGTACGTCGACGACCCGGCCGCGGCGATGGCCGCGCTGACCGCCGCCGTCCGCCCGGGCGGGTCGGTGAGCGTGCTGGTGGCCGGGCAGGTCGCCGCCGCGCTGCACCGCGCCGTGTCCGGCCACTTCGACGACGCGCGGCGGGTGCTGACGGACGTGTCCGGGCGGTGGGGCGAGGGCGACCGGATGCCCCGCCGGTTCACCCGCGAGACGCTGACGGCGCTGGTGCGCGGCGCGGGCCTGCGGGTCGCCGAGCTGCACGGCGTGCGGATCTTCGCGGACCTGGTGCCGAGCGGGATGCTGGACGGCGACGCCGGCTCGGCGGAGGCGCTGATCGCGCTGGAGTCCGTCGCGGCGGTGCACCCGGTGCTGCGCGACCTGGCCACCCAGCTGCACCTGGTGGCCGACAAGCCGGCCGAGTAGATCACGTGAGCGGAGCGAACCGGCGAACACGGCAGCGGAGCTCACGCATGGCCGAGCCGCTGGGCGAGGCAGCCTCCGAGCCGCTGGGCGAGGAGGCCGCGTGAGCCGCAAGCAGCAGCTGCACCGGCCCGGTCCGCAGCCGGGGCCGCCCGCCGACGACACCGGCTGCTCGATCCTGCACGTGGACATGGACGCGTTCTTCGTCAGCGTCGAGCTGCTGGAGCGGCCGGAGCTGCGGGGCCGCCCGGTGGTGGTGGGCGGCGCGGGGCCGCGCGGGGTGGTGTCCGCCGCGTCGTACGAGGCCCGGAAGTTCGGGGTGCACTCGGCGATGCCGATGTCGCGGGCGCGGCGGCTGTGCCCGCAGGCGGTGGTGCTGCCGGTCAGCCACGGCAAGTACGGGCGGGTGTCGGCGGCCGTCTTCGAGATCTTCCGGTCCATCACCCCGCTGGTGGAGGGCCTGTCGCTGGACGAGGCGTTCCTCGACGTGGCGGGCGCGCTCCGGCGCCTCGGCCGCCCCGCCGAGATCGCCCGGATGATCCGCGAGCAGGTCCGCGCGCAGCAGGGCATCACCTGCTCGGTCGGCGTCGCGAGCACCAAGTTCGTCGCCAAGCTCGCCTCGACCCGCTGCAAGCCGGACGGCCTGCTCGTGGTGCCCGCCGACGGCGTCGTCGACTTCCTGCACCCGCTGCCCGTCGCGTCCCTGTGGGGCGTGGGGGAGCGGACGGAGCAGACGCTGACCCGGCTCGGGCTGCGGACGGTCGGGCAGCTCGCGCAGGTCCCCCTTACGACGCTGCAGCGCGAGCTCGGCAACGCGATGGGCGCGCATCTGCACGAGCTGGCGTGGGGCCGCGACCCGCGCGAGGTCGTCCCGCACACCCCGGACAAGAGCATCGGCGCGGAGGAGACGTTCGACACCGACGTCGACGACCCGGAGGTGATCCGCCGGGAGCTGCTGCGGCTGGCCGAGAAGGTCGGTGCGCGGCTGCGCGCGTCGGGGAACGCGGGACGCACGGTGAGCGTCAAACTCCGGATGGCGAACTTCAAGACGATCACCCGGGCGCGGACCCTCCGCGAACCCACCGATCTGGCGCGTGTGATCTATGTCACAGCCTGCGAGCTCTATGAGGGCGCGGGCCTGGAACGGGTACGACTCCGTCTGGTCGGGGTGCGGGTCGAGAACCTGTGCCCCGCCGGCGAGGCCCCCCGTCAGCTCGCCTTCGACGAGCCGGAACGCGGCTGGCGCGAGGCCGAGCGCGCGATGGACCAGGTGGCGAACCGGTTCGGCCATGGCGCCGTCCGACCCGCCGCCTTGGTCGAGCGCGCGCACGACGGTGACGCACGCGACGGCAGGGACGGGAGACGATGAAAGAAGGCGGTGAGCTGACCGGTATGGGGCCCTGGACCCGCCGTTCGCTTTCGTACGCCGGTGAGTGCTCGTATTCTGGGCATATCACCGTTGACGTTCCCGTCCCGCATCGGATACCCCGCCGCGGGGCTGTCGTTGGGAGGCGCCGTGCCGCTGTCTGAGCACGAACAGCGCATGCTCGAGCAGATCGAGCAGCAGCTGTACGCCGAGGATCCGAAGTTCGCGCACGCCGTCCGGTCGACCAACCCTCAGGTGCACTACAAGCGCCGCATCATCAAGGCCGCGCTCGGGTTCGTCGTCGGTGTCTGCGCGCTGATGGCCGGGCTCGTCATCAACGCCGGGACCGCGACCATCGCGGTCAGCGTGGCCGGCTTCCTGCTCATGGTGGTCTGCTGCGTGTGGGCCCTCACGAGCTGGAAGCGGATGACCGGCATCGGGAACGAGCCCGCGCGGCGCGGCCGCCAGGCCCGTCCCGCCAAGGCCGGCTTCATGGAGCGCATGGAGGAACGCTGGCGCCGCCGCACCGAAGGCGAGTGAACCGGCCGCACCGGCCTCACTGAGCGGCGCCGCGGGCCTGCGAGGCCCTAGCGGCGCCGCATGCGGTTCGGCAGGTCGTTGAGGCGGTCGGCGAGGTCGGCCGCGCGGGTGCCGGCGCCGCGCAGCGCGGACCGCGTCTGCGCCATCGCCGACGGCGGGAAGACCCGGGCGCGCCAGCGGGCCCGGCGCCCCACGGACGCCGCGAACGCCGCGCGGACCGTCCGCACGTCGGCGCGCAGCCGCTCGGGCGGGTCGGCGGGCCGGGACCGCGCGTAGAGGGCCAGCTCTTCGGCGCGGGCGATGCGGCCGAGCGCCTCCGCGGGGACCGCGTCCAGTTCCAGCAGCTCGCCGAGCCGCCGCGCCGCCGCGCGCGGCGAGTCGCTCGGCCGCCACTCCAGCCCGTGGTCGAGGGCGTCGGCGCGCATCTCCTGCCATGCCGCGTGCGCGGCGCCGCTGCTGTCCCGGCCACCGTCCGGGGTGCCGTCCGGGGTGCCGTGCAGGACGCCGTTCAGGACGCCGTCCGGCGCGCCGCCGCGGCCGTCCTGCCGAAGAAGACCCAGGTCCCCGCCGCGCCTCTGCGGCGGCGCCGACAGCACCGCCCAGCGTCGGCGCCGGGTCAGCGCCCGCAGCACCATCGGGACCGCGAGGAGCAGCAGCACCAGCACCCCGCCCGCGATCCACGGCGCCGCCGACAGCCCGCCGTCCCCGGAGTCCTCCTCGGTGAGGCCGCCCTGGGGGCCGGTGTCGTTGCGGTGCGGCGCCGCCTGCGGCGACGCGGACGACCGGTCCGGCCCCGACGACGTCTCCGGGGTCGGCAGCGCGTCGTCGCCCTGCCGGCCGCCGCCGCCCGCGGGCCGGCTGTAGGCCGGCGTCACCGCGGTGCCCTGCCCGGCCGCGCCGGACGGCGTCGGCTCGAACCGCACCCAGCCCGACCCCTCGAAGTACAGCTCCGGCCACGCGTGCGCGTCCCGCGACCGCACCACCCACGTCCCCGGCTGCGTCTGCGTGCCGGACGTGTAGCCCATCGCGACCCGCGACGGGATGCCGACGATCCGCGCCATCAGCGCCATCGACGCGGCGAACTGCTCGCAGTACCCGCGCTTGCTGCGCAGCAGGAAGTCGACGAGGTCGTTGCCGTGCTGCGGCGCCGGCGTCGACAGGTCGTAGGTGAACCCGCCGGTCAGGGTGAACCAGCGCTGCAGCTTCACCGCCTGCGCCCGCGCCGTCGCCGCGCCCGCCGTCACGTTCTGCGCGAGCGTCCTGACCTGCGGCGGGATGTTCTTCGGGACGGCGGTGTAGTGCGAGACGACGTCGGCCGGATACCCGACCGCGGCGGACAGGTCGGACGCGGACGGGTCGGCGCGCAGGCTCTTGACGGTGTAGGCGCGGCCGCCCGCCGAGTCGCTCAGCGAGTAGATCATCAGCGACTGCCGGTGCACCCGCCAGTCGCCCTTGATCGACACCCGGGTCGGCGCGTACGGCACCGGCAGGAAGGTCATGTCGCGGACCTCGCCGCTC
This sequence comes from Actinomadura montaniterrae, assembly GCF_008923365.1. Classification (GTDB taxonomy): domain Bacteria; phylum Actinomycetota; class Actinomycetes; order Streptosporangiales; family Streptosporangiaceae; genus Spirillospora; species Spirillospora montaniterrae. The sequence goes on from NZ_WBMR01000293.1 coordinate 8,099, forward strand.
ACCTTCACCTGCGTCGTCACCTCGTGTACCGGGGCGATGCTCAGCCCGGGCGGCGGCGGCAGCGTCCGGCCCGACAGCCGGTCCGCGGCGCTGCTGCTCAGCCGGCTGTAGGTCCACCGGTCGCCGTCGAACCGGTCGAGGGCGTACAGGCGCAGGTAGTCGGGGCCGTCCGGGTCGTCGGTGTGGTAGGTGAGGACGACCGAGTCGTCCAGCCGGGTCAGCTCCCGCTTCAGGCTGACGAGCGGGTCCGGCGTCGTGACCGTCTGGGTGCCCTTGCCGCGACCGCCGCCGCCCATGCCGAACACGCCGCGCGGGTGGATCCCGGGGATCGCCATCGGCAGCACCACCGCGATCGCCACCGACCCGACCGCGATCCGCCGCCCGCTCGCCGCCCGCCGGCCGCCGTCGGTCCGCACGCGCTGGCCGCTCGGCGGCTCCGCCCCGGCCAGCGGCAGCTCGCCGCCGTGCCGGTGGACGGTGACCGCCCGGCCCCAGCCGCCGACCTGCTCGCGCGCGTCGGCCATCAGCAGCGCGAGGAAGCCGATCGCGCCGATGCCGAACGCCAGCCACCCGACGCCGTCCTGGCGGACCGCGGCGGGCACGCTGTACATCGCCAGCAGCGGCAGCCCGGCCGGCGCCGCCCGGCGCAGCCGCACCGCCAGCAGGTCGACCAGCACCGCGACCACGCCGATCCCGGCGGCGACCAGCAGCCCGATCCCCGGCACCAGCGGCACCGGCGCCGCGTACCGGTTCGCCGCGCTCCAGCCGTCCCCGGCGAGGTCGATGAGGTGCGACAGCGAGCCGGGCGACGGGACGACCCCGAGCCACGCCTCGCCCCTCGCGTACGCCACGGTCAGGTACAGCAGCAGCGCCGCCAGCCCGCACAGCGGGTCCAGCACGGCCGGGAGCCGCAGGCGGCGCGAGATGAGCCCGCCGCAGGCCGCCGCCAGCACCGCGGCGACGCCCGTCCAGAACCACCGGCCGCCGGCGAACAGCGGGTACAGGCCGATCGAGCAGGCCAGCGTCGCCACCGCCGCCACGATCGTCATCCGGATCCTCATGCCGCGCCTCCGGTGGCGTCAGCCGCCTTGTCCGCCGCCTTGTCCGCCGCTTCGTCCCTCTCGGTGCCAGGACCCGCGCCGGGCCCCGCGTCCGCCGTCGCCGCGGCGGTCCCGCCGGGCTCGTCCGCCGCGGCGGGGCTCCGCGGACCGGCCCCCGCCTGCCCGGCGCCCGCCCACG
>NZ_WBMR01000294.1 GCF_008923365.1 Actinomadura montaniterrae
CGGCCGCGTTCTCGGCGGCCCACTCCGCGGGCGTCGGCAGCCGCCCGGGGGCGGTGCCGGACGGGTCCGGGCCGGGGTCGCCGTGGGCGGCCGGGTCCGTCCCGGCGAAGGCCGCGGGCTCGTACCCCTCGTCGGCGGCGGGCTCGAACCCTTCGTCGCCGAACTCGGCGGCGAGCACCGAACCGGCCGCGAGCATGGCGGTCTCGTCGGTGTTCCCGGTGGGCGCCGCCTCGACGGGCGCCTCCTCGTGCCCGAGCAGCCGCATCAGCACCTGCCGGGCGGCGGGGCGCCGCGCCGGGTCCTTCTCCAGGCAGTCGGCCACCAGGTCGCGCAGCGGGCCGCTCATGTCGCCGAGCTCCGGCTCCTCGTGCAGGATCCGGTTGATGACGGCGGGGATCGTGTCCTGACCGAACGGCGGCTCCCCGGTCGCGGCGAACACCAGCGTGGCCGCCCAGCAGAACACGTCCGCGGGGGTGCCGACGTCGTCGCCGCTGATCTGCTCCGGCGCCATGTAGGAGGGCGTGCCGATGACCCGGCTGGTCAGCGTGGTGCTTCCGCTGATCGCGCGGGCCACGCCGAAGTCGATCACGCGCGGGCCGTCCGGGCCGATCAGCACGTTGTGCGGCTTGAAGTCGCGGTGGATGATCTTCGCCTGGTGGATCGCGGACAGCGCGGTCGCGGTGCCCACGGCGAGCCGGTCCAGCGCCGCGCCGCGCACCGGTCCGTCCTGCGTGACCTGCTGGTTCAGCGACGGTCCCGGGACGTACTCGCTGACGATGTAGGGGCGGTCGCCGTCGACGTCGGCGTCCAGCACCTGCGCGGTGCAGAACGGCGCGACCTTCTTGGCCACCTCGAGCTCGCGCAGGAAGCGCGCGCGGGCCTTGTCGTCGGAGGTCAGTTCGGCGTGCAGCAGCTTGATCGCGACCTCGCGGCCGTCCTCGTAGGCGCCGAGGAACACCGCGCCCTGCCCGCCCTCGCCCACCCGGCCGACCAGGGCGTAGCGACCCAGCCGCTCCGGGTCTCCGGACCGCAGCGCCCCAACCTCCATGCGTGGAACCGTCCCTCTCTCGTCGACGGGCCGAACGGACCACGGGCCGAATTCTCGCAGACCAGCGCTCCGACAGTGGGACGCGCGAGGCCGTCGGGAAGTTGACCCGGCCATGCGACCTTACGGCGCGATCCGACCCACCGCTCCTGAACAGACGCATTTGGGCCGAGCGACCACCTTAATGCCCCTCACACCCCGCGCGACACCGTGAGAACACGTGTCGCGCGGGTGTTTCGGGGCGCGGAGGGACGGCCTCCGCTACGGCGTGAAGTGGCCGAGGACCTCGGGGTTCGCCATGGCGCCGCGGTTGGCGGCCTGGTCCACCGGCGTGCCCTGGAGGATCTTGCGGACGGGGACCTCCAGCTTCTTGCCCGACAGGGTCCGCGGGATGCCGGGGACGGCGGTGATCTCGTCCGGGACGTGCCGCGGCGACAGCGCCGAGCGGATCTCCCGCTTGAGGCGCGCGGCGAGGTCGTCGGTGAGCGACGCGCCCTCGGCGAGCTGCACGTACAGCAGCAGCCGCCCCTCCTGACCGAGCCGTCCGGTGTCGATGACGAGGCTGTCGGTGATCTCGTCGAACGCCTCGACGACCCGGTAGAAGTCGGACGTCCCCATGCGGACGCCGCCGCGGTTGAGGGTCGAGTCGGACCGCCCGTAGATGACGCAGCCGCCGTCCGGCAGGACCTTGATCCAGTCGCCGTGCCGCCACACGCCCGGGTACATGTCGAAGTAGGACTCGCGGTACCGGTCGCCGCTCTCGTCGTTCCAGAAGAACACCGGCATGGACGGCATCGGCTCGGTGATGACCAGCTCGCCGACCTCGTCCACGACCGGCTTGCCGTCGTCCCCGTACGCCTCGACCTTCGCGCCCAGGCACCGGCACTGGATGACGCCCGCGCCCAGCGGCAGCAGCGGCGACGGTCCGACGAACGCGGTGCACAGGTCGGTGCCGCCGGACATGGACCCGAGGAGGAGGTCCTTGCCGACCTCCTCGTACACCCACGCGAACCCCTCGGGCGGCAGCGGCGAACCGGTGGAACCGATGCCGCGCAGCCCTGACAGGTCGAACTCGCGTCCTGGGTGGCGTCCGTCCTTGGCGGACGCGGTGATGTAGGGCGCGCCCACGCCCATGTAGGTGACCCCGTTGTCGGCGGCGAGCTTCCACAGGTCGAGCGGTGCGCCGTCGTACATGACGATGGTGGACCCCACCAGAAGGCCGCCGATGAGGTAGTTCCACATCATCCAGCCGGTCGTGGTGAACCAGAAGAACACGTCGCCTTGGCCGATGTCCTGGTGGAACGTCAGGGCCTTGAGGTGCTCCAGGACGACCCCGCCGTGCCCGTGCACGATCGGCTTGGGCAGGCCCGTCGTGCCGGACGAGTACACCACCCACAGCGGATGGTCGAACGCGACGTCCTCGAACTCGATGGTGTCGTGGTCGGTGCGCGGCAGGTCGCCGTAGTGCATGCCCACGCGCAGGCCGTCGGGCGTGGCGGCCGGGTCCAGGTACGGGATCAGCACCGTCGCGGCCAGCGTCGGCAGCGCCGCCTCGATCTCGCCGACGATCTCCCGCCGGTCGAACGTCCTCCCGTTGTAGGCGTAGCCGTCCACCGCGATCAGGACCTTCGGCTCGATCTGCGCGAACCGGTCGATCACCGAGGACGACCCGAAGTCCGGCGAGCACGAGGACCACACCGCGCCCAGCGACGCCGTCGCCAGGAAGCAGATCAGCGCCTCCGGGATGTTCGGGACGTACGCGACGACCCTGTCGCCCTTCCCGACGCCCAGCTCGGCGAGGCCCGCCCGCACCTCCGCGACGTGCAGGAACAGCTCGCGGTAGGACAGCACCCGGTGCCCGCCGGCCTCCGACCGGAACACCACGGCCGTCTCGTCCGGCGTGTCCTCGGCGCGGCGCAGCGCGTTCGCGGCGTAGTTCAGGGTCGCGCCGGGGAACCAGCGCAGCCCGTCCACCGGCATGGGCCCGCCCTCGCGGACCGGGCCGTCCCCGCGCTCGCCGGCCACGTCGAAGTACGACCAGATCGCGTCCCAGAAGTCGTCGACCTCGGTCACCGACCAGCGCCACAGCTCGTCGTAGGACTCCGCGCGCACGCCCCGGTCCCACAGCCAGTGGATGAAGCGGGTCACCCGCGCGTTCGCGACGACCTCCTCCGACGGCCGCCACAGCGCCGCTCCTTCGGAGACCTCGTGATCACGCGACATCGCTCTCCCTCCCCGCCGCGCCCTGGTGCGCGACCCTCCCAATATCGGCCTCCCCGCCGGGCCCGCGCAACTTCCGCCGGCCCTGCGCGCGCTGCCCGGGCGGCCGGGTCCCATCGCAGGTCACAAGGGTGCGGCGGGCAATCCGCGAGCGCCACACATCGGACCGCCCGCCGATCCTCGCGCCCCACACACCGCGGTTTTCCACAGAACGCCGTTCCACTTCCGGCGGCCGGACAGGCCGCCGAGACTGGCATCCGGTCCACGAGAGGAGCGGCGAATGACCGAGAGCCCGCTGAACGACGCGACCGCACCGCACGCGGAGAGGGCACGCGGAAGGAGCCCGCACGCAAGGCAGACGGGCCGGAGAAGGGCGCGCGGAGGGAGGGTACGCGCGAGGAGGGCGCGATCACGTTCCACGCCCGGGGCGAACCTGACGGCACGTCCCGCCGGGGAGGCCGCCGATCTCAGATGCGGGTCAGCTCCGCCACGGCGCTCACCACGGCGTCGGTGTCGGCCAAGGTCGCGAGCACCCGGTCGGCACCGGCGGAGCGCAGCTCGGCCTCGGTGGCGCTTCCGGTGGCCACGGCGATGATCGGCGACCCGGCGATGCGGGCGGCCTGCACGTCGCGCGGCGAGTCGGCGATGTAGACGGTGGCCGCCTCGGGGTAGCGGGCGCCGTGCCGCTCGCCCGCGCGCGTGCGGGCGAGCTCCAGCAGCGCGGCCTTGCTGTAGACGCCGTCCTCGTAGCCGCCGGCGCCGAGGTCGAGGCGGTCGGCGAGGCCGAGCTCGGTCACCTTCAGCACGGCGTTCGGCCGGACGGACCCGGTCAGCACCGACTGCACGACCCCGGGCACGTGCGCCAGGGCCTCGACGGCCTCCCGGGCCCCGGCCAGCACCCGGCCGTGCGCCCGCAGATCGGCCCGGCGGCTCGCGAACGCCGCGGTGAGCGCGGACACGAAGGAGGGCAGATGGTCGTCGGTGGTGACGACGTCGTTGAACGCCAGCGTCTCGAAGATGATCTCCGATTCGGTGCGCCCCGGGGTGGGGGCGAGCCGCACGAGGGGCCGCCCGACGGTCCGCTGGAACGCCTCCGCGTAGGCGTCCCGGGTGACCCGCCCGACGTCGACCAGCGTGTGATCGATGTTCCACAGCACCAGACGGTTCAGCGTCGACATCCCGTTCCCATGCGCGGCTCGAAAGGCGTCGGCGGGCGCCCTTCCGGCGCCGGCCCGCCCCACCGTACGGCGAGGCGGACTCATCGTCGGGCCTCCCGGCCACTCCCCGCAACCGCACACCCCACCGCCCGGGCCGGCAGCCCTCCACCGCAACCAACCATCCGCCGCAGCCGACCGCCCGGCACCGCGGTTGGGGGGTTGGCGGCGCCGTCGACCGTCCGGCGCTGGGGGCGACCGTTTGGTGGCGTGGGCGGTGGTTGGGGGCGGTCGGGGTCAGGGGGCCATGTGCGGGTAGCGGTGGTCGGTCGGCGGGACGAAGGTCTCCTTGATCGCGCGGACGTTCGTCCAGCGGGTCAGGTTGAACACCGACCCGGCCTTGTCGTTGGTGCCGGACGCGCGGGCGCCGCCGAACGGCTGCTGCCCGACGACGGCGCCGGTCGGCTTGTCGTTGATGTAGAAGTTGCCGGCGGCGAACCGGAGCGTCTCGGTCGCCGACGCGATGGCCGCGCGGTCGCGGGCGACGATCGCGCCGGTCAGCCCGTATTCGGAGACGCTCTCCAGCTGCGTGAGAACGGAGTCGTAGTCGTGGTCGTCGTACACGTGGACGCCGAGGATCGGCCCGAAGTACTCGGTGGTGAAGATCTCGTCGGTCGGGTCCGACGACTCCAGCACCGTGGGCCGGACGAAGTGGCCCACCGAGTCGTCCAGCTCGCCGCCCACGAGGATCCGCATGGTGTCGATGCCGCGGGCCCGCTCGATCGCGCGCCGGTGCTTGGCGAAGGCGCGGTCGTCGATCACGGCGCCCATGAAGAGCGACAGGTCCTCCGCCACGTTGCCCATGGTGAGGCCCTCGACCTCGGCGAGGAAGTCGTCGCGCATGCCGTCCCAGACGGAGCGCGGGACGTAGGCGCGCGACGCCGCCGAGCACTTCTGCCCCTGGTACTCGAACGCGCCCCGCACCAGCACGGTCTTCAGCACCGCCGGGTCGGCGGACGGGTGCGCCACCACGAAGTCCTTGCCGCCGGTCTCCCCCACGATCCGCGGGTAGCCGCGGTACCGGGCGATGTTCTCCCCGATCGTCCGCCACAGCGCCTGGAACGTGGGCGGCGAGCCGGTGAAGTGCAGGCCCGCCAGCTCCGGGCTGGCCAGCGCGACGTTCGACACGGCCCGCCCGTCCCCGGTGACCAGGTTGATGACGCCGGGCGGCAGCCCCGCCGCCTCCAGCAGCCGCATCGTGTGGTGCGCGGCGAGCTGCTGGGTCGGCGACGGCTTCCACACCACGACGTTGCCCATCAGCGCGGGCGAGGTCGGCAGGTTCCCGGCGATCGCGCTGAAGTTGAACGGGGTGATGGCCAGCACGAACCCTTCCAGCGGCCGGTACTCCATCCGGTTCCACACGCCGGGCGAGGAGTTCGGCTGCATCTCGCGGATCTGCCGCGCGTACGCGACGTTGAACCGCAGGAAGTCGATCAGCTCGCAGGCCGAGTCGATCTCCGCCTGCTGGACGGACTTGGACTGGCCGAGGATCGTCGCCGCGTTCAGCGTGGACCGCCACGGGCCCGCCAGCAGCTCGGCGGCCCGCAGGAAGATCGCGGCCCGGTCGTCCGGCGCCATGGCCCGCCATCCGGGCGCGGCCTCCCGCGCCGCCGCGACGGCCTCGGCGACGTCGGCGTCGACGGCGTTGCCCATCCGGCCGAGGACGTGACCGTGGTTGTGCGGCTCGACCACGTCGATGGGGGCGCCGGCGCCCATCCGCCGCTCCCCGCCGATCGTCATCGTCAGCTCGGTCTCCGCGCCGCCGAGCTCCTTGATCTTCGCCTCGAGCGCCGCCCGTTCGGCGCTCCCCGGCGCATATCCCTTGACCGGCTCGTTCACCGGTACCGGCACGTTGGTGACGGCGTCCATCTGTCCGCTCCCGCAAGCTCGACGGCCCTGTCGACATGCGGTGCCCTACCCACCCCCACCCACCGGATGCCTGCCTCCGCCCACTACCGAGGGCGAGTGGCCGCCGCCGACCTGATGCGACGGGCCGGGTGGCCCGACCCGGCCCGGCACGGGCCCGCTGCTGGTCACGTCCGAGGTGCGGGCGAGGGTCAGAGGAGGTGCTGGAGTTCCTGGGTGGCGTACCAGAGGAGCTCGTGGCCTTCGGCGCCGTCGACGGTGAAGAGCGCGTCGTCGTCGCCGGCGTCGGCGGCGGGGAGTGCCTCGATGGCGGCGGTCACGTCGGGGACCGCGGCGGGGTCGTCGACGTGGCCGGAGGCCAGGCGCTTCCACGGGACGAGCGCGGTGATCTCGACGAGGGAGCGGTCGTCGCCGTCGATGGACGCGTCGCCGCGGGCCCAGGACACCGACTGGTCGGGGATCTCGGCGGCGAGAACGACGCGGCGGCGGGGCGCGGACGGGTCGGCGGCGAGCAGCCGCAGCGACGCGCGGGCCGCCGCGGTCAGCGCCGCGTACTCCAGTTCCTCCAGGTCGCCGCCCGCGTACCACTCGCGCAGCGCGGGCGTCACCGCGTGCCCGGACAGCGGCGCGGGGCCGGCCTCGCGCGCGGCGTGGGCGGCGGCGAGGAGCGGCAGCGTGGACGGAAGGTAGACGCGCATGACGGTTCGTCAGTCTGTCACGGGAGGAGGCCCAGCTCGCGCAGTTCGGCGATCGTGGCGTCGGCGGATGTGTGGTGGATGCCGCGGATGCCGAGCGATTCGGCGGCCCGGATGTTGTGCTCGATGTCGTCGATGAAGACGCATTCGGCGGCGTCCAGGCCGAGCAGGCCGAGCGCGTGCCGGAAGATCCGCTCGTCCGGCTTGCGCATGCCGACCTCGCACGAGATGACGACGGCGTCGAAGAGGTCGGCGAACAGGTCGCGGGGGTAGTCGTTGCCCCAGGAGTTGGAGAGGAGGGCGGTGCGGGTGCCGTGCGCGCGGGCCGCGCGGAGCGCCTCGTACATCGGTTCTACCGGGGAGAACGCGCCGAACATGCGGGAGATGAGGCCCGCGGCGGCGACGGGGCCGCCGTCGACGGTGAGGAGCTCGGCGGCGAGGAGGCGCTCGAACTCCTCGGGGGCGAGCGAGCCGTCCTCGAGACCGTGGATGGGGTTGGTACCGGCGCCGTCGTAGGCCTGCTTCACCCAGGCGCGCATCACCGTCCGGTAGCGGTCGGCGTCGATGCCGTCGGCGGCCAGCCAGGCGCCGACGGCGTCGTTCAGCGGGGAGGTGAGGACGCCGCCCCAGTCCGTGATCACGGCTTTGACCGTCTTGTCTTCTGCGGGCACGGGCCGATGGTAGGCGATCCCGCCCACATTGACCGAATCTCGTTCTGCCAGACTGGCCGGCATGGACTTCGAACTCAGCCCGAAGGCGCTGGACTACCAGGAACGACTCCAGGAGTTCATGGACGAGCACGTGTACCCGGCGGAGCCGGTGTACACGGCCTGGCGCGCGGAGAACGACCCGCACGCGCTGCCGCCGATCGTCCAGGACCTGAAGGCGGAGGCGCGCGAGCGGGGCCTGTGGAACCTGTTCCTGCCGGACGTGTCCGGGCTGACGAACCTGGAGTACGCGACGCTGGCGGAGCTGACGGGCCGCTCCCCGGACCTGGCACCGGAGGCGGTCAACTGCGCCGCGCCGGACACCGGGAACATGGAGGTCCTGCACATGTTCGGGACCCCCGAGCAGAAGGACCGGTGGCTAAAGCCGCTGCTGGACGGGGAGATCCGCAGCGCGTTCGCGATGACGGAGCCCGAGGTCGCGTCCTCCGACGCCACCAACATCACCACCTCGATCGTCCGGGACGGCGACGAGTACGTGATCAACGGCCGCAAGTGGTTCATCACCGGCGCGGCGGACGAGCGCTGCAAGATCTTCATCGTGATGGGCAAGACCGACCCGGACGGCCCCCCGCACCGGCAGCAGTCGCAGATCCTCGTGCCGCGCGACGCGCCGGGCGTGACCGTCGTCCGGCACCTGCCGGTGTTCGGCTACCAGGACCAGCACGGCCACTCGGAGATCCTCTTCGAGGACGTCCGGGTGCCGGTGTCGAACCTGATCGCCGAGGAGGGCGACGGGTTCATGATCGCGCAGGCGCGGCTCGGGCCGGGCCGGATCCACCACTGCATGCGCGCGCTCGGCATGGCGGAGCGGGCGCTGGAGCTGATGTGCCGCCGCGCCGTGGACCGCGTCGCGTTCGGCGGCCCGCTCGCCAAGCAGGGCGTGGTGCGGCAGCAGATCGCCGAGTCGCGGATGGCGATCGAGCAGGCGCGCCTCCTCACGCTGAAGACCGCGTGGCTGATCGACAAGCACGGCTCCAAGGGCGCCCGCTCGGAGATCGCGGCGATCAAGGTGGTCGTGCCGCGGATCACCCACGAGGTGCTCGACCGCGCGATCCAGATCCACGGCGGCGCCGGCGTCTCCGACGACACCCCGCTCGCCGCGATGTACGCCTGGGTCCGCGCCATGCGCATCTTCGACGGCCCGGACGAGGTCCACGTCCGCACCGTCGCCCGCCAGGAACTCCGCCAGTACGAGCACTGACCGCACGGCCGCCCAGAGACCCGTCTCCGACGCCCCCCTCCCCGTGCCCTCGACCACAACGGGCCACCCACCGAGGGCCCGCCCTCCGCGCCGCACGCGCTAACCACGGCTCACACGCGGGCGCAACCACACATGGTTGCGCCACACGCGGTAGCCGCGCCGCACGCACGGACGCGCCGCAGGTGGCAGCCGCCGCCCACGTGGTGGACGAGGGCCGCACGTGGTCGCGCGGCATGTGGTCGCGCGGCATGTGGTCGCGCGGCATGTGGTCGCGCGGCATGTGGTGGTCGCGGCACGTGGTGGACGCGGCACGTGGTGGACGCGGCACGTGGTGGACGCGGCACGTGGTGGACGCGGCACGTGGTGG
>NZ_WBMR01000295.1 GCF_008923365.1 Actinomadura montaniterrae
CGTGCCCGCCGCTCGCCCGGCGCGCCGCGGCCGGCTCGCCACGTTCGCGCGCGGCCGCTGGCTGCGCACGATCCCCGGCCGGATCCGCGCGCACGTCGCGCTCGTCCTCGCCGCGCTCGTCGCGCTGCTCGCGGTGCTGACGGTCGCGGTCGGGAACGCGCGCGACTCGGTCCAGACGATCGGGCACGACGCGGGCCCGCAGGTCGTCGCGACCAGCACGCTGTACTTCGCGCTCAGCGACATGGACGCGCAGGTCTCCAACATCCTGCTGATCGGGCGCCAGCACGACCTCGGCAGCGGCTACGACCAGATGGTCGGCGCCTACGAGCGGCGCCGCGCGGACGCCGACGCCGCCGCCGTGCAGGCCGCGCAGCTCGCCGGGCGCGACCCGGCGCTGCGGCAGACCGTCCAGGACGTCCTCGACGGCCTCGGCCGGTACGAGCGGCTCGTCGGGTCGGCGATGCAGCTGAACCAGCAGGCCGACCATCCGGCGGGGGAGCCGCCGAAGGAGGTCGTCGACGCCTACCGGCAGGCGACGGACCTGATGAAGCTGGAGCTGCTGCCGAAGGCGTACAACATCACGCTCGACACCGGCGCGCACGTCCGGCAGGCGTACGAGTCGAAGCGGACGGCGGTGCTCGCGGGCCGCGACTGGGTGATCGTCGCCGGGGCGGCGGCGCTGCTGCTGCTGGTCGCGACGCAGCTGTACCTGGCGCGGACGTTCCGGCGCCTGCTGAACCCGGCGCTCGTCCTGGCGACGCTCGGGACCGTCGCGCTCACCATCGCCGGCGCGGGCCTGCTGTCGGCGCAGGCGGGGCACATCAGGAAGGCGAAGGAGGACGGCTTCGACTCCGTCCTGTCGCTGTCGCGGGCGCGGTCGGTCAGCCACAGCGCGTTCGCGGACGAGAGCCGCTACCTCCTCGACCCCGGCCGCGCCGACACCTACGAGCAGACCTACCTCGACAAGTCCCTCTCGGTGGTCTATCCGGACATCGGCGACAAGCCGCTGAACCTGGAGAACTACTACGCGGGCCTGGAGCAGAAGGTGGGGCCGTACCGCCCGCACAAGGGCGCGGCGCCGTTCCTCGGCTTCTTCGCCGACGAGGCCGCCGCGGTGCGCAACGCCCGCGAGGCCGACGCCGTGCAGCGGACGCTGCGCGCGTACATCGTCGTCCAGCGCGACGACCAGAAGATGCGGTCGCTCGCGGCGTCCGGCGACCGCAACGGCGCGATCACGATGCGGATGGGGCGCCAGTCCGGCGCGATCCACGACTTCGACGCCTACGACGCCGCGCTCGGCTCGCTGATCGCCGTGCACCAGGACGCGTTCACCAAGCAGATCAAGGACGCGGACGGCGGGCTGCGCGGCTGGAAGGCCGTCCCGCCGGCCGCCGCCGTCATCGCCCTGCTGATCGTCGCGGGGGTCCGTCCCCGGCTGGCCGAGTTCCGCTGACCGGAGGAGACCGACCCATGCGCGCCACCCGTGCCCGTTCGTTCCGTGCTGCTGCCCTGGCCTGCGCCGTCCTGTCCGCCGCCGGGACGCTGTCGGCGTGCGGGCTCGGCGGCGCGGACCAGCCGACCATCGCCCACAAGCACGCGCTGACCATCGGGGTGAAGGAGGACCAGCCGAGCCTCGGGGTGAAGGAGAAGAACGGGACGTACCAGGGCTTCGACGTGGACGTCGCCACCTACATCGCGGGGAGGCTGGGCGTGCCGAAGGACCGGATCACGTGGCGGACGACGAACTCCTCGGTCCGCGAGAAGGCCCTCGCGGACGGCACCGTCGACATGATCGTCGCGACGTACTCGATCACCGCCAAGCGCAAGCGGGTCGTCACGTTCGCGGGACCCTACTACGTCGCGCACCAGGACACGCTGGTCGCGCCGGGCAACTCGGCGATCCACGCCGTCCGGGACCTGAAGGGCCGCAAGATCTGCGCGGTGACCGGGTCGAACTCGTGGCGGCGGGTGATCGAGGAGCGCAAGATCGCCGCGGTGCCGGTGCAGGCGCCGACCTACGGCGCCTGCATGGACGACCTCGCCGCCGGGAAGCTGGACGCGGTGTCGACCGACGACCTGATCCTCGCCGGGTTCGCGGCCGGCCGCCCCGGCAAGATCATCAATGCCCCGTTCACCGACGAGAAGTACGGGGTCGGGCTGAAGAAGGGCGACCTGGAGGGCTGCGAGCAGATCAACCGGGCCATCACCGCGATGTACCAGGACGGCACGGCGGCGCGGCTGCTGACCAAGTGGTTCGGCAAGTCCGGGCTCAAGCTCACCACGAGCGTCCCGCAGTTCGAGGGCTGCAGCTGACCGCCCCGCCGCGCCCGGCCGGCGCGCTGGTCGGGCCGTCGCGGCGCTGGTCGGGCCTTCGCGGCGCTGGTCGGGCCTTCGCGGCGCTGGTCGGGTCTTCGCGGCGCTGGTCGGGCCTTCGCGGCGCTGGTCGGGTCTTCGCGGTCAGGCCGTGGTGGACGGCAGCGCGCCGATCGCCTCCCGCAGCGTGTCGTAGATCGGGACGAACTTGTCGATCCCGGTGATGCGGAAGACGCGCTGCACGCGCGGCGGCAGCGCCACCAGCGCGACGGTGCCGCCGTGCTGCCCGGCGCGCCGGTTCGCCGCGACGATCGCGTTCAGGCCGGTCGAGTCGCAGAACGTGACCTGCCGCATGTCGACGACCATGGGCTCGCCCGCGTCCACCACCTCGAACAGGGCCTCCTCGAAGCGCGCCCGGGAGACCACGTCGATGTCGCCCTGCACCCGGACGAGGGTGCAGCGTTCGTCCTTCATCAGGCTGATGTCGAAGTCCATGGCCACCTCTCGCCCCGGCTCCACGGGCACCCTGGTTCCACGCACCTGGTGACCCACCTCAGGTGACTCCTCAGGATTGCGCACCCGTGCCCGCAATCCAAGCACTTCCAGGGATAAGGACCGGGTCGCCCTCCCGCGTCCCGGACCGTAACACCCGGCCCCGCCCGGGCCGCGCGGGCCCGGCGCCCGCGTTCCCCGGCGTGCCGCCACCGGCGCCCCGAATAACTTACTCCAGAGGAACTTACTGGATGGTAGGAAATGGTTTCACGATTGCCGCACCTCCCCAATGTGACCGAAGTCCCACCCCGGGATCAAGGCCCCCAATAGTCCACCGGCGCCCCCCGTGACCAGCGGTTGAACCATTTCTTACCTCCCGTCCGGCCGGAAAAGCAGGTGCTGACCCGGGGACGGATCGGCGCAGAGGTTACAGTGGCGGTGCGAATGACAGGAGGCTGGGTGTTCTACACGTTCATGACGCGAGTGGTGCGTCCGATCCTCTGGCTGCTATTCCGCCCGAGGGTGATCGGCGGGGAGAACGTGCCCGCCTACGGGCCGCTCATCGTGGCCAGCAACCACCTGTCGTTCATCGACAGCTTCATCATCCCCCTCGCCGTCCCCCGGCCGGTGACCTACATCGCCAAGGCCGACTACTTCGTCGGCGGCGGCCTCAAGCGCGGCTTCGTCCGCTGGTTCCTCACGAACCTCGGCCACGTCCCGGTCAAGCGCGGCGCCCGCCGCGCCGCCATGGGCGCCCTGGAGCAGGCCGGCGACGTCCTCGCCAACAGCGGCGCCTTCGCGATCTACCCCGAGGGCACCCGCTCCCCGGACGGCCGCCTCTACCGCGGCCGCACCGGCGTCGGCTGGCTCGTCCTCGCCTCCGGCGCCCGCGTGCTGCCCGTCGCGCTGGAGGGCACCGAGAAGATCCAGCCGATCGGGGCGTCCAAGCCGCGCGTCTTCGGCCCCCGCCCCACCGTCCGCATCGGCCCGCCGATGGACTTCTCCCACTACCGCGACCTGCCGCCCGCCAAGGCCCGCCGCGCCATCACCGACGAGATCGTCGAGACCATCCAGAAGATGTCGGGCCAGGAGTACGCCCCCGTCTACAACGAACGAGCCGACGAAGAACAGAGATAAGCGCCGCCCTCGCTCCGCTCGGGCGGGTCAGCCGCCGAGGTTGGGGGACTTCTCCTGGATGTTCGCGCCCGCCTGGTTCTTGGCGTCGGACTTCAGGCCGTCCACCGCCGAGCCCACCGAGCCGATCTCCGACGGGTCGAGCTGCCCCGACTTGAACTTGGCGGCCAGCGACCCGAACATCCCCGCCACCTTCTCCGCCGGGACCTTCAGGGCCTTGCAGAGCTTCGGGTCCGCGCCGATGAGCTTGCGCGCGGCGTTGATCCGGTTGGCGGCGAACAGCCCGGCCGCGGCGGCCTTCGCGAACGCCTTCGTCCGGCCGTCCGCGCCCTGCTTGAAGCTGCCCGCCTGGTACGGCTTCCAGATGTAGCGGTGGAAGGCGCCGAACGCGAGGCCGGCGTCCGCGGCGAACCGCGTCTTCGCGAAGTGCTTCGTCGTCTCGGTCGGGCAGGACGACGGCGACGCGGCGGGCGAGCTCGCCGCCGCGCCCCGCCCCGCGGCGACGTTGTCGGCGCTCTTGCCGCCGCCGCACCCGGACGCGGCGACCAGCGCCAGCAGCAGGACGGGCAGCACCAGAACTCTGCGGAACATTCTCTTCTTCCCCCGGCATGTGCTCATGCGCCCGGTCCCGGACGCCGCCCCGTGCCCTACCCAAAGATCACGGACAGTCACAGGGTGAACGCGGACGGTGGCGCGGGCATGCCGCGCCACCGTCCGCGATCGGAGCGTCCGCCGGGTCAGCGGCGGCGGGCGGCGCGCAGGAGCAGCAGGCCCGAGGCGAGCACCGCCGCGGCGGTCGCCCCGTGGACGCCGAACGCCGTCGCCTTGGAGCCGTGGTGGGCGAGGACCGTCACCATGTCGCCGGCCGCGATCGTCGAGAACGCGCACATCACCAGGCCGAGCGCCTCGCGCTGCCCGCGGGCCAGCAGCGCGAGGACGGCGAGGCCGGTGCCGAGGTCCCGGACGCCCTTGATGTTCAGCCAGGCGGTGGCGTCGCCGGACGGCACGGACGGCAGCCCGAACCCGGCCCCGGTGCCCGCCGGGTCGAGGATGTACGAGAGCCCGACGTAGCCGATGCCGGCGCCGGTGAGCAGGGCGATGCTGGCGCCGGTGCGGGACGTGCGGACGTCCTCGCGCAGCCGCCGCATCCGGGCGGCGTGGTGGCGCTCGCCGTAGAGCCGCCAGAACGCGCGGGCCGGGGCGGGCAGCCCGGAGAGGAACTCGGCGCGCTCGTCCGGCGTCGCGTCCTCCAGGACGACGCCGAGGAGCGTGAGGATCTTCGTCTTGGGGGTGTGCTGGACGAAGTGGTCGCCCTGGGCGTTCCACTCGTCCTCGGTGAGGTGGCGCTCGGCGAGCGGCAGCAGGTTCGCCTCCTCGTCGTCGAGGTGCTCGGCCAGGACGGTGCGGTGCTCGGTGAGGGCGGCGGCGAGGGCGTCGCGGCCGGCCGCGTCCGCCGACTTCGCCCAGGGTCCGGCGAGGTCGTGCAGGCGGGCGATGGTCGCGGCGACCTTCTCGTGCTGGGCCTCCATCCGCAGGACGATGTCGGCGTCGAGGTCCACGCGGGACAGCAGCAGCGGCCAGATCAGCTCGTCCTCGCCGTGGTGGTGGTTGTGCAGGCCGAGCAGGTAGTCGCCGAGGTGCGCGGTGAGGGCGCGGGCGCGGCGGCGGTCGCCGGGGCGGGTCGCGCCGATCAGCTCGGTGAGCAGGCGCGCCTCGCGGCGCATGCCGCGGTGGATGACGATCATGGAGCGGGTGAAGGTGAGGGCGGTGCGGGCGGTGTCGGTGCTCATGCCGCCAACGCTGCCCGGGCCGTCTTGGAGCCGTCTTGGAGCGGGTCTTGGAGCCCGGCTTGGAGCCCGGCTTGGAGCCCGGCTTGGAACGCGGCCGGAACCCGGCTCGGAGCCTGGCTCGGAACCGGCTCGGAACCCGGCTCGGGGGCCGGTGGCTACGATCTGTCCGGGATGGTGCGGATTCGGGTGCTCGGGGCCTTCGAGGCCGAGGTGGCGGGGGTGCGCGCGGCGCTGGGCGGGCCGCGGCAGCGGGCCGTGCTGGCGCTGCTGGTCGCCGCGCGCGGCGAGGTCGTGCCCGTCGACCGCATGATCGAGGACCTGTGGCGCGGCGAGCCGCCGGCGCAGGCCGTCACGTCCCTGCAGGCCTACGTCTCCAACCTGCGCAGGCTGCTGGAGCCCGATCGTCCGCCGCGGGCCCCGGCGCGGGTGCTGGTGTCCGCCGCGCCCGGCTACGCGCTGCGGCTGCCCGACGAGGCCGTGGACGCCTGGCGTTTCGCCGCGCTCGCCCGGGACCCCGAGCGGGCGGCGGAGGCCCTGGCCTTGTGGCGCGGCCCGGCGTTCGCCGAGTTCGCCGACGAGGAGTGGGCGCGGGCGGAGATCGGCCGCCTGAACGAGCTGCGCCTGGCCGCGCGGGAGCGGCACGTCGCGGCCCTGCTGCGCGCGGGCGACGCCGCTGCCGCCGTGCCCGAGGCGGAGCTCCTCACCCGCGACGAGCCGCTCCGCGAGGAGGGCTGGCGGCTGCTGGCGCTGGCGCTGTGGGGGGCGGGGCGCCAGGCCGCCGCGCTCGCCGCGCTCCGCGAGGTCCGCGCGCTTCTCGCCGACGAGCTGGGCCTCGACCCGAGCCCCGCGCTGGCCGATCTGGAGACGGCGATCCTCCAGCAGCGCACCGGGGCGTTCGACCTCCCCGCGCCCGCTCCCATCCCGGTCCCTGAGCCCGTTCCCAGGCCGGTCCCTGAGCCCGCCCCCGACGGGCCCGCCTTCCTGGGGCGCGACGACGAGCTCGGCGCGCTGACCCGTCTCGCGGCCGAAGGCGGCGTGCGTGTCGCGCTCGTCACCGGCGAGGCCGGGCTCGGCAAGACCGCGCTGCTCACCCGGCTCGCGGGCGTGCTGGAGCGGGAGGGGCGGCTCGTCGTGACGGGCCGGTGCCCGGAGAGTGAGAGCGCGCCGCCCGCGTGGGCGTGGACGGAGGCCCTCACCGCGCTGGACCGGCACGTCCCGGCTCCCGCCGAGGCGGCGCCGCTGCTGCGGGACGCGTCCGCCGCCGAACCCCGCGACAGCACCGCCGGCCGCTTCCGCCTGCACCGGGCCGTCTGGGCCTGGCTGAACGAGGCGGCCCGGCGGCGCCCGCTGGCGGTCATGCTCGACGACCTGCACTGGGCGGACGCCGAGACCCTCGCCCTGCTGGCCGCCGTCTCCGGCGACGCGCCGCTGCTCGTGGTCGCCGCGTTCCGCGCGGACGAGGTCGGGACGCGCCTCACCGAGACCCTCGCGGTGCTGGCCCGCCGGTCGCCGCTGCGACTGCCGCTGAGCGGGCTGCCGGAGCCGGCGGTCGCCCGGCTCATCGCCGCCGAGTGCGGCGACGGCGTGGACGCGGCGACGGTGTCGGCGCTCGCCGAGCGCACCGGCGGCAACCCCTTCTACGTGCGGGAGAGCGCGCGGCTGCTGAGCAGCGAAGGCGCGCTCGTGGCGACGTCGGAGGTCCCCGAAGGCGTGCGGGACGTGCTGCGCCGCCGCCTCGCCCGCCTGCCCGAGTCCGCCGTCGCGGTCCTGCGGCTGGCCGCGCTCGCCGGACGCGAGGCCGACGTGGACGCGCTCGTCCTGGCCGCCGACGCCGGTGAGGACGCGGTGCTGGACGCGCTCGACGCCGGGCTCGTCGCGGGCCTGCTCACCGAGCGGGCTCCGGGCCGGGTCCGGTTCGCGCACGCGCTCGTCCAGGACACGATGGTCGCCGACCTCAGCGCGCTGCGCCGCACCCGCATGCACGCCCGGCTCGGCGCGGCCCTGGAACGGCTGACCCCCGACGACGCGCCGGCGCTGGCGTACCACTTTCACCGGGCCGCGTCCGCCGCGACGGCCGCGAAGGCCGTCGAGTACGCCGTCCGGGCCGCCGACCTCGCCGAACGCCGGTACGCGCACGAGACCGCCGTCGAGCTGCTCACCCAGGCGCTGGAGTCGTTCGAGCGGCTGCCGGGCCGGGACGCCGCGGACCGCGTCGACCTCCTGGGCCGCCTGCTCCGTGCCCAAGCGCGCGCGGGCGCCGTCCAGGACGCCCGTGCCACCCGCCGCCGCGCAGTCGACCTCGCCGAGGAGGCCGGGAGCGACGACCTGCTGCTCGCGGCGTTCACCGCATGGACCGAACCGGCCCCCTGGCAGCTCCGCCCGTACGGGGCCGTCGACGACCACCTCGTGGGCCTGCTCTCCCGGCTCCTGGACCGCGACGATCTCGCGCCGGACGTCCGGTGCCGCCTCCTCGACGCCTACGCCGCCGAGCTGGCGGGCACCGGGGACGGGCGGGGACGGGCCGCCGCCGAGGAGGCCGTCGAGATCGCGCGGAGCCTCGGCGACCCGAAGCTGCGGGTGCTGACGCTGTTCACGCTCGGCCGCGAGCGCGACTACCGCGGGCACGACGACCGCGATACCCGCCGCCAGGTGGCGCAGGCCCGCGAGCTGCGCGCCCTCGGCACCGAGCACGACATGCCCGCGGCGCTGTGGTCGGGCACGTTCACCCTCGCCGCCGCCGCCGTCTGGGAGGAGCGCCCGGACGAGGTGCGCGCCCGGATCGCCGAGGCCGCGGAGCTGGCCCGCCGCTACCGGATGCCCGAGGCGAGCGTCGTCTGCGAGATCGCCGGGGCCGCGCTCGCCCACGCCGAGGGCCGGACGGACGACGCGGAGCGCCGCTACGCCGCCGCGACGAGGGCCATGGCGGCCCAGGGGTCGCTGCACACCACCGGGTTCGACCTGGTCGCGCGCGCGACGCTGGCGGTGTCGCGCGGCACGCTCGCCGCGTTCGCCGACGACGCCGGGACGCTCCCGCCCGACGTGTCGTCGCTCGCCGCCGACGTCCTCGCCGCCGCGCACGCCGCCGCCGGCCGGTTCGCCGAAGCACGCCGCCTCCACGCGTCCGCCCCGCCGATCCAGCCCGACTACCTCTTCACGATGTTCTGCACGTTCCGCGCCATGACCGTCGTCGCGCTCGGCGACGAGCGGGGCGCCGCGGAGCTGTACGAGGCGCTGCTGCCGCACCGGGACGGCCCGCCCGCCGGGCTGGAGAGCCTGGCGGTCGCGCTGCCGCCGCCGGCCCGCACCCTCGCCGAGCTCGCCCGCCTCGCCGGGGCGGACCCGGCCCCGCACGAGCGGCGCGCCGCCGAGATCGCGGCCCTGTGGAATGCCCCGCATTGGGGGTCCGCGGGCTGATTCCCGCCCGCTTGGGGTGCTCCTGCCGCCCGCACAGCGTGTCGGCCGGGTGATGCGCGCGCCGGGCGCCTAGGGTCGCGGGCATGGCGCACAGGCTCCTCCCGATCGCGGTGCTGGCGGCCGTCGCGGCGGCGTCCGCCTGCGGCGGCTCCGGCGGCGGAGGCGCCGGGCAGGTCCGCGGCC
>NZ_WBMR01000296.1 GCF_008923365.1 Actinomadura montaniterrae
GCCCGCCGGCGCCGCGCCCTCGCCCGCCGGGGCCGCCGGCGGCTCCACGGCCGCGGGCTCGGCCCGCTCGTCGGTCGCGTCCGCCCGCGTCTCGGACTGCTGTGGCATCGTCTCGCCCTCCGCTGAACTCGGTTCCCGATCTCCCTGCGTCACCAGGGAGTACGGAGCGGGAGCGGCGTCGGTTCAAATCCGAACCAAAAACGGTGATCTCCGGGGGCCCGGCGGGCGGGCGATCAGCTGATGACGATGCCGCCGTTCTTCACCTGCACGGGGTACTCCTTCAGCGGCCGCGACGCCGGGCCGTGCGCGACGGAACCATCGGTGATCTTGAATTCGCTGCCGTGGCAGGGGCACTTGATCACGCCGCCGGCCACCTTGTTCACCAGGCAGCCCTGGTGCGTGCAGATCGCGGTGAACGCCTTGAACGCGCCCTGCTGCGGCTGCGTCACGACCACCTTGGTGTCGGCGAAGGTCTTGCCGCCGCCCACCGGGATGTCGGCCGCCTTCGCGACCTCCTTGCCGCTGAGGTCCTTCGGCTCCTTGTTCTGGTTCGTCGCGCAGCCCGCGGCGAGGAGCGCGGCGCCGGCGGCGCCCGCGCCGTACAGCACGGTCCGGCGGGCGAGTCCCCCTGTCCCGGCGGACTCCGCGTCGTCGTGCGGGGCTCCGGGCGTCACTTCGTTGGTCATGCCCCCATGATCCTGGACGGCGTGCCGCGTCCCGCACCGACCCACCGGCGCGGCCGAACCCGGGGCCGGGCCGCCGGAGCGCTCGGCCCCGGCGGGAAGGCCCGGGGTCAGCCGAGGATCTTGGCGAGGAACTGGCCGGTGTGGCTGCCCTCGACCTTCGCCACGTCCTCCGGGGTGCCGGTGGCGACGACGGTGCCGCCGCGCGACCCGCCTTCCGGGCCCATGTCGACGATCCAGTCCGCGGTCTTGATCACGTCCAGGTTGTGCTCGATCACGATCACCGTGTTGCCCTTGTCGACCAGGCCGTTCAGCACGCCGAGGAGCTTGCGGATGTCCTCGAAGTGCAGGCCGGTGGTCGGCTCGTCCAGCACGTAGATCGTCCGGCCGGTGGAGCGCTTCTGCAGCTCGGCGGCCAGCTTGACGCGCTGCGCCTCGCCGCCCGACAGCGTCGGCGCGGGCTGGCCCAGCCGGACGTAGCCGAGGCCGACGTCGTTCAGCGTCTTCAGGTGCCGGTGGATCGCCTTGATCGGCTCGAAGAACTCGGTGGCCTGCTCGATCGGCATGTCGAGCACCTCGGAGATCGTCTTGCCCTTGTAGTGGACCTCGAGCGTCTCGCGGTTGTAGCGGGCGCCGTGGCACACCTCGCACGGGACGTAGACGTCCGGCAGGAAGTTCATCTCGATCTTGATGGTGCCGTCGCCGGAGCAGTTCTCGCAGCGGCCCCCCTTGACGTTGAAGGAGAACCGGCCCGGCTGGTAGCCGCGCACCTTCGCCTCGGTGGTCTGCGCGAACAGCTTGCGGATGTGGTCGAACACGCCGGTGTAGGTCGCCGGGTTGGAGCGCGGCGTCCGCCCGATCGGCGACTGGTCGACGTGCACGACCTTGTCGAGCTGGTCGACGCCGTTGACCCGCTTGTGCTTGCCGGGGACGGTCTTCGCCCCGTTCAGCTGCTTGGCCAGCGAGTTGTACAGGATGTCGTTGACCAGCGTCGACTTGCCGGACCCGGACACCCCCGTCACCGCCGTCAGCACGCCGAGCGGGAACGCCACGTCCACGTTGCGCAGGTTGTTCTGCTGCGCGCCCTTCACCGTGACCTCGCGGCCCCGGGTGCGCGGCCGGCGGATCTCCGGCACCTCGATCGACCGGCGGCCCGACAGGTACGCGCCCGTCAGCGAGCGCTCGGACTTCAGCAGCTCGTCGACCGTGCCGGACACCACGATCTCGCCGCCGTGCTCGCCGGCGCGCGGGCCGATGTCGACCACCCAGTCAGCCGCGGCGATGGTGTCCTCGTCGTGCTCGACGACGATCAGGGTGTTGCCCATGTCGCGGAGCCGGATCAGCGTCTCCAGCAGCCGGTGGTTGTCGCGCTGGTGCAGGCCGATCGACGGCTCGTCCAGCACGTACAGCACGCCGACCAGGCCGGACCCGATCTGCGTCGCGAGCCGGATGCGCTGCGCCTCGCCGCCCGCGAGCGTCGCGGACGCGCGGTCGAGCGTGAGGTAGTCGAGCCCGACGTCCAGCAGGAACCCGAGCCGGGCGTTGATCTCCTTCAGCACCCGCTCGGCGATGTGCTTCTCGCGCTCGTTCAGCTCCATCGCCAGCAGGAACTTCGCGGCCTCGCCGATCGGCATGGCCGCGACCTCGGCGATCGACATCCCGCCCATGGTGACCGCCAGCACGACCGGCTTCAGCCGGGCGCCCTCGCAGGTCGGGCACGGGATCTCGCGCATGTAGCCCTCGAACCGCTCCCGGCTGGAGTCGCTCTCGGACTCGGCGTGCCGCCGCTGGATGTAGGGGATCACGCCCTCGTAGGCGGTGTAGTACGAGCGCGTCCGGCCGTACCGGTTCTTGTACCGGACGTGGACCTGCGTCTCGTGCCCGTTGAGGATCGCCTTGCGGGCCTTGGCGGGCAGCTTGTCCCACGGGGTGTTCAGGTCGAAGCCCATGGCGTCGCCCAGCGCGGACAGCAGGCGCAGGAAGTAGTCGCTCACGTGCCCGCCCGACCACGGCTGGATCGCGCCCTCGCCGAGCGTCAGCTCCCCGTCGGGGATGACCAGCTCGGGGTCGACCTCCATGCGGGTGCCGAGACCGGTGCAGTCGGGGCAGGCGCCGTAGGGCGAGTTGAACGAGAACGACCGCGGCTCCAGCTCCTCGAACGACAGGTCGTCGTACGGGCAGTACAGGTGCTCGGAGTACATCCGGGTGCGGTTCTCGTCGTCCTCGGGGAGGTCGACGAAGTCGAGGACGATCGTCCCGCCCGCGAGGCCGAGCGCGGTCTCCACCGAGTCGGCGAGCCGCTGCCGCGCGGTGTCCTTCACCGAGAGCCGGTCGACCACGACGGAGATGTCGTGCTTCTCCTGCTTCTTCAGCTTCGGCGGCTCGTCCAGCCGGATCATCGCGCCGTCGACCAGCGCCCGCGAGTAGCCCTTGGACTGCAGCTCGCGGAACAGCTCGAGGTACTCGCCCTTGCGGCCGCGGATGACCGGCGCCAGCACCTGGAACCGCGTCCCGGCCTCCAGTTCCAGCACCCGGTCGACGATCTGCTGCGGCGCCTGCCGGCTGATCGGGCGGCCGCATTCGGGGCAGTGCGGGTGCCCGATCCGGGCGTAGAGCAGCCGCAGGTAGTCGTAGACCTCGGTGATCGTCCCGACCGTCGACCGGGGGTTCTTGCTGGTCGACTTCTGGTCGATCGACACCGCCGGGGACAGGCCCTCGATGAAGTCGACGTCGGGCTTGTCCATCTGCCCTAGGAACTGCCGGGCGTACGCCGAGAGCGACTCGACGTACCGGCGCTGCCCCTCGGCGAAGATCGTGTCGAACGCCAGGCTGGACTTCCCGGACCCCGACAGACCGGTGAACACGATCATGGCGTCCCGCGGCAGGTCGAGCGAGACGTCCTTCAGGTTGTGCTCGCGTGCTCCACGCACGATGAGTCGGTCATGCACGGCGTACTTCCGGTTCCTCTTCTGGGCGCGGTGATGGGGAGAGACGGGCGCTCTCCAGGCTAGCCAGGGGGTCCGACAGAATCCCCCGAGTCATTAACAGCGGCGGTCGCCGCCGCATTTCGTGCCGCGCCCCGCCCGTCCCCGGACGGTCCCGGCGGCACTCTGGCACCGTACACGTGTTCGAACGCCCCCCGCCACCGCAACCCGCCTACCGGGGCCGGAGGGCGTCCTTGACCAGGGCGACCGTGCGGCGCCGCAGGTCATCGGACCAGCCGCCGGCGACGGCGCCGTGGCCGGTGGCGGCGACGAGGGCCATGACCTCGTCGAGGCGGGCGTCGGCGCGGACCGTCCCGGCGCGCTGCCCGGCCTCCAGGAGGGCGCCGAAGGCGCCGGCGAGCGCCATGATCTGGTCACCGGGCTCGATCTCGGTGCCCTCCTCGGCGAGCAGGCCGACGACGGGCCCGATGTTCGCGGAGCTGTCGACGAGGAACGTGACGTAGTCGTAGAAGGCGGTGCCGGGATCGCCGCCGGCGGCGAGGGCCGCGGCGCGGTCGATGAGCCGCTGCCGGAGCTCCTTCATGATCGCCGCGAGCAGGTCGCGCTTGGTCGGGAAGTGCCGGAAGACGGTGCCGATGGCCACGCCCGCGCGGGCGGCGACCTCCTCGGTGGAGGCGGCGGCGCCGTGCTCGGTGAACACCTCCTCGGCGGCGGCGAGGATGCGGGCGCGGTTGCGCCGGGCGTCGGCGCGCAGGGGCTTGTCCGGGGTCATCCGTCCGTCCGTTGACAAGATGAGTCGTGACTCATATTTTGCAAGGTGAGTTCCCACTCATGTTAGTCCGCTCCGAAGGGGATGCCGCATGCCCGACCAGACACCGCGCGAGCTGTTCGCGCGCTTCCAGCACAACGTCCTCGCGGGCGAGGGCGGGTTCGACGAGGAGATGCTCGCCGAGGACGTCGAGATCGAGATGCCGTTCGCGCCGGCGGGCCACGCCCGCCGGATCGAGGGCCGCGCGGCCGTCGCGGCCCTGGTCCGGCAGGGCCGCGAGGCGCTGCCCATCGCCTTCGAGGAGTTCCGGGACGTCGTGATCCACGAGACCGCCGACCCCGAGGTGATCGTCGCAGAGTACGCGATCGTGGCGTCGGCGCCGGGCGGCCGGCGGGCGTCGGCCGCCTTCGCCGTCGTCCTGCGGGCCCGGGACGGGCGCATCGTGCACTGGCGCGAGTACCAGGACCGCGCGGCGATCACCGAGGCGCTCGCCGGGTGACCCGCCGCGCGGCCTACTCGTCGTCCAGCGCGAACGACAGGTAGCGGTCCGCCGAGCGGCGCACGGCGTCCTTGCCGTCGGTGTAGACGATCTTCCGCCACCAGGCGCCGTAGACGCGGTCGAACTCGTAGGGCTCCAGCAGCCGCAGCGCCCGCCGGACCGTCCGGGGCCGCTCGGGGATGTAGTTCGGGTAGCTGTACATGAAGCTGACCCAGTCCCGGTCGTTGACGACCTGGAGGATGTCGCCGGAGAACAGCGCGCGGGCGTCCCGCCAGTGCAGCACCTGGCCGCCGTCGAAGTGGACGCCCGCGTTGATCAGCGTGAGGCCGTCGGCCAGCTCGAAGGTGTCGCCCTCCCAGAAGACGACCGACGCGTCGGGGCGGGCCACCCAGCGGCGGTCCGCCTCGTGGATGTAGACGGGCGCGTCGAACGCGTGCGCCCACTCGATCATCGTGCCGTAGTAGTGCGGGTGGCTGATCGCGATCGCGCTCACGCCGCCCATGTCGTCGACCTCGCGGATCAGCTGGTCGTCGATGTGGGTGACCATGTCCCACAGGACGTTGCCGGTGGGGGCGCGCAGCAGCAGCGCCCGCTGGCCGATGGCGATGGACGGCTCGGTGCCGATGCCGACGACGTCCAGGCCTTCCTCCTCGACGCGGCCGCGGTGGCCGACGGCGCGCAGCTCCTCCAGGCTCGTCCAGCGCTGGCCCTCCCAGCCGACGTACTGCCGCTCGTCCTCGCAGATGGGGCAGTCGGGGCGCGGCTCGCCGTACTGGACGCCGCAGGTGGCGCAGATGGGGTATTCCATGATCCACATTGTGGTACCGGAACGGCACCGGAGTGAGCAGAAACGCGCGGCCGGGCGCAGCGGGCCGCCTGGTGCGGGCGCGGTGGCTGCGTCAAGATGAAGCCTCCGACGGAGACGGGGGTGCCGACATGGGGGACGCGGTGGAGACCTGGCGGCTGGCGATCGGCGAGGCGGACGCGGGCGCGGAGCGGGTGGCGGAGCGCGTCGCCAGGCTCACCGAGCACGAGCTGCGGGCGCCGTCGGCGCTGCCGGGCTGGACCCGCGGGCACGTCGCGACGCACATCGCCCGCAACGCGGACTCGCTGTGGAACCTGCTGGAGTGGGCACGGACCGGCACGATGATCCCGCAGTATCCGAGCCTGGAGAGCCGCGTCGCCGACATCGAGGCGGGCGCGGGCCGCAGCGCCCGAGAGCTGGCCGACGACGTGCGGGCCACGGCGGCGCGGTTCGCCGAGCAGGTCCGGACGATGCCGGACGAGGCGTGGAACGCTCCCGTCGCGGCGATGGCGGGCTGGAAGCACCCGGCCTGGTACACGGTGCTGCGCCGCTGGCACGAGGTGGAGGCGCACCACGCCGACCTCGCCGCCGGGTACGGGCCCGCCGACTGGCCCGAGCCGTACGTGCGGTGGGCGCTGACCAGCACGCTCACCGACCTCGCCGCGCTGCCAGCGGAGCAGTGGGGCGAGCTGGCCGGGTACCGGATCACCGCGACCGACTCGGGCGAGTCCGCCGGCCTCGGCTGGACGGCGGGCGGGCCGGAGGCGTCCGGGTCGGGGAGGGCGCTGCTCGGCTGGCTGAGCGGCCGCTCGGACGGCGCGGGCGTGACGCTGCGCCCCGACGGGCCGGTGCCCGTCCCGCCGCCGTGGCCGCACCGGCCATCCGGGTTCT
Source organism: Actinomadura montaniterrae (assembly GCF_008923365.1). Classification (GTDB taxonomy): domain Bacteria; phylum Actinomycetota; class Actinomycetes; order Streptosporangiales; family Streptosporangiaceae; genus Spirillospora; species Spirillospora montaniterrae. Next base: position 6,593 of record NZ_WBMR01000296.1, read on the forward strand.
GACCGCGCCGGGCTCCCGCTAACCCGGGTCGTCCCCGCCCGCCAGGAGGCGCAGCACGGCCACCGAGCGGACGGTGATCGTGCCGCGCGCGACGGTCACGCCGCCGCGCAGCGGGTCGGAGGCGAGGAGCTGCGCGACCTTGCGGCGGCCCATCCCCGCCCAGCGGCCGAGGTCCTGCTGGGAGACCGGCACCTCGATCCGGACCGCGTCGTCCGGCGCGGCGACGCCGTCGGCGCGCTCCTCCTTCAGCGGCGTCCCGAACCGGGCGGCCAGCCGCAGCAGCCGACTCGCGAGCCGCCGCTCGGCCTCGTCGGGGAAGTGCGCCATGCGCAGCTCGTTGGCGTCGCGGAGCCGCTCGGCGACGACCGCGGCGACGGCCCACGCAGACCCGGGGTGCGCGTCCAGCACGCCGCGGAACCGGTCGGCGGGCAGCACCAGCGCCTCGACGCGGGTGAGCGCCTCGACGCTGGCGTGCCGGACGCCGCCGTCGGCCGCCTCCAGCTCGCCGACGAGGTCGCCGGGCCCGAGGACGTCGAGGATCGCGATCTCGCCGTCCCGGTCCGCCCACACCTTGACCGCGCCGGTGCGCAGCACGAAGACCTGCGACGCGCGGGTGTGCTCGCGCGTCAGGAAGGCCCCGGGCCGGATCACGGCGGGGGCGCCGGTGCGGCGCAGCGCCTCCCGCGCCGCCGCCGGCAGCGCGTCCCAGAACGGTGCGGATGCCATCTCGCCTCCTCGCGGAACCGGGCGGGGCTCCCCGCCGCGAGGCCTCGCCTCACGGGGCGCCCGTGTCCAGTGAACGCGGCGGCACGCCGATGGACCGCGTAGTTCGTCACATGTCAAGCGACCTGTCCGAGGCGAGCCACTTGTCCAGCGCCACGATCCGCCGGGCGCAGTCCGCCGCGCCGGCCTCGTCGCCGAGCGCCCGCCGCGACTGCGCCTGCAGCTCGAGCGCGGCCCGCCGGCCACCATGATCGTCCATGTCGCGGCGGATCGCGATCTCGGCCTCGAAATGCTCGCAGGCGTCCGCGTGCTCGCCGAGCAGCCGGCACGCGCGGGCCATGGCGTGCAGCGCGTACGCCTGCTCGCGGGCGTCGCCGACCTCGGTGGCGGCCCGCAGCGCCCGCGCCCCGGTGGCGCGGGCCTCGGCGGCCCGGCCGAGGTCCAGGTGGATGGCGGCGAGGTGGACCAGGGCGGTCGCCTCGCTGTGCCGGTCGCCGACCTCGCCGAGGACGCGCAGCGCCTCCAGCTCCATCTCCAGCGCCTCCTCGGGGCGCCCGCTGCGGCGCAGGACGGCGGCGAAGGTGTCCATGCCGACGCCCATGCCGTACCAGTCGCCACCGGCCCGCCTGATCCGCAGCGCCTGCGCGGCGGCGCGCTCGGCGTCCTCGGGCAGGCCGAGCCTCAGGTAGGTGCGGGCGAGGCTGCCGAGGGTCCCGGCCAGGCCGCTCTGCGCGCCGAGCCCGTGCCACAGGTCGAGCGCCTCCAGGCCGAGGACGAACGCCTCCTGGGGGCGGCCGAGGCGGCGCATGACCACCGACAGGTGCTCCAGGTCGTGCGCCTCGCCGTGCTGGTCGCCGATCTCGCGGCGGATCTCCAGGGCGCGCAGCAGGTGCTCGCGGGCCTCGCGGTAGCGGCCGAGCCGCCAGTGGACGATGCCGATCTGCGCGACGGTCTCGGCTTCGCCGTGCCGGTCGCCGGTGTCGCGGTGCAGGCGCAGCGCCTGCCCGCAGTAGGTGAACGCCTCCGGGTACCGGGCGGCGTCGCACATCAGCATGCCCAGGGTGGTCAGCGCGCGCGCCTCCCCGTGACGGGCGCCCAACGCCTGGTAGGTGCGCAGTGCTTGTTCGGCGTCCCGCAGCGCCATCTCGCGCAGTCCCAGCGCGGCGTTCATCCGGGCCAGTTCGGTGAGCGCCTGGGCCGCGCCGTGCCCGTCCGCCATGTCCTGGCGGATGTAGAGCGCCTCCAGCGCGTGCGAGACCGCCTCGTGGACGTTCCCGAGGCGGCGGTGCACCTGCGCGAGCGTCAGCAGCGTCTCCGCGACCCCGGGCTGGTCGCCGATCCGGCGGCGCACCTTCAGCGCCTCCCCCGCGTGGTCGAGCGCGATCTCGTAGTCGCCGAGCCCGAGCCGGGCGCGGGCGAGCGTGTCGTGGTCCTTCGCGAGGCCGCCGCGGTCGTCCATCCCGCGGTGGATGTCGAGCGACCGGCGCGCGTGCTCGATCGCGGTGAGGTAGCGGCCGAGTCCCACGTGCACGTCGGCGAGCGTGGCGAGCGCGGCTGCCTCGCCGTACCGGTCGGGCGGCTCGACGGTCCGGAACGCGCGCCGCGCGTCCTCCCCGTACCCGATCGCCTGGACGGAGCCGCCCGCCTCGAAGTGCGCCACCGCCAGGTTGTGCAGCATGACGGCGGCGGCGGCCCAGTCCTCCTCCGTGCGGGCGGCGTGCAGGCCCGCCTGGTGGACGGCGATGTTGTCCTCGCTGTAGCGGCGGAACTCCTGGAAGTCGAACAGCGCGTCCGCCAGCTCCCAGCAGGTGCGGTGCAGGCCGAGGCGGGCCGCCTGGTGCACGGCGGCGACCAGGTTGCGCCGCTCGGCCTCGAACCACGCGAGCGCCACCGCCCGCTCAGCCCCCACCGCCGCGCGGGTCGCCGTGGCCTGGCCCGGCCGTGCGGACGGGCGCCCCCGCGCCCCGTCCGCTCCCCTGCCGCGCCGGACGGCGGGAC
>NZ_WBMR01000297.1 GCF_008923365.1 Actinomadura montaniterrae
GGACGAGCGCGACGCGCAGCCCGTCCAGACGCGGGCCCGCGGCCGCCGCCGGCGCGCCGGAGCCGGCCGGCTTCTCGGACATGTTCGTCTCCTCAGGCACTGCGGGCGACCTTCCGGGTGAGGACGGCCCGCAGGTCCCGGCCGTCGACCACGAACGCGATGAGCAGGAACACGGCGGCGGCGACCAGCGCGGCCAGCGCCCCCGTGCCGATGTTGCGGAGCTGCCCGGCGAGGCCGGGCGCACCGACGCCGAGGAGCGCGGCCGTCCCGTAGCCAGCGGCGGCGCCCGCGCAGGCGCCCAGCACCCCCGCGGCCAGCACCCGCCCGAGCCCGTGCACGGCACCGGCGCCCCGGGCGCGCAGCAGCGTGCCGATCAGCAGCACGCCCGCCACGGTCATGCCGGCGGCGTTGCCCGCCCCGAGGCCCGCCACGACCCATTTCGGGTCGAGGACCCACAGCGTGAGCACCACGTCGACCGCCGCGACCACGACCCAGCCCGCGACGACCGCGATCGCGCCCATCCGGCCGCGGTGGCAGGCGTACAGGACGCGGCCGAGGTGCGCGACCAGCCCGTACCCGAGCAGGCCGGGCGCGAAGGCGAGCACCGCGCGCGCCAGCACGTCCTGCTGGTCGGGATGGCCGGGGTTGAACACCACCGACACCGGCACCGCGACCGCCGCCAGCACGGCGGCCCCGGCGCACGAGACGAGGATCACCGCGCGGGTGGTCGCGGCGGTCACCCGGTCGAACCGCTCGTGCTCGCCGGCGCTCATCCGCGCGGACAGCATCGGGAACGCGCTCGTGGCGATCGGCACCGCCAGGATCGCCCAGGGCAGCAGGTAGATCGCCCACGCGTACTGGTAGTTGGCGAGCGCGCCGCGGGTGCCGCGCGAGCTGAGCCGCACGATCAGCAGCGTCGACAGCTGCTGCGCCGCGACCGTCGCGATCCCCGCGAGGGCGAGCCGCCGGACGCGGCGCGCCACCCCGTCCGGGAACCGCAGCGTCGGACGGAGCCGCAGGCGCAGCCGCCACGCGGCGACGCCCGCGGTCGCGGCCATCGCGACGCCGCCGAGCGCCGTGCCAACCGACAGCGTCAGCTCGGCGTCCAGCGGCAGCCCGGCGAGGTCGTTCTCGAACCCCCTGCCGAGCGGCGCGTACGCGACGTACGCGCCGATGACCACGAGGCTGGACACCAGCGGCGCCAGCGCGGGCGCCACGAACCGGCGGTGCGACTGCAGCAGCCCGTAGAGCACGACCGCCGCTCCGTACATCACCATCTGCACGGACTGGATCGCCAGCATGTCCCCGCCGACGCGGACGACGTCGTCGCGCGAGCATCCCTGCAGGTGGTCGGAGACCGCCAGCTCCATCAGCGGATGGGAGAGCCCCGCCATCAGCGCGGTGAGGGGCAGCATCAGCAGCACGACCCAGGTCAGCAGCGCCGACGCGGTCCGGCGGACCTCGGCGCGGTCGCCGCGCTCGGCGGGCCCGGCCAGCACCGGGACGACCATGCTGGCCAGCGCGCCGCCCGCCACGATCTCGTAGATGCTGCTCGGCAGCTGCGTCGCGCTGAAGTACGCCTGGCTCAGGCAGGACGTGGTGACCGTCTGCGAGAAGGAGTACGTCCGGCCGAACCCGGCGAGCCGGGCCAGCACCGTGATGACCCCGATCACGACGGCCGCGCCGGCCAGCCCGCCGGTGAGCCGGCGCAGCGCGGATCCGCGCGGGGACGGCGTCACGGCGTCGCCGGCGTGCTCATCGGGCGGCCCGCCGCCCGCCGGCGGGTCGCTCGGCGGGGTGCGGGACGGGGTGTTGGCGGGCATCGGTGAGGGGCACTCGTCACGGAAGGCGCTGTCGGGACCGGCCGGGGGGCCGCCGGGATCCTAGGCGGGGTCCACGGCGACGCCGTTGCCGGCGGGGCCCGGCGGCGGGACGTGCGGCCGGAACGCGTCCTCCATGTCCGGCTTGTCGGCGGGGGCCGCGGGCGCGGGCACCGCGACGGGACGGCGGCCGAGCATGTCGATCCGGTTCAGCACCGGGTTCGCCGCGATGACCTTGGTGAAGCTGACGAACTCGCTGGCCGCGTTCAGCGCGACGAGCCCGCCCAGCACGGCCAGCCGGGGGCCGCGGCCGAGCCGCGTGGCGGCCAGGCCGAGCAGCGCGCCGAGCGCGTTGGAGCCGGTGTCGCCGAGCATCGCCCGCTCGGCGAGGTCCTCGGGGAGCAGCGCGGCGGCGGCGCCCAGCGGCGCGGCCACGACGGCGGCGGACGGCCGGGCCAGCGCCAGCGGCGTCCCGGTGATGACGCCGACCTTGATGGCCCGCCCGGGCCGCAGGTCGAACAGGTTCATCAGGTTGGCGCTCCCGGCCACGATCGCGCCGTTCACGACGGTGTCGAACGCGCGGCCGCGCCGCGTCGGGGCGGGCGAGCCGGCGATCGCGGCGGCGGCCAGCCCGGTCGCGCCGATGCCGAGGATCTTCACCGCGCCGCTCGTCACCTCGCCGCGGGCGAGCGCGCCGAGGTGGCCCTTGAAGCCGCGGGACGACGCCGAGCCCGCCAGGTCGTCGTAGCCGCCGAGGATCCCGGACGCGGCGCCGGCCAGCAGCGCGGCGGCGCGGGTCCGGCCGGTGGCGCCGGGCGCCAGCAGTCCGGCCGCGGCGGCGCCCGCGACCAGCGCGGGGCCCTCCAGCAGCGTGACGGGCTCGCCCCGGTGGTTGGTGCGGTCCCACACCTCCTCGCCCGGCAGGCCGTTGAGGCCCGGCGGGCGCCGCGTCAGCGCGACGTACGCGGCGCGCGCCGCGACGGCGCCGAGGCCCATCCCGGCCAGCAGCCGCGCGCCCCTCGCCGACCCCGAGGCGATGCGTCCGTTCATCAGGTCGTCACCCGCTCTTCCCCGCCGTGGGCGCGGGCGAGGGCAGGTAGCCGCTCGCGCCGGCGCCCGTCCCGTACTGTCCGGACTTGCCGTTCAGCTCGTTCTGCAGCGCCAGGATCGTCACGACCTGCCCGGACGAGGTGTCCACCATGTCGACGGCGGAGACCGAGTCGCCGGTGTCGGAGTCACGCAGCGCAGCGATCAGCCCGCCCTCCTGCGCGGAGGTCAGCGGGCCACCGACGACGGTACCGCGACCGGCGCCGTCGAGGGCGGCGGCCAGCGAGATCAGTGCCTTGTTGTCCTGGTCCCCGCCGTCGTAGGCGTACGGGTTCGCCGGCGCGACCATGACGGCGAGGGTGGCGTGCTGGCCGGGCTTGCCGCTGGTGGTGATGTAGCCGGCCTGCTTGAAGCCGCTGAGCACGGCGCCGCCGGCGGCGTCCTCGCGGCCGGTCTTGGCGGGGTCGCGGGTGAGCAGCGCGTTCGCGAGCACCGCGCCGGCCTTGTCGTAGGAGCTGGCGCCCGACGGGAACTCGACGCCGTCGCTCTTCAGCTGGGTGGCCAGCTCGTCCAGCGTGCTCTGCTGGTCGTCGTCCAGCAGCTTCTTCTGGATCGTCACCCGCCCGGTGACGGCGGCGCCCGCGTCCTTGGCCAGCTCGCTGACCTGGTCGATGCTGTCGTTGCCGGCGCCGGGCGTCTCGATCATGACGACGGACTGGCCCTTCAGCCGGTCCGCGACGATCTGCGGCGACAGCACCTGGCCGAACTGCTCCTCGCCCTTCACCTGGGTCTGCAGCCGGCGCTGCGCGACCCGGGCCTCCTGGGCGCTCTTGGCCGCCGAGCTCGCCTGCTTGCGCAGCGTGTCGCCGACCGAGTTGGACAGGGTGGTGGAGCCCAGCACGATGCCGAGCGCCAGCGCGAGGAAGATCGCGACGATGGAGACGAGGTGGTAGCGGAAATCGATCACGTGAAGAGTCCGGTCAGCCAGAAGACGAAGGCGTGCCAGCGGTCGGCCAGCAGGGGACTGATGACGTCCCCCGCCGGGGACATGGCGACGGCGGTGACGATGGCGACGAACGCGCCGAGGACGAGGAACAGCAGCGACCAGGTGGAGATCCTGCTGCGGTACAGCCGGGAGACGCCCTTGGCGTCCACCAGCTTGCTGCCGACCCGCAGCCGGGTGAGGAACGTGCTGGCCATGCCGGCGCGGCCCTTGTCGAGGAACTCGACCATGTTGGCGTGCGTGCCGACCGCGACGATCAGGGTGGCGCCCTTGTCGTCGGCGAGCAGCATCGCGATGTCCTCGCTGGTGGCGGTCGCGGGGAACACCACGGCCTCCTGGCCGAGCTCGTGCACGCGCTTCAGGCCGGGCGCCCGGCCGTCCCGGTAGGCGTGCACGACGATCTCCGCGCCGCAGGTCAGCGCGTCGTCGGAGACCGAGTCCATGTCGCCGACGATCATGTCGGGGCGGTAGCCGGCCTCCAGCAGCGCGTCCGCGCCGCCGTCCACCCCGATCAGGACCGGACGGTACTCGCGGATGTAGGGCCGCAGGGTCGCGATGTCCTCGCGGTAGTGGTAGCCGCGGACGACGATCAGCGCGTGCCGGCCGTTGATCCTCGTGGCCACCTCGGGCACGCCGACGCCGTCGATGAGCAGGTCGCGCTCGCGCTTGACGTACTCCATCGTGTTGGCGACGAACGCCTCGAGCTGGCTCGCGAGCCCCGCCTTGGCCTCGGTCAGCGCCGTCTCGACCGTCTCGGCGGACTGCTCGGTGCCCTTGGCGACGACGTCGTCGCCGAGGTAGACGCACGGGCCCTCGACCCGGACCTGGTCGCCCTCGTGCAGCTTGCCGAAGATCTCCGGGCCGACGTCGTCGACGAGCGGGACGCCGGCGTCCACCAGGATCTGCGGGCCGAGGTTCGGGTACCGGCCGGAGATGCTCGGCGCGACGTTCACCACCGCGCCGACCTGGCACGACACCAGCGCCTCGGCGCTGACCCGGTCGAGGTCGACATGGTCGATCACGGCGACCTCGCCGGCCTGCAGCCGCTTGGTCAGGTCCTTGGTGCGGCGGTCCAGCCGGACGGTCGCGCTGACCCCCTGCCGGCCGTCGTCGCGGCCGCGGCCGAGCGCGAGCACGCGCCGCGGCAGCGTCAGCCGCTGCGTCAGCCGGGCGCGCCGCTCGGTGGTGGGAGCCGGTTCGTTCATCGCCTGCCATCCTGCCAGAGCACGGGAGTAAAGAGCCGCAGGGACGATCGACGGGGCGTGTCCGACCCGTCGCCCACCGTGTTCACTTGTGCGTTCTCCCCCTGTTCGCGGGCCGCGGGCTAGCGTTCCTCGGCGGCCATGGCCAGCAGTTCCTCGGCGTGCGCCCGGCCGAGCTCGGAGTCCTCCAGGCCGGCGAGCATCCGGGACAGCTCCCGGATCCGGCCCTCCCGGTCCAGCGCGGTGACGCCGCTGCTGGTGACGGTGCCGTCGTCGGACTTCTCCACCAGCAGGTGCTGGTCGGCGAACGCGGCGACCTGCGGCAGGTGCGTGACGACGATCACCTGCGCGTTGCGGGCCAGGCGGGCGAGCCGGCGGCCGATCTCCACCGCCGCCTTGCCGCCCACGCCCGCGTCGACCTCGTCGAACACGAACGTCGGGACGGGGTCGGCGCCGGCGAACACGACCTCGATCGCCAGCATCACCCGGGACAGCTCGCCGCCCGACGCGCCCTTGTGCAGCGGCAGCGGCGGCGCGCCCGGGTGCGGGGCGAGCCGCACCTCCACCTCGTCGACGCCGTGCGGGCCGTAGTCGCCGGTCGGGGTGACGGTCACCACGACGCGGGCGTGCGGCATCGCCAGCGCGGTCAGCTCCGCGGTGACGGCCTCGGAGAACCGCTCGGCGGCGCGGCCGCGGACCGCGGTCAGCTCCGCGGCCTCGGCGGCGAGCCGCTCGGTCAGCTCGGCGTGCTCGGCGCGCAGCTCCTCGATGCGGCCGTCGTCGCCGTCCAGCTCGGTGAGGCGGGCCGCCGACCGGCGCGCCCACTCCAGCACCTCCGCGACCGTCCCGGCCTCGCCGCCGTACTTGCGGACCAGCGAGGTCAGCTCGGCGCGCCGCTCCTGGACGGCCGCGAGCCGCGCCGGGTCGGCGTCCACGGACTCGGCGTAGGACGCCAGGTCGGTGCCGACGTCGGAGACGAGGTAGCCGGCCTCGGCGAGCCGGTCGGCGAGCGCCGCGAGGTCGGGGTCGTGCTCGCGGACGGCCTCCAGCGCGTTGCGGGCCTGGCCGAGCAGGCTCGTCACGTTCGCGGCCTCGAACGCGGCGGCGGCGTCGCCGAGCAGCGCCTCGTGCGCGGTGTCGGCCGCGCCGCGCAGCGCGTCGGCGTGCCCGAGGCGCTCCTCCTCGGCGGCGAGGTCGACGTCCTCGCCCTCCTTGGGGTCGACCTTCTCGATCTCCTCCAGGCCGAAGCGGAGCACGTCGGCCTCCTGCGCGCGCTCGCGCGACCGCGTCGTCAGCTCCTCCAGCAGCGCGCTGACCTGGCGGTGCCGCTGGTAGGCCTTGGTGTAGGCGCGCATCGGCTTGGTGAGGGAACCGCCCGCGTACCGGTCCAGCGCGCCGCGCTGCCGCCCGGCCTGCAGCAGCCGCTGCTGGTCGGACTGGCCGTGCACGGCGACGAGGTCGTCGGCGAGGTTGATCAGCACGCTCACCGGGACGGACCGGCCGCCGAGGAACGCCCGCGAGCGGCCCTCCGCCGACACCGACCGGGTCACGATCAGCGCGCCCTCGTCCAGCTCGCCGCCGGACTCCTCGACCCGCTCGACGGCCCGGCCGCCCGGATCGACCACGATCCGCCCCTCCACGGTGGCGCGGCCCGCCCCGGGCCGGACCCGCTGCGGGTCGGCGCGGCCGCCGAACAGCAGCCCGAGGCTCGTCACCACCATGGTCTTGCCGGCCCCGGTCTCGCCGGTCACCACGTTGAACCCGGGCGACAGATCGAGCACGGCCTCGTCGATCACGCCGAGGCCCTGGATCCGCACCTCATCGACCATCGGACGCACCAGCGTCACAACCCTCCGCAAACGAATCCCCGATCAGCGCCTGTGGAGATTATCCACTCTGCGCGCCGGATGCTCCCCCGTCCGTCCCGGCGAGATCGGACGCCGCCGGCCCGGCCCCGGTTCCGCCGCCGATGGTCTCGACCCCGGTGACCTGCGGAGCCTCCTCCGCGGGGGACGGCGTCGCGGGCTGCCGGACCCGGCCGCGCCAGCCCGTCACCGGCAGCCCGAACTTGGTGACCAGCCGGTCGGTGAACGGGGTGAGGTGCAGCCGGGCGAGCCGCACCGGCTCGGCGCCGCGCCGGACCTCGACCCGCGCGCCGGGCGGCAGGTCGAGCGTCCGCTGCCCGTCGCACCACAGCACGGCGCGCGGGGTGTCGGCGAGGACCTCCACCGCGACCAGCGACCGCGGCGACACCACGAGCGGGCGGGCGAACAGCGAGTGCGCGCTGATCGGCACGACCAGCATCGCCTCGACCTCCGGCCACACCACCGGCCCGCCGGCGGAGAACGCGTACGCGGTCGACCCGGTCGGGGTGGCGCACACCACGCCGTCGCAGCCCCAGTTCGACAGCGGGCGGCCGTCGATCTCCGCGACGACCTCCAGCATCCGCTCCCGCTCGGCCTTCTCGATGCTGGCCTCGTTCAGCGCCCACGTCGCGCCCATCACGGTGCCGTTGCGGCGGACGGTGACGTCGATCGTCATCCGCTCCTCGACGTCGTAGCGGCGCGTCACGACCCGGTCGACGGTGGCGGCGAGGTCCTCCCGCTCGGCCTCGGCGAGGAACCCGACGTGGCCGAGGTTCACGCCGAGCAGCGGCGTCCCGGACGTGCGGGTGAGGTCCGCCGCGCGCAGCAGCGTCCCGTCGCCGCCGAGGACCATCACGACCTCGGCGTCCTCCGCCGCGGCGGCGTTGCTCGGCATGACGTCCACGCCCGCGCAGCCGATGTCGTCGGCCTCGCGGTCCAGGACGCGGACGCAGATCCCCGCCGCGCTGAGCCGCTCGATGACCAGCTGGGCGCTGCGGACCGCCTCCGGCCGCCCGGTGTGCGCCACGACCAGCACCGACCTCTTGCTCATACCTTCGCCCCACTCCCCGGCCCGACCCGGCGTGCCGACGTCCTCTCGACGAACGTCCCCGCCGCGGGCGTCCCCGCCGCGGGCGTCCCCGCCGCGGGCGTCCTTCTCCGGGCCGCTGTGTTCTCGGACGCCCTCTGTACGGCCGCGCGCGCACGGACGATCACTGCGGGCCCTCCGCGATCGCCTTCTCCAGGTCGGCGTCGTCGAGCGGCGGCGCGCCGGCCCGCAGCCACAGGAAGTACTCGACGTTCCCCGACGGCCCGGGCAGCGGGCTCGCGGTCACGCCGAGGACGCCGAGCCCGAGCGCCGCGGCGTGCTCGGCGACGCCGCGGACGGCGCCGGCGCGCAGCTCCGGGTCGCGGACGACGCCGCCGGCGCCGACCCGGTCCTTGCCGACCTCGAACTGCGGCTTGACCATCATCGCGTAGTCGGCGCCCGGGTCGGCGCAGCGCTGCACGGGGCCGAGGACGAGCTTGAGCGAGATGAACGACAGGTCGCCGACCACGAGGCCGGGCCGCGCGCCGCCGAGCGTCTCCGGCTCGAGGTCGCGGATGTTGACCCGCTCGATCACCGTCACGCGGTCGTCGGTCCGCAGGGACCAGGCGATCTGCCCGTACCCGACGTCGACGGCGTACACGTGCGCGGCGCCGGCGCGCAGCAGCACGTCGGTGAACCCGCCGGTCGAGGCGCCTGCGTCCAGGCACACGCGGCCCTTCGTCTCCAGGCCCTCGAACGCCTTCAGGGCGCCGGCGAGCTTGTGGCCGCCGCGCGAGACGTACTCGGGGCCGCCGGCGGCCTCGTCCACGACGATCGCGGCGCCCGCCTCGACCTGCGTCGCGGGTTTGCTCGCGCGCTGCCCGCCGACCCTGACCCGGCCGTCGGCGATCAGCTGGCTCGCGTGCTCCCGGGACCGGGCGAGCTCGCGCCGCACCAGCTCGGCGTCCAGCCGCCGCCTCACCGCCACGGCACCGCCCCCGTGATCGTCGCCACCGCGCTCACGGGCGGGGGCGCAGCGCGTCGGGGAACGCGGGCCGGGGCGGCGGCACGGCCGGGCCCGCCCCGGCGGAGGGGCCCGCTTCGGCGGAGGAGCCCTCCGCGCCGGCCAGCAGGTCCTGGAGGCGCTGGTGGACGTCCTCGAAGATCTCCACGTGCTCGGGGACGGGCCGCCCGGCCAGTTCGGCCAGGCGCGCGACGGCCTCGTCCACCCGCGGGTCGCCGGTGGGCTCGGGCGGCGGCGCGGCCGGGAGGCCCGGCTCCGCGCCGCCGGCCTC
>NZ_WBMR01000298.1 GCF_008923365.1 Actinomadura montaniterrae
CCCGCGCGGCTGCCGTCCGCCGGGACGGCCGGGCGCCGCTTCGGCACCCTGCGCGTCCCGCTCGACGAGGCCCGCGCGATCGCCCGGCGGCACGGCGCCCGCGTCTCCGACGTCGTGATGTGCGCGGTCGCGGGCGCGCTGCGGCGGACCGTCCGGTTCCCGGCGGGAGAGGCGCCGCGGGAGTGCCGCGTCGCGGTGCCGCTGATGATGCGGGCGCCCGGCCAGGGCATGGAGGGCAACCACACCACCGCCGTCATGGTCGACCTGCCGATCGGCGCGATGCCGGAGCGCGAGCGGCTCGCCGAGATCGCCCGGCGCAGCCGCGTCCTGCGGTCCGGCACCCGCGCGCTCGCCGCGTGGTTCGTGATGCGGGGCGTCGGGCGGCTCATGCCGGTGCCGCTGCACGCGCGGTTCGCCCGGGCCGTCTACGGCGGCCGGTTCCTGCAGGGGATCGTGTCGAGCCTGCCGGCCAGCCGCGAGCGGCTGCTGCTGACGGGCGTCCCGGTGACCGGCGTCTACCCGGTCGTCCCGCTCGCGCCCGGCGCGCCGCTCGCGGTCGCCGCGCTCGGCGTCGACCGCGAGCTGTGCTTCGGCGTCTGCGCGGACACCGGGCTGGTGGACGACGCCGGCGCGCTGGCCGCCGCCGTCCGCGACGTCGTCCGCGAGCTGCGGGACGACTGATCAGGTGATCGGACGCCGCTGATCAGACGCTCCGCACCGCGCGGAGCGACTCCTTCAGCGAGCCCATCGTCGCGAACACGGCGGTGGGCTCGTAGCCGCAGTGCGCCATGCAGTTGGCGCAGCGGTCGTCGCGCCCGCGGCCGTAGGAGTCCCAGTCGGTCTCCTCCAGCAGCTCCTTGTAGGACTGCGCGTAGCCGTCGTCCATCAGGTAGCAGGGACGCTGCCAGCCCTTCAGCGAGTACGACGGGATCGCCCACGCCGTACACGGGAAGTCGACCTTGCCTTCGAGGAAGTCCAGGAACAGCGGCGAGTGGTTGAACCGCCAGCGCTTGCGGTTGCCGCCCGCGAACGCCTTCTGGAACAGCGACCGGGTCTCCTGCACGCCGAGGAAGTGGTCCTGGTCGGGCGCCTTCTCGTAGGCGTACGCCGGCGAGATCATCATCTGGTCGACGCGCAGGTCGTCGTTCAGGTAGTCGAGCACGTCGATGACGGTCTGCGGGGTGTCGGTGTTGAACACCGTGGTGTTCGTGGTGACCCGGAACCCGCGCTCCTGGCACATCCGGATCGCCGCGACCGCCTCGTCGAACACGCCCTCCTTGCACACGGACGCGTCGTGCCGCTCGCGGAGCCCGTCGATGTGCACCGCCCACGCGAAGTACCGGGACGGCGCGAAGTCGTCGATCTTCCGCGGGATCAGCGCGGCGTTCGTGCACAGGAACACGTACCGCTTCATCCGGATCAGCTCGCGGACCAGCTCGCCGATCTGCGGGTGCATCAGCGGCTCGCCGCCCGCGATCGACACCATCGGCGCGCCGCACTCGCGGATCGCGGCGACGGCCTGCTCGACCGGCATGCGCTGCTTCAGCACGCTCGCCGGATGCTGGATCTTGCCGCAGCCCGCGCACGCCAGGTTGCAGGCGAACAGCGGCTCCAGCTCGACGATCAGCGGGAACTTCTTCCGCCCCGCCAGCTTGTTCCGCAGGACGTACCCGCCGACGCGCAGGCTCTGGCGCAGTGGCATGGCCATTTAGGAACCGATCCCCTTCACGTAGCGGCCCAGCGCCGACAGCGGGAACACCAGGCGGTACAGGTGGTAGTTGATGTAGAAGTCGCCGGGGAACCCGGTGCCGGTGAAGTGCTCCTCGTCCCAGGTGCCGTCGGGGCGCTGGTGCTCGACGAGCCACCGCACGCCCCGCTCGACGGCGGCGCCGCGCTCCCCGGCCGCGAGCAGCGCGAGCAGCGCCCACGCGGTCTGCGACGCGGTGGAGACCCCGTGCCCGACCCATTCCGGGTCGCGGTAGGAGCGCAGGTCCTCACCCCAGCCGCCGTCCTCGCGCTGGTGGCGCTCCAGCCAGCGGACGGCCCGCCGGATCGCCGGCTTCTCCGGCCGGACGCCCGCCGCGACGAGCGCGGGCACCACGCTCCCGGTGCCGTACACATGGTTGGCGCCCCACCGGCCGAACCAGGACCCGTCGTCCTCCTGCGCCTTCAGCAGCCACACGACGGCCCGCTTCACCAGCGTCGAGTCGGCCATGCCGCGGTGGCTGAGCGCCTCCACGACGTGCGCGGTGACGTCGGCGGACGGCGGGTCGATGACCTCGCCGAAGTCGCAGAACGGCAGCCGCCGGCACAGCGCGCGGGTGTTGTCGGCGTCGAACGCGCCGAACCCGCCGTCCCTGGACACCATCCCGGCCATCCACCGCACGCCGCGCTCGATCGCGGGCTCGGCCTCCGGATGGCCGACGCGGCTCAGCGCGAGGACGGCCTCGGCGGTGTCGTCGGTGTCGGGGTAGTAGTCGTTGTCGAACTCGAACGCCCACCCGCCCGGCGGCAGGTCGGGGCGGCGCACCGACCAGTCGCCCGGCCCCTGCACCTCCTCGCCGACCACCCACCCGGCCGCCGCCTCCAGGGCCTGGTGGTCGCCGGGCACGCCCGCGTCGACCAGCGCGTTCATCGCCAGCACGGTGTCCCAGAGGGGGGACTGGCACGCCTCCAGCCGGCGGCCCTTCGCGTCCCGGATGGTGAAGCGCTCCAGCCCGTCCAGGCCGCGACGCACCACCGGGTGGTCCAGGCCGTGGCCGAGCAGGTGCAGCGCGAGCAGCGAGTACACCCACGGCGGCTGGATGCCGCCCCACGACCCGTCCGGCTCCTGCCGCGCGATGATCCACTCGCCGGCGCGGCGCAGCGCCGCCTTACGCAGGCCGGGCAGCGGCCGCCGCTCGTAGACGCGCAGCACCTTGTCCAGCGCGCCGAACGCCTCGTCCCAGCCGGGCAGGCCCCGCCGCCCGCGCCGCACCGGCCGCCCCGACCGCAGCTCCTCCAGCTCGAACGGCAGCGGCCGGACGGGCCGCTTCGCCGCGACGACCGTCAGCGGGACGATCGTCTGCCGCGCCCAGCACGCGAAGTCGTACACGTTCAGCGGGAACCAGCGCGGCAGGAACACCATCTCCGGCGGCACCACCGGCAGCTCGTCCCACGGCCAGTGCCCGAACATCGCCAGCCAGAAGCGGGTGAAGACGCGGGTGGCGGGGATGCCGCCCTCGCCGCGGACGAACGCGGCGGCGCGCCGCATGTGCGGGGCGTCCGGCTCGTCGCCGGCGAGCCGCAGCGCCACGTACGCCTCGACGGTCGTGGACAGGTCCGGCGGCCCGTCGTGGAAGTTCGCCCAGGTGCCGTCGGGCGCCTGCTGCGAGCGGATCCAGCGGGCCGCCTCGCGGGTGTCGTCCGCGGTGCGGATGCCGAGGAACTCGCGCAGCAGCAGGTCCTCGGCGTCCATGGTCACGTTGGTCTGGAGCTCGCCCTTCCACCAGCCCTCGGGCGCCTGGAGGCCGAGCAGGTGGTCGCGGGCGGCCGCCATCGCCTCGGCGGCCGTCCGGGTCCCCGTGGTCCCCGTGGTGCCGGTGGACGCGGTGGACGCGGTGGTCCCGGTGGGTTCGGTCGCGGTCATCAGTGGTCCCGGCGGGTGACGAAGGCGGCGATGTGCAGGAACTCGGCGCGGACGGGCTCGGGCAGACCGGCGGACGCCAGGTGCGCGGCCGCGCTCGCGATCCGCTCGCCGGCCTCCGCCTCGGCCCACGCCCGGCCCCCGGCCGCGTCGACGAGCGCGGCGGCCTCGGCCAGCTCGTCCTCGTCGGGGCCCTCGGGGTCCGGCGGCCGGGCGTACAGCTCGGCGAGCCGCGCCCCCTCCGGCGTGCCGGAGTTCAGCGCGGCCACCACCGGCAGCGACATCTTCCGCGACCGCAGGTCCGACAGCGCCGGCTTCCCGGTCGTGGCGGGGTCGCCCCAGATGCCGAGCAGGTCGTCCACCAGCTGGAACGCCAGGCCGAGGTCCGCGCCGAACGACTCCAGCGCGGCGCACAGCGGTTCGGGCGCGCCGTCCAGCACCGCACCGATCGCGCACGAGCAGGCGAGCAGCGCGGCGGTCTTGTCCGCCGCCATCGCCGCGCACTCGTCGAGGCCGACCTGCCGGCGCGTCTCGAACTCCAGGTCGAGCGACTGGCCCGCGATGAGCCGCCGCGTCGCGACGGCCAGCGAGCGCGCCGCCCGCGCCGACCCCTGCCCGGGCGCCTCCAGCAGCACCTCCAGGGCGAGCGCGAGCAGCGCGTCGCCCGCGAGGATCGCGGCGGGCTCCCCGAACACCGTCCACGCCGCCGGGCGGTGCCGGCGGGTCCGGTCGCCGTCCATGATGTCGTCGTGGAGCAGCGAGAACGCGTGCGTCAGCTCCACCGCGACCGCGCCGGGCAGCGCGCTCTCCGGCGGCGCCCCCGCCGCCCGCGCCGACAGCAGCGCCAGCGCCGGGCGCAGCGCCTTCCCGGCGGGCGCCGCGAGCGGGCGGCCCTCCTCGTCGGCCCAGCCGAGATGGTAGGCCGCGACCCGGTAGGTGCGCGGATCGAGCCGGCCGACCGCGGCGCGCAGCGCCCCGTCGACCAGCCCGCGAACATCGGTCATCGAGACCGGAACGGCCGTCATCGATCACACCTCTCCAAGCGGCGGTGGGCCGGGGGAGGCGCGGCGGACGCGGCGGTCACCGGTCCCGCACCCCCTCCAGGTGGCGGCGGACCAGGCGGGCGGCGGTCAGGCCGCTGCGCACGGCGCCCTCCATCGTGTCGGGCCAGCCCGTGTCGGTCCACGCGCCGGCCAGGAACAGGCCGCGGGCCCGGGTCGCGGCCCCCGGGCGCGGCGACCGGCTGCCCGGCCGCTGCCGGAACGTCGCCCGCCGCTCCCGCGTCACGAACAGCTCGCGGACGCGCGCGCCGCGCGCCGCCGGCAGCAGCCGCGCCAGCTCCGGCACGAACTCCGCGCGCAGCGCCGCGGTCGGCCGGTCGATCCAGCGGTCCGCGGCCGACAGCGAGATCGCCAGGTACTGGCCGTCGCGCAGCCCAGCCACCCCCGACCGGTCGAAGATCCACTGGACGGGGGAGCCGACCGCCGCGGCGAACGGCTCGTCCAGCACCGGCCGGTCGTACACCACGTGCACGTTCACGATCGGGCTCGCGTCCAGCTCGTGCCAGCGCAGCGGCTGCGGCAGCGCCTCGGCGGGCAGCAGCCGCGCCGCCGCCTCGTGCGGGACGGCCAGCACCACCGCGTCCGCCGCGATCGGCACGCCGTCCACGATCACCTTCGGGTCGGTGGTGACCGCCTCGACCTTCGCCTTGAGCCGGACGGTGCCGCCCATCTCCGCGATCCGGCGCAGCGCCGGGCCGCCGTGCAGCTCCCCGAGCGGGACGGTCGGGACGCCGATGTCGGCGGCGTCCGGCCGCCCGAACAGCGCCCGCCGGCACACCATCGCCGACAGGCCGAGCGCGGCGTCGCCGACCTCGGCGTTCAGCGCCGCGGTGATGAACAGCCCCCACAGCGCCTCCCGCGCCCACGGCCGCTGCCCGCGCTCGGCGAGCCACGCGCCCGCCGACAGCAGGTCCAGCGCCGGGTCGTCGGGGTCGAGCCGCTGCAGCCCCGCTGACGCGCGCACCGCCCGGAGCCGGTCGGCGACCGGCAGGTGCGAGTACCGCGCCAGCGACGGCAGCAGATGCAGCGGGCTCGGCAGCGGCGACCTGCGCAGCCGCGCCGGCCGCGCGCCCGGCCGCAGCACCGCGACGTCGAACCGGTCCTGCATCCGCACCAGGTGCTCGGCGCGCAGCCGCCGCAGCAGCCCCTGGTAGGCGGTGCAGCAGCGCAGGAACACGTGCTGGCCGTTGTCGACGCTCAGCTCGTCGCGGCGGAACGAGTGGGTCGCGCCGCCGAGCCACGGCCGGGCCTCCACCAGCGTGACCGGGACGCCCGACTCCTGCAGGGCGATCGCGGTGCTGATGCCGGCCAGGCCGCCGCCGACGACGACGACGCTCACCGCTCCACCCCCGTCAGCGCGCGCGCCGCGACCACGGCCTTCTGCCACGTCGGCAGCGAGACCCGCGAGTTCAGCGCCGCGGCCGGGTTCTCCGCGATGCTCTCCAGCAGCCGCCGGTAGATCCCCGCCATCGCCGCGGTGCACGCCGCGCTGCGCCGGTCCAGCAGCGGCAGCAGCCGCAGCCCCTCCGCGTACCAGGCGCGGGCCCGCTCCGCCTGGAAGGCGACGAGCTTGTGCAGCCGCCACGGCGGGTCGATGAACACGCCCGACTCGTCCAGCTCCAGCGTGCAGCCGAACTGCTCCAGGTCCTCGGCGGGCAGGTACACCCGCCCCGCCAACCGGTCCTCCCGGACGTCCCGCAGGATGTTCGTGAGCTGCAGCGCGACGCCCAGCGAGTCCGCGAGCCCCTCGGCGCGCTGCCGGCCGTCCGACCCGAACACCCCGAGCGACAGCCGGCCCACCGAGCCCGCGACCTGCTGGCAGTAGCGCAGCAGGTCGTCGAACGTCTCGTAGCGGGCGCCCCGCACGTCGCTCTCGCAGCCGTCGATCAGCTCGTCGAACGCGGCGAGCGGGATCGGGAACCGGCCCGCCGCGTCCGCCAGCGCCGTCAGCACCGGATGGCCCTCCAGCGCCCGCACGTCGCTGCGCCGCCGCAGCACCTCCTGGACGGTCAGCAGCCGCTGCCGCGACCGGTCCAGCAGGTCCAGCCGCACGCACGCCGGCTCCGGGCCGTCCCCGACGTCGTCGACGCCGCGCGCGAACGCGTAGATCGCGCTCATCGCGCGGCGCTTCGGCGGCGGCATCAGCCGGATCCCGTAGGAGAAGTTGCGGGCCTCCTCGCGGACCACCCGCTCGCAGTGCCGGTACGCCCCGGCGACCTCGTCGGCCCGCTCACACGTCTCTGAAACCGTCATCGCTCAGCCCCTTCCCAGTGCGCGCGCCCACCCGGCCAGCACTGCGGCCCGGCGGGGGCGCGGCGGATGCGCGAGCACGTCGTAGCGGGCGCCGGCGAGCGCCGCCAGCGCCGCCCGCCCGCCGGCCACGTAGCCGCCCACCGCGACCCGGGCCCATCCGGACAGTCCCCTCATCAGCGGCGCGGCGCCGCGGTCCAGCAGGTCGCGGGCGCGCCCCGCCTCCAGCGCCACCACCCCGCGCAGCCGCGTCGGCGTCGTCCGGCGGGCCAGGTCGCCGTCCGCGCAGCCGAACCGGCGCAGGTCCTCCGCCGGCAGGTACACGCGTCCGACCCGGTGGTCCTCCGCGACGTCCTGGCAGTGCTCGATGATCTGCAGCGCCGTGCAGACCCGGTCCGACGCCCGCTCCAGCCCGGCGCCCTGGGCGCCGAACACGTGCAGCACGACGCGGCCGACCGGGTCGGCCGACAGCGCGCAGTACTCCACGAGCTGCTCGAACGTGTCGTAGCGGTGGACGACCTGGTCCTGCCGGTTCGCCTCGACCAGCCGCCGGAACGGCTCGGCCGGGATCCCGTGCGCGTGCACCGTGCCCGCCAGCCGGCGCAGCTGCGGCAGCTTCGGCGTCCCGCCCTTGTAGACCAGGTCCAGGTCGTCGTCGACCAGGGCCAGCAGGTCCGCGCGCTGCGCGGGCGGCGCCTCGTCCCCGATGTCGTCGACGAGCCGCGCGAAGCCGTACACCGCCCGCAGGTCGGCGCGGTGCCGGGCGGGCAGCAGCCGCGCGGCGACCGGGAAGTTCTCCCGTGCCGCCAGCGCGTCCAGCATGCGGTCGTGGTCGAACGCGCTCCAGGGTGAATCGGTGATCACCTTTGTGAGATTCGCCGGTACGGCACTAAAGAAACTCTGGCCAAGGTATGGACTTATTGAAGCGCCGCGTGTCCCGGGCTGAACCGTTCCAGAGTCCCTGGCGTCTGGGCCATTGAACAGCCCATCATTCGCGTAAAGGCCGTTCAGAGAGGAAGTCCGGACATGCGGGGAACCGGCACACGTTGGGGGATGATGGTGGGGCTCATGGGGGTGAGCATGGTCCTGGCCGCCGGCTGCGGGGGCTCCGGCGGGACCTCGCACGCCGCGGCCAAGAGCGGGGCCAAGAGCGGCGCCAAGGGTGCGGCCAAGAGCGCCGCGCCGGTCAAGGCGGCTCCCAAGAAGCTCACGTTCGACCTGGTCAAAGGGGTGGGCGACACCGCCCTCGGGGGCGACCGCGCGTGCGGTTACGGGGAATGGAACGACGGCACGTTCGCGATCGGCAAGCCGTACTCGAAGCAGACGACGTTCTACCGCGAATACAGCTGCTACGAGAAGAAGGGCGAGCTGTTCCCGAACGCGGCGGGACAGATGACCTATGCCGAGTTCGGCACGCCGGCCCAGGCGACCGCCTACGGAAACTACACCAAGACGAACATTTCGGCGGTCGCGGTGCTGGTTTCGGAGAACACCGCCGTCACGATGAACATCGGTTATCTCACCGTCAACAAGATGACGCTGCTGAAGCAGGTCCAGGCGGCCTGCGGCGGCTGCGGAACCGTCATCGCCGGCCCGCACGCCTCCGACCCGGTCCCGGGCCACGTCGACAAGTCCTGACCGCCGTCGCCCCCCGTCCCGCCCCCGCCGGGACGGGCTCCAGGACATTCGGTTCTAAGAGTCCTCCCCTAGGAAGAAGTGTGAAATGTGGGGCGGACCGACGGTCGCTGGAGGCCTCCCTCACCTTCGACGACCAGCGTTCAGGTCTGAATGTCGCCTTACGGTCATGCGAGGCCGCCTACCACGGGATGGCGAGAGGGTGTCTATTCATAGTCGGTAGGAGACTTCAACGGAATAGCGCGCGCTCGGGGAGCGGAGCGCCCGATGGGAGTTCGACGCCGAAGGCTGGCGCGCCGGGTTGGCTAGAGACTCAGATACTACTCAAAACGGGAAGGTCCCGGTTGCCTTTTTTGTAGAGCCGCCCTCAGTCCGGGCCTTCGCCCGACATTGAACCTTTTTCAGTAGCCGTGCGGGGTCTGCTGATCACATGGTGGTCGCGGTCGGTGTGGCTGCACCGGAACGTCAAGGAGCCCCTGGTAGGACGGTTGATCTCTCACAATCCCTCGTCCGCACCAGAGGCTCCGCATGCTTTTGTATCGTGCTTCGCTGCCGTTGTCGCGCCAGACTCTGACCTACGCCACCGGCGTCGTCCGCCGGCACCGCAAGAAGATCGGCAGCAAGGGCCGGGCGTTGCCGCCCGGCCTGCAG
>NZ_WBMR01000299.1 GCF_008923365.1 Actinomadura montaniterrae
CGCCCCGGCGGGGGCCGGGGCGGCGGGGCCGGCGGGTCAGGTGGCGGTGGGGAAGGCGAGTTCGCCGGCGGTGGACGCGGCGTGCGGCTCCGGCCACCGGGTCGTGACGGCCTTGGCGCGGGTGTAGAAGCGGACGCCTTCCGGCCCGTGGATGTGGGTGTCGCCGAACAGGGACGCCTTCCAGCCGCCGAAGGAGTAGAACGCCATCGGCACCGGAATGGGCACGTTGACGCCGACCATGCCGACGTGGACGGCGCGCTGGTAGCGGCGGGCCGCCTCGCCGGACGAGGTGAAGATCGCGGTGCCGTTGCCGTGCGGGTTGGCGTTGACGAGGGCGATGGCCTCGTCGAGGCTGCGGGCGCGCAGCACGATGAGGACTGGCCCGAAGATCTCCTCGGTGTAGGCGGGCAGGTCGGTGGCGACGTCGTCGAGCAGGCACGGGCCGAGGAAGTAGCCGGGCCCGGGGCGCCCCCGTCCGTCGACGACGATCTTGGCGCCGGCGGCCTGCGCGGCGTCGACGTGGCCGGTGACGCGGCGCAGGGCGTCCGCGCTGATCAGCGGGCCCATGTCGGAGCCGGGGTCGGTGCCGGGCCCGATCCTGACGGCGCGGGCGCGGTCGGCGAGCCGCGCGACGAGGGGGTCGGCGGCCTCGCCGACGGCGACGACGACGGAGATCGCCATGCAGCGCTGCCCGGCGGAGCCGTAGGCGGCGGAGGTGATCTGGTCGGCGGCGTGGTCGAGGTCGGCGTCGGGGAGGACGACAGCGTGGTTCTTCGCGCCGCCGAGGGCCTGGACGCGCTTGCCGGCGGCGGTGGCGGTCTCGTGGACGTGCCGGGCGACGGGCGTGGACCCGACGAACGACACGGCGGCGACGTCCGGGTGCCGGATGAGGGCGTCGGCGGTCTCGCGGTCGCCGTTGAGCACGTTGAACACGCCGTCGGGGAGTCCGGCGTCGGCGTACAGGTCGGCGATCAGCGCGGACGCGGACGGGACGCGCTCGCTCGGCTTGAGCACAAACGTGTTCCCCGTCGCGATCGCGACCGGGTGCATCCACAGCGGCACCATGACCGGGAAGTTGAACGGGACGATCCCCGCGCACACGCCCAGCGGCTGCCTGAACGAGTAGGCGTCGACGCCGGAGGAGACCTGGTCGGAGTACTCGCCCTTGAGGGCCGACGGGATGCCGCAGGCGAACTCGACGACCTCGCGGCCGCGGACGATCTCGCCGCGCGCGTCGTCGAGGACCTTGCCGTGCTCGGCGGTGATCAGCCGGGCGAGGTCGTCCTCGTGGCGTTCGAGGAGGTCGCGGAAGGCGAACATGATGCGGGCGCGGCGGGCCTGCGAGACGTCCTGCCAGGTCTCGAAGGCGCGGGCGGCGGCGCCGACGGCGGCGTCCACCTCGGCGGCGCGGCCGAGGGCGACCTCACCGGCCTGCTCGCCGGTGGCGGGGTCGTGTACGGGGGCGGTGGCGCCTCCGCCGACCTCGACACCGCCGATCCGGTGCTGAATCAGGCTCATGATTTCCTCTCACGGGTAGCGGCGCCGGCCTCACGGGGTAGCGGCGCTGGGGTCACAGGTAGCGGCGCTGGGCCTTCTTGGCGTCGTCGTAGCGGGCGCGGGCGTCGCGGGTGGCGGCGCGCCGCGAGGTCTCGGCGACGGGGACGTCCCACCATGCGTCGCTGCCGGGGGCGGGGGCGAGCGGGTCGGTCTCGACGTGGACGACGGTGGTGCGGGGCGAGGCGGCGGCCTTGCGGAGGGCGGCGCGGAACTCCTCGGCGCCGGTGGCGCGCAGGACGTCGGCGCCGAGGCTGGCGGCGTTGGCGGCGAGGTCGACGGGGATGGGTTCGCCGTCGAGCCCGGCGCCGGGGACGCGGACGCGGTGCCGGGTGCCGAACCGATCGGCGCCGACGCTCTCGGAGAGGTTGCCGATCGACGCGTACCCGTGGTTCTGGACGAGGACGACGACCAGCTTGATCCCCTCGGCGACGGCGGTGGTGAGCTCCTGCGCCATCATCAGGTAGGACCCGTCGCCGACGAGGACGTACACCTCGCGGGACGGGTCGGCCATCTTCACGCCGAGCCCGCCGGCGATCTCGTAGCCCATGCAGGAGTAGCCGTACTCGACGTGGTAGCCCTTGCGGTCGCGGGTACGCCAGAGCCGGTGCAGGTCGCCGGGCATCGACCCGGCCGCGCACACGACGACGTCGCGCGGCCCGGATTCCTCGTTGACGATGCCGATGACCTGCGACTGCGCGGGCACGGCACCGTTGTCGAACCCGTACGCGCCGTCGACGACGGCGTTCCACCGGGCCGTCAGGTCCCGCGCGCCGTCCCGGTGCGCGTCCGGGACGGTCCAGCCGGCGAGGGCCGCGTCCAGCGCGGTGAGCGCCTCCCGCGCGTCGGCGACAAGCGTGAGGCCGCCGAGCTTGAACGCGTCGGCGCGGGCGACGTTGACGTTGACGAACCGCACGTCCGGGTCGGCGAACAGGCTGTGCGAGGCGGTGGTGAAGTCGCTGTAGCGGGTGCCGATGCCGACGACCACGTCGGCGTCGCGGGCGAGCGCGTTGGCGGCGGTCGAGCCGGTGGCTCCGATCGCGCCGACGGCGGACGGGTGGTCCCAGGGCAGCGCGCCCTTCCCTGCCTGCGTCTCCGCGACGGGGATGCCGGTGCGTTCGGCGAACGTCCGCAGCGCGTCGGTGGCGCCGGAGTAGATGACGCCGCCGCCCGCCACGATCAGCGGGCGTTCGGCCGACCGCAGTGCGGCGCACGCGTCGTCCAGATCGCGGGCCTCCGGCAGCGGACGCGGGATGCGCCACACGCGCCGCGCGAACAGTTCCTCAGGCCAGTCGTACGCCTCGGCCTGCACGTCCTGCGGCAGCGACAGCGTGACCGCGCCGGTCTCCACCGGATCGGTGAGCACGCGCATCGCCGCCATCAGCGCGCTGGGCAGCTGCTCAGGACGGTTAATGCGGTCCCAATACTTCGACACCGGCTTGAAGCAGTCGTTGACGGACGCGTCGTAGGACCGCGCGTCCTCCAACTCCTGCAGCACCGGATTGGCGACTCGCCCAGCGAAGATGTCACCCGGCAGCAGCAGCACGGGCAGCCGGTTGATGGTCGCCAGCGCCGCACCCGTCACCATGTTCGTCGCACCAGGCCCGATGGACGTCGTACACGCGAATGTCGACAACCGGTCGTTCATCCGCGCGAACCCCGACGCCGTATGCACCATCGCCTGCTCGTTACGGGCCATGTAGTACGGCATCTCCTCGCCGTACTCCAGCAACGCCTGGCCAACGCCCGCGACGTTCCCGTGCCCGAAGATGCCGAAGCAGCCCGGGAAGAACCGCTGCTCCTCGCCGTCGCGCTCCGACCACTGCGCCGCCAGGAAGCGCACCAGCGCCTGCCCGACCGTCAACCTCATCGTCTTCTCCTTCACAGCGCCCCCCTCACAAAGCGGCCTCCTCACAAAGCGGCCCGGCTCACAGCGCGTCGACGGCCGCGTCCACCGCGCCCGCGACGTCGCCGTCCCTCGGGTACAGCAGCGACCGGCCGACGACCAGCCCCCGCACCGTCGGCAGCCGCAGCGCCCGCCGCCACCCGTCCAGCGCGGCGCGCGCGTCGTCGGCGACCTCGCCGCCGAGCAGCAGCGCGGGCAGCGTCGACGCGGCCATCACCCGTTCCATGTCCGGGACGACCGGGACCTTCAGCCACGTCCGCGCCGACGTGGTGCCGAGCGCGGACGCGATCGACACCGCCCGGATCATGGCCTCCGGCGTCAGCACGTTGCGGACGCGGCCGTCGACGCGGCGGGAGATGAACGGCTCCACCATCGCCATCAGCCCGTGCCCGGCGAGCGCGGACACCGCCCGCGCGCAGCCCTCCAGGGTGTCGGCGGTGGCGGGGTCGTCGTCGTCCACCCGCAGCAGCACCTTGCCGCCGTCCAGCCGGGACGCGGCGATCGCGTCCGCGCTGTAGGCGGTGAACCGGTCGTCGATCTCGAAGGACGCGCCGGCGAGGCCGCCGCGGTTCATCGAGCCGATCACGACCTTGCCGTCCAGCACGCCGAGGAGCAGCAGGTCCTCGACGACGTCGGGGGCGGCGAGCACGCCGTCCACGCCGGGGCGGTCGAGCGCCGTGCAGAGCCGGTCGAGCAGGTCGCCGCGGTCGGCCATGGCGTAGGGGTCGGCGCCGGCGGCGAGCGCGCCGCGCGCCGGATGGTCGGCGGCGACGATCATCAGCCGTCCGGTGGCGCCGGCGGGGGCCGGGCGCCGGGGCCTGCGGGCGGCGGCCTCGGCGATCGCCTCGGGCCGCTGCACCCGCGTCTCCGTCAGCGCGGCGATCCGGGAGCGCGCCGAGGACTCCGCCTGCGTGTCCACGCTCATGCGGGCACCCCGTCCAGGAGCGCTGCGACCTCGCCGTACTCCGGCATGGCGGCCGCGCAGGCGAGCCGCGACGCGACGACCGCGCCGGCGGCGTTGGCGAACGCGACGGTCCGCGCCAGGTCCCAGCCGGACAGCAGGCCGTGGCAGAGCGCGCCGCCGAACGCGTCGCCCGCGCCGAGGCCGTTGACGACCTCGACCGGCACGGGCGGCGCCTCCGCGACCGCGCCGTCCGCGCCGACCGCGAGGACGCCGTCGGGGCCGCGCTTGACGACGGCGAGCCGGACGCCCCGGTCGAGCAGCGCGCGGGCGGCCCGCATCGGGTCGGATTCGCCGACCGCGACCTCGCATTCGGCGAGGTTCCCGACGGCGACCGTCGCGTGTTCGAGGGCCTCGCCCGCCCAGCGGGACGCCTCGGCCGCCGACTCCCAGAACATCGGCCGGTAGTCCAGGTCGAGGACGGTCAGCGCGCCGCGCGGCCGGGCGCCGAGCGCGGCGAGCGTCGCGGTCCGGGACGGCTCGGCGCACAGCCCGGTCACCGTCGCCCACAGCACCCCGGCCGTCCCGATCGCGGCGAGGTCCAGCTCGTCGGCGCGGATCTCCAGGTCGGGGGCCTTGGGGAAGCGGTAGAAGTACAGCGGGAAGTCGTCCGGCGGGAACAGCTCGCAGAACGTGACGGGCGTCGGCAGGCCGGGGACGTCCGCGACGAACCGGACGTCCACCCCGTACCCGGCGAGCGCGCGGCGGACGAACCGGCCGAACGGGTCGGCGCCGGTCCGGGTGATGACGGCGGCGCGGCGCCCGTACCGGGCCGCGGCGACCGCGACGTTGGTGGCGCTGCCACCGAGGAACCGTCCGAAGCTCTCGACCTCGTCGAGTCCCACGCCGGACTGAAGCGGGTACAGGTCGACCCCGACCCGGCCCATCGTGATGACGTCCAGGGACGCCGGCGTCGCGGTCACGCCGCGATCCCGGCGAGGAAGTCCAGGCACGCGCGCACGTCCCCGATCGGCCCGGCGCCTTCGTCGGGCTCGCGGTCGAGGATGGTGTCCTGTTCGAGGACGTACCAGCCGCCGTACCCGGCGCCCTCGAGGGAGCGGACGATGCCGGCGATGTCGATGTCGCCGCCGCCGAGGGGCCGGTAGATGCCCTTGCGGACGGCGTCGGTGTAGGCGATCCGGCCCGCCTGGACGTCGGCGGCGAGCCCGGCGTCCACGTCCTTGAGGTGGACGTGCGCGATCCGCTCGGGGACGCGGGCCGCGAGCTCGCCCGGGTCGACGCCGCCGATGAGCAGGTGCCCGGTGTCGAGGCAGAGCGGGATCCCGGAGCCGTCCAGGACGCGCTGGACCTCGTCGGCCCGTTCCACCATCGTGCCGACGTGCGGGTGCAGGACGGCGCGGACGCCGGACTCGGCGGCGAGCGCGGCGATCCGGTCGAGGTTGGCGAGCAGCGCCGCCCAGCCCGCCGCGTCGAGCGCGGGCCGCTCGTCGTACCCGTCGAGCCCGTGCACCGCGGCGAGCACGAGCGTCAGCCCGTTCTCCGGGGTAGGGTTGGAACGTTCCACACCGAACGCGGTCAGGGTCCGCCGGATCTCCGGGAGCGGGTCGCGGGACGGGTCGTGCAGCACGGCGGGCGCGAACCCGCCGAGCGGGCGCAGCCCGTGGGAGGCGAGCAGGTCCGCGCGCTCGGCGGCATCGGCCGGCAGGAAGCCGTCCGGGCCGAACTCGGTGGCGGCGAGGCCGGCGGCGCCCATCTCCGCCAGCACCCGGGCGGGCGCCATCTGGTGGCCCCAGCCGGGCACCTCGCACACCCCCCAGGAGATCGGCGCTCCCGCGACGCGGTCTTTGATCATCGGCACTCCATCCCGGTGAAAGGCGACGCCGGCGCCGCGGCCGGCCCCGCCGAGTCTGCTGAAGCCGGCCGAGCCATGTCAAGAGTTTGTCCTGACATTATGAGGTAAGGAGGTTCGGCCAATCGCGGAGTATCATCCGTTGCGGGAGGCCCGCGAACGACCGGGACCGGAGGGAGCCGGGGTGTACCGACCGCGCGTGATCGTGGACCGCGGCAGCCCCGTGCCGCTCTACTACCAGCTGGCCCGCCAGCTCGAGGCCGCGATCCAGTCCGGCGAGCTGTCGCCCGGCACCCGGCTGGAGAACGAGCTGGAGATCGCCGAGCGCTGCGGGCTGTCCCGGCCGACCGTCCGGCAGGCGATCCAGCACCTGGTGGACCGCGGGCTGCTGGTGCGCAAGCGCGGCGTCGGCACGCAGGTCGTCCTGCCGGAGATCCGCCGCCCCGTCGAGCTGACCAGCCTGCACGACGACCTGGCGGCGGCCGGCGAGGAGCCGCACACCGACGTGCTGGAGTTCGGCCCGGTGCCCGCGGACGACCGGGTCGCGAAGCAGCTCGGCCTCGCGGCGGGCGACACCGTTCTCCGGATGCGCCGCACCCGGCACACCGGTGGCGAGCCGCTCGCGCTGCTCACCAACTACCTGCCCGACGGCCTGCTCAACGTCACCGCCGACGACCTCGCCCGGCACGGCCTGTACGAGCTGCTGCGCGCGAGCGGCGTGAACCTGCGGATCGCCAACCAGTCGATCGGCGCGCGCCGCGCGACGGCGGAGGAGGCGCGGCTGCTGGACGAGCGGCGCGGCGTCCCGATGCTCACCATGACCCGGACCGCCTACGACGACAAGGGCACCGCGATCGAGTACGGCTGCCACGTGTACCGGGCGAGCCGGTACTCCTACGCGCTCACGCTCGTCGAGCGCTGACGGGGCGCCCCGGCCCGGGCCGGCGGTGCGCGGAACCTCTTGATCGATTAGAGCGCTCTATTGAATTAGAGCGCTCTAACGCTTACGGTGCAGGGCATCCCCCCCACGACGAGCGCATCAGGAGGAACCCGATGCCCTTCGCACCGATCCGTCCGCACCGGCCCCGCCTCGCCGCCGCCGCGGTCACCGCGGCGCTGGCCGCCGCCGCGCTGTCGGCCGCGCCGGCGTCCGCCGACGGCGACGAGCTCGCCCAGGTCCACGCCCGCCTGGAGACCCCGGCCGTGTTCGACGACGACGCGGGCGGCAACGCCAACGCCGACGACCCCGCGATCTGGAACCACCCGTCCGACCACGGCGGCGACCTCGTCATCACCACCCTCAAGCAGGCCGGGCTCGCCGTCTACGACGCGTCCGGGCACCAGATCCAGCGGCTCGCCGCGCCGCAGCCGCCCCGCGACGGCGACGAGCCGGGCCGCTTCAACAACGTCGACCTGGTCTACGGGTTCCGGCTCGGCGACCGGAAGGTCGACCTCGCCGTGGTGTCCGACCGGGGCCGCGACACCGTCCGCACCTACGCCATCGACCCGCGCGCCGCACTGCGGCACACCGCGCCGCTCACCGACGTCACCGACGCCGCCGCGCCGTTCGTGTTCTCCTCGTCGCTCGACCAGGTCAACGACCAGGAGACCGCGTACGGGATCGCGTCGTGGAAGGACTCGCACGGCACGTCCTACGCCGCGCTGAGCCGCCGGCACACCCCGCGCGTCGGGATCGTCCGGCTGGAGGCGACGGCCGCCGGGAAGATCACCTACCGGCACGTCCGGGACGTCGACCTGCCGTCGTCGTTCGCGCTGCCGGGCGGCGGCACGTGGACGCCGTGCGAGGACCCGGGCCGCGGCCCGCAGGTCGAGGGCATGGTCGCCGACGAGGAGCACGGCGTGCTGTACGCCGCGCAGGAGGACGTCGGCATCTGGCGCATCCCGCTGGACGGCGGCACGCCGCGCCTCGTCGACAAGGTCAAGGACTTCGGCGTGCCCGCGACCTACAACCCCGAGACCGAGGAGTGCGAGGTCAGCGGCCCCGACCCGGGCGCCGGCGGCACGCACATCACGCCGGACGCCGAGGGCCTCACGATCTACCGCAAGGACGACGGCGAGGGCTACCTGCTCGCGTCCAGCCAGGGCGACAACACCTTCGTCGTCTACGACCGCGAGGACAACGAGTACCTCGGCCACTTCCGCGTCGCGCCCGGGACGGGCGCCGACGGCTCCGAGGAGTGCGACGGCGCGATGGTGACCAGCGCCCGCGTCGGCGACTTCAAGAACGGCCTGCTGGTCGTGCACGACGGCTTCAACGCCCCCGACGAGACGGGCCCGGACGGCGAGGTCCGCACCAACACGAACTTCAAGTTCGTCGACTGGAAGTCCGTCGCCGACCCCCTCGACCTGGACATCACCCCCGGCGCCTGGGACCCCCGCGACTGACCCCCCTCGTTGAGCTGTGGCGTGCCGCCCTCATGAACGGCTTCATGAGGGCGGCACGCCACACGTGAACGCGGGGAGCCGAGGGCTGGTTGGATCGGGGGCAGGCACGTGAGTGGAGGACGTTGATGGCCCATCCGACCTTGGAGGACGTCGCCGCGCGCGCGGGGGTGTCGCGGGCGCTGGTGTCGCTGGTGATGCGCGGCTCGCCCAAGGTCGGCAAGGAGCGCCGCGAGGCCGTCCTCAAGGCGGCGGACGAGCTGGGCTACCGGCCCAACGTGATGGCGCGGGGCCTGGCGGCGGGCCGCACCGGCATGGTCGGGGTGCTGGCCGCCGACCTCCACGACCCGCTGTTCGCGGCGCTCCACGACGGGCTGGCGGACGAGGCCGCGCGGCGCGGCGTCCGGGTGCTGCTGGCCGGTGGCGGCGGGCGCCCGGCGCGCGAGCGGGCCGCGCTGGGCGAGCTGCTCGACCTGCGGCTGGACGGGCTGCTCCTCGCCGGCCCGCGGATCGCGGCGGC
>NZ_WBMR01000003.1 GCF_008923365.1 Actinomadura montaniterrae
CAAAAGCGGCTCGATCCGCCGCCACGCCGCATCGGTCAACTCATGCCGTCGCACCACGACACACCATCAACCCACACCCACCAGATCGTCCTCAGCAAAACACCAAGATCTACCGGACAGGCTCTAGGCCTGGAGGTCCAGGCCTAGGTCAGGCCCGGGCCTGGCAAGTCCAGGCCCGGGCCTGAGGCCGCTCCGTCAGTGCGCGAGGTAGCCGCCGTCCACCGGCAGCGTGGCACCGGTCAGGTAGCCGGAATGCTCGCCGGCCAGCAGGAGCAGCGCGGCGGCCAGCTCATGGGTCTCGCCCCAGCGGCCCACCGGTACCTCCTTGCGCACCATGGCGAGCGCCACCGGATCGTCGCGGGACGCCTCGTTCATCTCCGTCAGCACCGGCCCGGGCAGCAGGCAGTTGGCCGTGACGCCCGTACCGGCCAGTTCCAGCGCCAGGGACTTGGTCAGCTGCACGACCGCGCCCTTCGACGCGGCGTACCCGGCGCGTTCCGGGGCACCGACGACGCCGAGCACCGAGCCGATCGTCACGATGCGGCCGTAACCGGCGGCGGTCATCCGCTTGCTCGCCTCCCGCACGGTGTACCAGGTGCCGAAGAAGTTGGTCGCCATGCAGGCGTGCAGCGCTTCCGTGCCGAGGTCGGCGACGCTGCCCCGGGCGAGGGTGCCGGCGCTGGTGACCACGATGTCCGGGCCGCCGATGCGGTCGGCCACCTGCTCGACCGTGGCGCGCACCCGGTCCTCGGACGAGACGTCGCAGCCCAGCCCGACGGCCCCGGGCCCGATCCGCTCGGCGCACGCTGCGGCCCGGTCCGGGTCCCGGGAGGTGATCGCGACGCGGGCGCCGGCCGCGGCCATGGCGCGCGCCGCGGCCAGCCCGATCCCGGAGGCACCGCCGGTGACCAGCGCCGTCCGGCCGGTGAGGGAGAACAAGTCAGTCATGCGGCGAGCGTAGGAGCCGGCCGGGTTCCGTTCACCCGATCCGGTCTGGTGAACGGAACAGGCCACCGATGCGTCCTGCCGTCAGCTGGACGGGACGTGGACCTCGACGGTGCCGGTAGAGCAGACGGTGCCGTCGGCCGCGGTCCCGGTGAGCGCCAGCTCGACGAGGTGCCCGTCGCCGGCCTCCCTGACCTCCGTCACCGTCGCCGCGAAGATCAGTGGTGTTCCGGCGTACGCGCTGGCGCGGTTGCGCCACTCGACGCGGCGCAGCGCAGCGCCGGGGCCGGCCCAGCGCAGCACCGTACGGGCGAACATCTCCCCGTGCAGCGTCGACTGGACGACGACGTCCGGGAATCCCTCAGCGCGTGCGTGCTCCTGGTCGTAGTGGATGCGGTGGGAGTTCCAGGTGACCGCGCTGAAGCGGAACAGCTGCACGCGCGTCGGCGTGACCTCCAGCGGCGGGCACACCGTGCCCGGTTCAGGCTTCATCGGCGTCTCCCAGCACGATGACCGACTCGTCCGACACCGCCAGCGGCGTGCCGGAGCCGTCGAAGTACTCGGTGCGGAGCCCGAGGACCACGAAGTCCCCGGCCCGGCCGCGCTTGCGGTCCGCACCGGTCAGGGACCGCTCCGCGTGGATCGTCATGCCGGCCGCCACGGCGGCGAGGAGCCGTACGGCCTGCCCGCCGTGGACCTGGCGGACCGGGAGCCCCTCGGTGCAGGGCGACTCCTGCGCGCCCAGGCCGTCCGGTCGCAGCTCGCCTTCGGGCGGGCCGTCCTGCCAGCTCAGGATGCTGGTCAGGAACATCGGCGGCGCGACGACCGGGCGGCCCGCCGCCGCGGCGGCGCGGGCCGCGGCGGCGTACTCGTCGTCACCGACCGCGATGGCGTATCGGCACAGGTCCCGGACCGTGACCTCGCCCAGGCGAACGCGTTCGGCGCGACCGCGCAGCCGGGCGGCGCGGGCGCAGACCTCCGCCAAAGGGTCGCCCCTCACCCGACATACCTCTCGTACCAGCCGCGGATCATCACGGTCTCCAGGTCGGGCCGCGTTTTGATCAGCTTCTGCGCGAGGAGGAAGTCCAGCAGCTTGCCGGCGGAGGCGTAGTCGGCGCCGGTGAAGCCCCTGGCCGCGAAGTTGATATCGGGAAGGCCCTGGGCGGCCGTGTCGGCGGGCAGCTTGACCTGCTGCTGCGTCGCCTCGCCCGCGGCCTTCGGGTCGCTCGTCACGATCCGGTCGGCCTGTGCGACGACCTTGAAGACCTTGCCGGCCACCTCGTTGTGCCCGCTCAGCCACTTCTGGCCGGCGAGGAGCCACTGAACGTAGCCGACCCCGAAGTCCCCGATGCGGCCGGCGATGTGGCCGCCTTCCTTGACGCCGTTGGCCGCCCACGGCTCGAACAGGATGTAGCCGTCGATGGAGCCGCGGCCGAGCAGGCCCGGCATGTCCGGCGGAGACCCTTTGACGATCTTGATGCTGCCGGGGTCGATGCCGTTGTGCTTCAGATACGCATGGGTGGCGTACAGGCCGATCCCCTGGATCGACCCCATGGTCTTGACCTGCTTCGGCCCGTCGATGCCCTTGCGCAGCACGACCTTGAGGTAGCGGTCGGAGGACTGGAAGACGCCCAGGGCGCGCAGGTTCGCGTTGTTCGCCATCAGGGACAGCGCGGTGGAGTCCGCGTTGGCGGCGATCTGGGCCGTTCCCGCGATGACGGCCTGCGACGCGGTCGGCCCGCCCTCGGTCTGCACCAGCTGGACGTTCAGCCCCGCCTTGGCGAACATCCCGCGCTGCACGGCCAGGTAGAGCGGCGCGTACGACGGGTCGACACCGGCGGCGATCCGGATGACCGGTCCCTTGGCCTGGGCGTTCGCGCCTCCGCTGTCCGTCGATCCCGACGTGCACGACGCGGCCGGTACCAGCGCCGCGATCGCGATGAGGGCTCCCGCCGCCCTGCCCGGGTTCCGACGCACCGTGCTCGCCGAGCGAGCGCCTCTCATGACGAACATCCGTTGTTCTCCTCAGCAGGTTCGAGGGCGTCCGGCTGTGCCACGCGGTGAGGATTCCGCGGCTTTCCCCTGGTGGACAGCCGAACGTCCTGCTCACCGGACCGGATCCGTTGGTGGGACGAGGCGCCGTCCTTACGGTCACCTGTCATGAGCACGCTTGCCGAGATCTCGACGCCAACGGACGAGAGCCCGCCCACCGAGGCCGACATCCTGATCGTCGGCGCCGGCCCGGCCGGCCTGTACGGCGCCTACTACGCGGGATTCCGCGGCCTGCGGGTGGCGGTCATGGACGTGCTTCCCCAGCCGGGCGGCCAGATCACCGCCATGTACCCGGAGAAGCCCATCCTCGACATCGCCGGCCTGCCCTCGGTCCGCGGCCGCGACCTGGTCGACGACCTGGTGGCCCAGGCGGCGCCGTACGGACCGGAGTACCTGCTCGGTCACCAGGCCGTGGAACTGTCCTACGACGACGGCCTGCCCGTCGTCCGCAGCGCCCAGGGGGCGACCGTACGGGCCGGGGCGGTCGTCGTCACCGGCGGGATCGGGACGTTCACGCCGCGGCCGCTGCCCGCCGCGCGCGCGTTCGAGGGGCGCGGGCTCGTCTACTTCGTGCGGCACCTCGCAGACCACACCGACCAAGACATCGTGATCGCAGGCGGCGGGGACAGCGCCTTCGACTGGGCCGACAGCCTGGTCCCCCTGGCCCGCTCGGTCACGCTGGTCCACCGCCGCGACCGGTTCCGGGCGCACGCCGCGACGGTCGACCGCGTCCGCGACGCAGGCGTCGAGATCCTCGTCAACAGCGCGGTGACCGCCGCGTCGGGGACGGACGGCCTGGAGACCGTCCAGGTCACCCACCTGCCGGACGGGACCACGCGGGAGCTGAAGGCGCAGACTCTCATCGCCGCGCTCGGCTTCACCGCCGATCTCGGGCCGCTGCTCGGCTGGGGCCTCGAACTCCGGTCGCGGCGGATCGCGGTCGGCACCGACATGGCCACCAACCTGCCCCGCGTGTACGCCGCGGGCGACATCACCGACTACCCCGGCAAGGTCCGGCTGATCGCGGTCGGCTTCGGCGAGGTCGCGACCGCCGTCAACAACGCCGCCACCGTCATCGACCCGGAGGCGGAGCTGTTCCCCGGGCACTCCACCGACGGCCCGGCAGAGAGGAAGTGACATGGCGTACGTCATCGGCCCGGCATGCGTGGACGTCATGGACCGGTCGTGCATGGAGGAATGCCCGGTCGACTGCATCTACGAGGGAGCGCGCAAGCTCTACATCCACCCCGTCGAGTGCATCGACTGCGGCGCCTGCGCGGAGGTCTGCCCGGAGCAGGCGATCTCCGCCGACCGGACCGCCGACCCGGATCACCGGGTGGACAACCGGCGGTTCTTCGAGGAGCCGCTGCCCGGGCGGGAGGAGGCCGTCGGCTCGCCGGGCGGCGCGGCCAAGATCGGCCCGATCGGTGTGGACACCGAGCTGACCAAGGCGGGCTGACGTGCGCACCGGCATCCGCCTCCCGCCCTGCCGTCCCGTCGACGCGGTGGCCGAGGCCGCGCTGAGCATCGTCCGCCGGCACGGCACGTCGCCCGAGGTGACGGTCTCAGCTGGGGTCCGCACCTCCACCCTCCCCCATGAACTTATGGAATCGCTCGGAAAGGTGCTCGCGTGATCCGTGTCCTGGAGATAGGCGACTACGCCGCGCCGGACGCCGGGCGCATGCTCGTCGGCCTCGGCGCGGAGGTGACGATCGTCGAGCCGCCCGAGGGCGTCGCGGCCCGCCGGACGGACCCCGTCGGCTTCGCGCACCGGGCGGCCGGGAAGTCCTCCGCCCTGCCGGAGGACGCGCTCGCGCTCGCACCGCAGTGCGATGTGATCCTCGACGGCACGTGGGGCGGTCCGCTCGCGCGGGTCGCCGCCGACCTGGCGGAAGCCGCCGGAGACGGGGCCGTCCACGTCGTGCTGGCGCCGTACGGGGACGCCGGTCCGGCCGCCGGCTGGGCGGCGACCGACCTCACCGTCGCCGCCGCGGGCGGCATGCTCGCGCTGATCGGCCGGCCCGACCGCCCGCCGCTGCGCCCGTACGGCGACCAGGCCGACCAGCTCGCCGGGCTGAACGCGGCGATCGCGACCCTGGTCGCCGCACGGGCGGGCGGCGGGCAGCGCGTGGTCGTCTCAGGGCAGGCCTCGGTCGCGGCTAGCCTGGAGTTCGGCGCGATCACCTACATCCACACCGGCCGGGTCCCGGAGCGGACGGGCAGCACGCACCCGATGGCCCCGCACACGCTGTTCACCACGGCGGACGGCCTCATCGCCGGCGGCCTGGGCGGCAGCCCGCGGATGTGGGACGCCACGCTCGCCTGGCTCGTCGACAACGGCACGGCGGGCGACCTGGCCGACGAGCGGTGGCAGGACCCGGCGTACCGGGTCCGGCACCGCCAGGAGGTCTTCGACCTGCTCGCCGGCATCGTCGGCGAGATGAAGCGCGACCAGCTCTTCCACGAGGGGCAGGCCCGGCGGCTCCCCTGGGCCGCCGTACTGCGCCCGGAGGAGCTGGCCGGCAACGCCCAGTTGGTCGACCGCGGCTTCTTCGTCGATGTCATGACGCCCGAGGGCCCGGCGCGCGACGCGGGCTTCGCGGCCCGCGTCGGCGGAGCGGCCCCACCGGCCCGGCTGCGGGTCCCCGAACCCTGCGAGCACACCGTCCCGGCGGCCGCCGAGCCGCGGGCACGGAACGCCGCAGCCACTCCGCGGCGGCGCGGCGCCCTGGAGGGGATCCGCGTCCTCGACCTCACCTGGGTGCTCGCCGGGCCGTACGCGACCAAGACCCTCGCCGACCACGGCGCGGAGGTCATCAAGATCGAATCACGGCACCGGCCCGACCCGACCCGCTTCTCCCCCGGCTTCCACCTGTCCCGGTCCGACGAGACCGACCCCGACACCAGCGGCTACTTCAACAACGTCAACCGGAACAAGAAGAGCATCACCGTCAACCTGCGCACGCAGGAAGGCCGCGACCTCGCGCTCCGGCTCGCCGCGCACTGCGACGTCGTCGTGGAGAACTTCGCGGCAGGCGTCCTCGACCGGCTCGAACTCGGCTACGACCGGCTGCGCCGGGTCCGCGAGGACATCATCGTCGTGAGCATGTCGGGCATGGGCCACACCGGTCCCTGGCGCGACTACGTCTCCTACGCCGACGCGGTCTCCGCTCTGTCCGGCTGGACGGCGCTCACGGGAGAGCCGGGCGAGCAGCCCGTCGGGGTGGTGTACGGCCTCGCCGACATCATCGCCGGCCATCATGCCGCTCTCGCCGCGCTGGCCGCCCTGGCCGTCCGCGACCGCACCGGCGCCGGGCAGCACGTCGACATGTCCCAACTCGAGACGGCAGCCGCGCACCTGGGCGACGCGATCCTGCGCGCGGACCGCGGCGAGACCGTCGAGCCGCTCGGCAACCGGCATCCGCGGATGGCTCCGCACGGGGTGTTCCCCTGCCTCGGCGACGGCAACTGGGTCGCCATCGCTGCCCGGACGGACGAGGAGTACGCCCGCCTGGCAGCCGTCGCCGGCCTCCCCTACGACCCGCGCTGGACGACCCTGACCGGGCGCAAGGCGAACGAGTCCGCACTGGAGGACCACATCGCCGCCTGGACGCGGTCCCGGCCCGCCGAGGCCGTCGCGGAGATCCTCCAGGGCAACGGCGTTCCCGCCTACCCAGTGCGCGACGGACGCACGCTCGTCGAGCACGACGCCGCGCTGCGCGCCTGGGAGTTCTACGTGCCGCTCGCCCATCCGGCGGCGGGCACCTTCCTGCACGAGGGACTGCCGGCGCGGCTCACCCGCACACCGGGCAGCGTCCGGACGCCGGCGCCGCGTCTAGGCGAGCACACCGCCGAACTCCTCACCGACCTCCTCGACCTGGACGAGACCGAGCAGGCGGCACTGCGCGCGAACGGCGTCCTCGAGTGACCCCACCACCGGGGCCTCCTGGACACCGCCACCTGAGGCCTCCGGCCATGGCGCGGTGCGGCGATTCCACATCCGGCCAGGATTGTTGGAGCCCTCAACAAAATGCCTTCTGACCTGCTCGATCGAGATCGGATGTAGGCATTTGGTGCGCCGGGTAACAAACGGCGGACCCGAATCGGCCTCTTGACCGGAGGGCGGCGCTGTGTCTTAACTTCCGGTTACCACACAGCTCACGACGGGCTCAGCGAACGTCAGACGTGACGGTCCTGCCGCTCACCCCCCCACTTGCTCACCCCCCAGCTTGCCCACCCCCGTGCCGGTGCCGCGCGCGCCGCTCTCCCCGCCCCCACCGACTCTGCACGTCCAGTGCCCCGGGCATTCGCATGCCCGGATCGCGGCCGACTCCGTTTGCGAACCGGCCGCCTCCCACCCCCGAAGGGATCTGCCATGCCCTTGTTCCGAAGAAGGGCCCTCGCGGCCACCGTCGCACTGGGCCTGGGCCTGTCGCTGGTCGGCACCGGCCAGGCCCCGGCCTTCGCCGGGCAGGCGGGCTCGCCGCCGATCGCGGCGGACGCGCCGTGGACCGGCACCGTCAAGTGGCTGGTCGGTCACCTGACGGTGGACGAGAAGCTGCTTCTGGTACGCGGTGGCACCGACCCGGACCCGCACGGCGAGGCGGGGTACATCCCGGGCATCGCACGGCTCGGGATCCCCGCCGTCCGGCACGCCGACGCCCAGGGCATCAACGTCTACAAGGACGCCACCGCCTACCCCACCCGGCTCGGGCTGGCCGCCTCGTTCGACCGCGGGGCGTTCTCGGTGTTCGGCCGGAGCGTGGGCACGGAAGGACGCGCCCTCGGCGTCGACCTGATCTACGGACCCCAGGTGGACCTGGCACGGCTCCCCACCTGGAGCCGCAACATGACCAGCCTCGGCGAGGACCCCTACCTGGCCTCCGAGATGCTCGACGAGGAGATCAACGGGATCCAGTCGACCGGCCTGCTGTCGCAGGTCAAGCACTTCACCATGTACAACGGCCAGAACCAGGCCACGCCCTCGATCGTGGACGAGCAGACCGCGCGCGAGCTCTACCTGCGGCCGAGCGAGACCGCGGTCAAGGACGGCCGCGTCAGCTCGGTGATGTGCTCCTACGCCACCTTCCAGATCACGCCGCTGGAGTCCAAGCCCGACTACGCGTGCTCCAACAGCGGCGCCCTCAACACCGTCCTCAAGGGACAGTGGAACTTCAAGGGCTGGGTGACGTCCGACTACACCGCCTCGAAGGCCACCAGCGACCTGCTGGCGGGCATGGACCAGGAGTTCATCACCGCCAACCTGTCCCCGGCCAAGCTCAAACCCCTGGTCGACCCCGCATCGGCCACCTACGACAAGACCTACGCCACCGCCCTGGACGCCTCGGTCGCCCGGATCCTCTACCAGTACCAGCGCTTCGGCCTGCTGGACGACTCCGGCTACCCCAGGTCCGCCAAGACCCACGTCAAGCCGATCCGCAAGGCCCCGGCCAAGGTCGACAAGAGCGCCGGCATCGCCACCAGCCGCGAACTCGCCGAGGAGGCGGCGGTCCTGCTCAAGAACGACGACGTCCTGCCGCTGAGCGGCAAGGGAGGCGTCGCGCTGATCGGGCCCACGGCCGACCTGCTGCCCTCCAGCCCCGGAGGCGAGCGCTCGCGGGGCTTCGGCGACCGCAACGGCGTCAGCCCCTACGACGCCGTCCGCGCGAAGATCGGCTCCCGCGCCGTCCTGACCCCTGGGCTGGACCGCGTCGGAACGACCGTGCCGGCCACCGCCCTCACCACGCCGGAGGGCGCCCCCGGCCTGACCCGCACCGAGAAGGACGCCTCCGGAACGGTCATCGGAACCAAGGTCGACGCCGCACTGAGCGGCGACCAGACCGACCTGACCCGCGGCAATACCTACACCTGGGACGGCTACATCGACGTCGCCGCGGCCGACACCTACAACCTGTGGCTGCAGCGCCCGATCGGCACCTCCTCGGGCAACCCGTCCGCCTACAACAAGGGGATCAACCCCGGCCTCGCCCAAGGACCCGGCACGGGAGAGACCGGAACGCTCTCCCTGTCGGTCGACGGCAGCACCCGCACGCTGACCCAGCCGTCGACCATCCTGCCCAACACCTACCCGAACGGCCCGACGGTCAACGGCCAGTACCTCGGGCTCACCAACGCCGGCACCAAGCTGCAACTCGAGCCGGGCAAGCACCGGATCACCTTCACCTACACCCCCGCCGCCGACACCGCGGCGAACCCGACCCTGCGGTTCGCCTGGTCGCCCGTCCAGGCCGGGATCAAGGCGGCCGCCACCGCCGCCGCCAAGGCCCCGACCGCCGTGGTGTTCGTCGACGACGCCAACACCACCACGACCGCCGGCGACGTCGGCACCCTCGGCGCCGACCAGGACGAGCTTGTCCGCGCGGTCGCCGCCGCCAACCCCAACACGGTCGTCGTGCTCAACACCGGCGGACCGGTGAAGATGCCCTGGCTGGACTCGGTCAAGGGCGTGCTGGAGATGTGGTACCCGGGGCAGGAGGGCGGCACCGCGACCGCGGACCTCCTCTTCGGCACGGTCAACCCCGGCGGCCGCCTGCCCATCACCTTCCCGAACTCCACCACGCCCTTCACCGGCCACCCCGAACGATCCGTCGGCCAGGACGGCAAGATCACCTGGTCGGAGGGGCTCCAGTCCGGGTACCGCTGGTACACCAGCCAGAACGTCGCGCCGCTCTACCCCTTCGGCTACGGGCTCTCCTACACCACGTTCGCCTATTCGGGCCTCCGCGCCACCGCCGCCCGCGACGGCGGCCTGGACGTGCGGCTCACCGTTCGCAACACCGGACACCGCGCCGGGGCGGCCGTGCCGCAGGTGTACCTCGGCCCCTCCCCCGACCTGCCCTCCTCCATCCAGCAGGTCAAGCGGAAGCTGGCCGGGTTCGACCGGATCACCCTGCCGCCCGGCGCCTCCCGGACCGTCACCCTGCACATCACGGCCCGCGACCTGTCGTCCTGGTCCACGGCCGAGCAGACCTGGGTCCGCGGCACCGGTGACCGCACGGTCCAGGCCGGCGCCTCGTCCACCGACCTGCCCCTCACCACCACCGTCCGGATCCGCTGACCACTGACCGAGCCTCACCGCTCTTGAAGATCATCTGTGTGAGTGGCCGCGGGCCCGTCAAAGGCCCGCGGCTGCCGCCACACGCCGAAGCAGCCGGCTCCTATGCCGGTGGCCGCCGCCCCAGGTAGTGGGCGATCATCGTGGACAGGTCCTCGAGCAGTTCGTTCCATTCCCACTGGGGGGACGTGACGCGTTCGCCGTGCAGTCCGAGGTGACGTCCCACCACGCTGTAGACGATGACGAACGCCCGCGCGGCAGCGCGTTCCGGCTCGGGATGCCGGATGTCGCCGCGGCGTTCGAGCAGCCGCTGGACGAACCGCTGCTCGGTCTTCTGGTAGGCGGCGTGCCCCATCTCGGCGGCGACCGGGTCCGCGTACCCGATCTGTATGGCGACCCGCAGGGCCTTGGCACGGCTGCGCAGGTGCTCCACCAGGAGCTCGAGCAGGCGGGCGACGTAGCCCTCGAAGTTGACGCCCGTCGAGATATGGCTGCCGAGCATCTGTTGCGAGTGTTCGTCCAGGCGGCTGATCTCGCGGGTGAGCAGGGCGCGCAGCAGGTCGTCCTTGGACTTCACCCGGGCGTACACCACGCCGGTGCTGACGCCGGCCCGCTTCACCACGTCGGCGAGGGTGACCGCCGTGGAGCCCGCCTCGCTGACCAGGTCGAAGGCCGCGTCGAGCAACTTGTTGAAGGACTGCTGGCTGCGTGACTGCCGGGGCGGGCGGGAGAAGGAATCCTCCGGTCGCGTGGTGGGGGCCGTCTCGTCCCTGCTCATCGGGTGTCGTCTCCGCTCGGTCGTCGTGCCG
Organism: Actinomadura montaniterrae; assembly: GCF_008923365.1. Classification (GTDB taxonomy): domain Bacteria; phylum Actinomycetota; class Actinomycetes; order Streptosporangiales; family Streptosporangiaceae; genus Spirillospora; species Spirillospora montaniterrae. Next base: position 10,882 of record NZ_WBMR01000003.1, read on the forward strand.
CCCGGAAGCCGCGCTCGCGGCCCCGGAGTCGAGGCTCCTGGTCCGTCCCACAGACTAGAACACTCGTTATCGTTTCCCCTCCTCGGCCCATTGACGCCCTGGTCAGCGCTGAGCTACGGTCGATAATCGTAATTATGGTTCTGTTTCGCGAGCGTTACACGGACCGTCACCACCAGGGAAGGGACGACCTCCGGGCATGAGCACCGACGACGTCGCCTTGCGCGACCGCAACCGGGCGACGGTAGAGCGCTTCTTCAAGTGCCACGGGCTGGAGCGGGCCTCGCTGTTCGCCGAGGACGGCTACAAGGTCCTGCCGTGGACCGGGATGGGGCACCCCATCGACATGCGGGGCCAGTACGAGCTGAAGTACAACTTCCTGCGCAACATCGAGCTGTTCACCGGCTGGAGCTGGAGCGACGTCACCGTCTACGACACCCAGTACCCCGACCGGTTCTGGGTCGAGTGCGACGGCGGAGGCGTCATCCGCGTCGACGGATACGAACCGGTCACCTACGGCAACCACTACCTGATGAGCTTCAGGCTCGAGGACGGCGAGATCAAGGAGTTCCGGGAGTTCGCCAACCCGTTGAGCAAGCCCACCGACCAGGCGGGCGCGCCCACCGAGATGCCGCCGCTGGGCGACTGGAAGCCGCCGGCCGACTGGAAGGAGCCCCCGGACTGGACCCCGCCCGCCGGCTCGTAGCCGGCAGGCCTCCGCCCCGGCTCCCCTCACCTGGGCCCGCGCGGCGATGGGACGGCGGGGCACGCGGCCCCGCCGTCCCGCCCGCGCATCGCCGGCCCGGTCATCGTCTCTGCCTCGGACGCCCCCGTCCGGCCACCCGCCGCTTCTTCCATCCCCTGTCCTGCAGGAGCAACTCATGCCCCCTTCCAGGTTCGCCGTGGCGGTCGCCGCGCTCGGCGTCACCCTCGCCGCGACGATGACCGGTTGCGGTTCCGGCACCACCACCGGTTCGGTCAAGGCAGGGAAGGCCGGCGAGAGCGGATCGTTCACGCTGCTCGCCCAGTCCGACGCCAACGAGAAGACCGCCCTGGCCGATATCGTCACGGCGTTCCAGAAGCACTACCCCAACATCAAGGTCAAGTCGGAGTACGTCCCTCTCGGCCCCAGCTACGTCCAGACGCTACGGACCCGCCTGCAGTCGGGGAATCCACCGGACGTGTTCTACGTGACCCCCGGTTCGGGCGGGCAGCAGGCCGTCCTGCCGTTCGCCAAGGCCGGCCACCTGGCCGATCTGTCCAGCCAGCCGTGGAGTTCCAGCGTCATCCCGCGGACCTCCCACGACCTGTTCTACACCGGCACGCAATTGTGGGCGACGCCCCTGGACCAGGTGGTCGCCGCCCAGGTCTACAACGTCGACGCGATGAAGGAAACCGGCCTCACCAAAGCGCCCCAGACGCTGGACGAGGTGAAGCAGGCCTGCGCCCTGGCCGTCTCGCACGGCAAGACCCTCTACTCGCTGGGCGGGGCGAACAACCAGACCGCGGGCATGTTCGCCTCCAACCTCGCGGCCACGCAGGTCCTCGCCAAGGACCCTGGCTGGGACGCCGAGCGCGCGGCGGGCAAGGTGACCTTCAAGGGGTCGGCCGAGTGGAAGGCCGCGCTGCAGAGCCTGGTCGACATGAAGAACTGGGGCTGCTTTCAGAAGGGCGCCGAAGGCGCGGATCTCGCCCAGTTCGCGCCGCTGGTCCCCAGCGGCAAGGCACTGGCGGCGATCATCCCGGTGAGCTCGATAGCCGCCATCAAGGCGCTCAACCCGAAGGCGAACCTGCGGGCCTATCCGGTGCCGACGCCCGCCGGCGGCCGGCAGGTCCTCTATTCCTACCCCGGCAACGCGATCGCGTTGAGCAGGAAGGCCGCCGGCAACGGAGCGGCGCTGAAGTTCCTCGAATTCTTCGCCACCGGCGACGGATCGCCCCTGTACGCGGCCAGGTCCGGTGGGCTCTCCACCCAGGAAGGCCAAGGCAAGAAGCCGGTGACCAACCCCGAGCTCGCGCCGTTGAACGGCCTGCTGCGCGACACCGAGCACACCTTTCCGCTGATCCAGGCGTCCTGGCCCAACTCCGAGGTCTATGAGCAGCTCGGGGACGGTGTCCAGGGGCTGCTGATCGGCAGGCAGAAGCCCGAGGACGTGCTGGCGGCCATGGACGCCGCCTGGACGACCCGATGACCTGCGGCCTGCGGGCGTGGACGCGACCCGCCCGCAGGCCGACCGCGAACCACTCGTACCGGCACTCCGGGAGGCCGCCTTGGCCGTGCACCTCGCCGACCATCAGATACCGACTCGATCAGGCAAGAAGGCCGATCCCCGCATCGGCCGACCCGCGAAACGCGCCTCGGGGCAGCCGGGCGGCGTGCCATGGCCATGGCTGTTGCCCGCACTGCTGTGCCTGATCCTCGCGCGCTTCCTGCCGACGCTCGCAGGGGCCGGCTACGCCTTCACCGACTGGAACGGACTGTCGGGCGCGCGGTTCGTCGGGCCGGCCAACTTCGAAGAGATCTTCACCGATCCGCTCGCCCTGCGGGCTCTCCGGAACACCATCGTGATCGCCCTGGTCGTCGTCTGCGCCGGCAACCTGGTCGGGCTTCTGCTGGCGATGGGCCTCAACACGGTGGTGAAGTCCCGGTACCTGCTCCGCGCGGTGTTCTTCCTCCCCGCGGTGATGAGCTCGCTGTCCACGGCGTACGTGTGGAAGTTCCTGTTCCAGACCGACGGAATCATCAACCACGCCTTGCACTGGCTGCATCTGCAGGACCAGCCACGGTCCTGGCTGGCCGATCCGGCCACCGCCCTGTGGAGCGTCTGCCTGGTCATGATCTGGCAGATGACCGGCCTGGCCATGGTGATCTACCTGGCCGGCCTCCAGGCCATCCCCGCCGACCTCGACGAGGCCGCCGCCGTCGACGGCGCCTCCCCCTGGCGGCGCACCCTGGCCGTCACGCTGCCGCTGCTGCGCCCGGCGACCATGATCGCCGTACCGCTGGTCTCCATCGTCGCCCTCGGCACCTTCGACCAGGTGATGTCCCTGACCGGCGGAGGACCGGTCAACATGACGGAAACCCTCGCCACCCAGGTGTACAAGCAGACCTTCGCCAACGGCCGCTACGGGTACGGGACGGCGTTGTCACTGGTCCTGACCCTGATCATCGTCGTCGTCGCACTGGTCCAGATGGTGGCCGTGCGCCCCCGGAAGGACACCCCATGAGCACCGCCTATCACCGCTATACCTGGCGATCCGCGCTGCGGGAGACGCTGCTGCTCGGCGGCGCCGCGCTCTGGATCGTTCCGTTCGTCCTGCTGGTCATGGTGTCACTGGAACCGGCGGCCCAGATTCTCAGCGACCCGACGGGGCTGCCCGACTCCTGGCATCCCGGCAACTACGTCAAGGCGTGGAACGAGGCCGGCATCGGCCGCGCCGCCGTCAACAGCGTCGTCATCACCGCCGGAAGCGTCGCGGTGCTGGTGGCGCTGGGCTCGGTCTCGGCCTACGCGATCGCCCGTGCCCGCGGACGGATGGGGAACCTGGTGTTCGTCCTGTCGGTCGTCGGCATCATCCTGCCCAGCCAGCTCGGCGTCATCCCGCTGTACACCGCGTTGCGGTCGCTCGGCCTGGTGGGCGGCTACGCCGGCATGATCGTGCTGTACACCGGGCTGTGGCTGCCACTGGCGATCTTCCTCTACACGGGCTTCGCCCGGAGCCTGCCCCGGGAGTACGAAGAGGCCGCGTGCGTCGACGGCGCCTCCACCCTGCGGACCTTCCTCTCGGTCGTCTTCCCCCTGCTGCGTCCCGCCACCGGAACCGTCGCCGTCCTCACCGGGGTGCAGATCTGGAACGACTTCTTCTTCCCCATCATCTTCCTCAACGGCACTCCCAACACTCCACTGCCGCTGACGGTCTACACCTACATCGGCGGCGTCGCCACCAAATGGAACCTGGTGTTCGCGGCGGTCGCCATGTCGCTCCTGCCCGTCCTGGTCCTTTTCATCGCCGCCCAACGCCGCCTCATGCGCGGTTTCAGCGGCGGCATCAAGAACTGACCGGCCCACCACACCACGATTGGACCTTCATGCCGCAACCTCGCAGAATCCTCATCGTCGGCGCCGGGATCGCGGGCCTCACCCTGGCCAACGCGCTGCGCGACACCGACGCCGAGATCCGCCTGGTCGACATCGATTCCCGGCCCATCGGCTCAGGGGTCGGGCTCTCGGGCAACGCCCTGCGGGCACTCGACGCGCACGGCCTGCTCCAGCCGGTCCTCGCGGGCAGCAGCCTCAGCATGCATTTGCACATGTGCGAAGCCGACGGCACCACGCTCGTCTACAGTGAACGCCCTCAGCCCGAAGGGCAGCCTTACCCCGACAATGTGGTGCTGTCCCGGAAGGTACTGGCCGACATTTTGCTGGGCTCCCTCATCGAGAGAGGCATCACCGTCCAGGACGGGGTGACCATCACCGAGGTACGGCAAGCCGGAGACCAGGTCATCACCGACTTCACCGATGGCGAGAGCGGCACATTCGACCTGGTCGTCGGAGCCGACGGCTTCAATTCCCTGATCCGCCGCAGAGTGTTCGGCGAAGAGTTCCGCACCGGAGCACTGGGCCAGGCCGGCTACCGGTGGCTGACGATGGGAATCCCGTCGATCACCCATGGGCGGATGTACCTGGGCGCCGACGGCCTCAAACTCGGTCTCTACCCGCTCCCCGGCAACACCATCTACGCCTTCGTCACCAAGCCCAACGGACGGATCGTGCGCGGATCAGACCGGCTCGTCCGCACGGAGATGATCGAGGCCCTCAAGCAATTCACCTTCCCGGAAGCCGCCCGTATCCGCGCCGACCTGCCTCCCTCCAACGAGATCCACTTCGGTCCATTCAGTGCCTTCCTCATGCCCGCTCCCTGGTACCGCGGACGCGTCGTGCTCATCGGCGACGCAGCCCACGTGATGCCGCCGCACGGTTCCAGCGGAGCCGCCATGGCCATCGAGGACGCCCATGTCCTCGCCGAAGAACTGAAGCAGCACTCCTGCGTGGAGGAGGCACTGGAACGCTTCATGGGTCGCCGGTTCCGCAGGACGCAACGTGCGGTCCGCCAGTCGGTCCGCCAGTGCCTGGCCGAGAACGCCGCCGACGGAACCGGGCTGGAATCACCGCCCACCATCGACCCGGCGGAAGCCAAGGAGTATTGGGAGTACCTCCGCGAACCGATCTGACGATCAGAGTCATCCGAACCGGCCGCTGACATCCGTCAGGGCAACCGGGCGCTGAGGTGGTCCGAGACCAGGCGGGCGAACTCCATCGGGTGGTCGACCATGGGCGAGTGGCCGGCGCCGGGCATTTCGATCGAGCGGGCCGCGCGGATTCCGGTGGCCAGGACAGCGGAGTGCCCGGCGCTGCGCGCACAGTCCTCGCTGCCCCGGATCACCAGCGTGGACGCGGTGATGTCCGCGAGCCGCGGTGTGAGGTCCAGCTCGCGCGCCGCGCCGAGGACGGCCGCGAGGTACGCCGGGTCCGTGCGTAGCACCGCTTGGACGTATGTCTCCCAGGTGTCCTCGTCCGGGCTGATCGTGAACAGCATGCGGACGGCGGCCTCGACCGCGGCGCGGTCGGCGGCGCCGTTTTCGCGGACGACCTTGATCCATCGGTCGACGACCCCGGCGAAGCCCGGCAGTGCGCCGGCCGTACTCGCTCCGGTGCCGACCAGCACGAGTCGACGCACCCGGTGCGGCACCTTCGAAGCGATGACTTGCGCGACGATGCCGCCCACGGAGTTGCCCACCACGTCCACCCGGTCCAGCCGTTCCGCATCCATCATGGCCAGGACGGCGTTGGCGAGCCCGGTCGGGCCGGCCATCGGGGACCAGTCGCCGGCGGCGGGCGAGTAGAGGTCGACGGCGTAGCAGGGGCGGTCTGCGAGGTGGCCCATCGTGGGGGCCCAGAACTGCCAGCAGCCGAACCACGGATGCAGGAGCACCACCGGGGTTCCGGCGGCGGACGGTCTGGCCACCTGGTACGACAGCGTCGTCGTCTGAAGGGATGTCACCCGAGGGTGAAGGCTCACGATCGGTCTCCTTGGCAGGGTAGGGCGGCTTCGGGGGCCGGGGTGTGGCAGGCCGGTCCCCGAAGCCGCGGCCTTCAGTTGTCGGTGACGCTGTCGTCGACCAGGCGTGGTGCCGCGACTCGCTCCGAACCAGTGGTCGGGATCCGCAGGAAGATGCCGGCCACCAGCGAGATCACGGCGGTGCTCGCCATGTAGGCCGCGATGGCCTCCCAGCCTCCGCTGGCCTCCAGCAGCGATGTCGCGACCGCGGGTGCGATCGCGTTGCTGGCGATGAGCCCGATGGTGAACCCGACCGACAGTCCGGTGAACCGCACCCCCGAGGGGAAGACCTGCGCGAAGTAGGCCGGTACCACCGCGTAGTTGGCGGCATAGCCGACGAACAGCAGCGCGAAGCCCAGCAGCATCAGCCCGTACTGCCGCGTGTCCAGCAGGGCGAACCACACGAACGGCAGCACGATGAGCGACACCAGCCCACCCAGGAACAGCGCCCGGACCCCGACGCGGTCGGCGAGTCTGCCGAACAGCGGCAGGGCGACCAGGACGACCACGGTGGCCGGCAGGAGCACGTCGAGCATCGCGCTGCCGCCGAGCCCGAGGCCGAGCTTTCCGTAGGTCAGCGAGAACACCGTGGTCAGCGTGAACGTGCTTCCCGAGGCGATGATGCCCAGCGCGACCAGCGACACGGTGCCCAGGTGGTTGCGCGCCACGTCGACGATCGGGAATTCGCGCACCGCGTCCCGCTGCTTCACTTCGGCGAAATCGGGGGTCTCTTCCAGTACGGTCCGTGCGATCAGCCCTATGACCACGAGAAGGGTGCTGAGAAGGAAGGGAATCCGCCAGCCCCACGACAGCAGTTGCTCGTCCGGAAGCCGCAGGGCCAGCAGGAATGCCAGGTTCGCCAGCACCAGGCCGGCGGTGGTGCCGGTGTTGACCAGAGAGCCGAAAAGGCCTCGCTTGTTGTCGGCGGAGTGTTCCACCGTCATCAGGATCGCGCCGCCGTACTCGCCGCCCACGGCGAACCCTTGGAGCAGGCGGGCGACGACGAGCAGCACGGGGGCCGCGAGGCCGATCTGAGAGTAGGTGGGGAGCGCTCCGATCGCGATGGTCGAGACGCCCATGAGGAGGAGCGTGAAGATGAGCGTTCTTCTCCTGCCCATGCGGTCGCCGAAGTGACCGAAGACCAGCGCCCCGAGCGGGCGCGCGACATAGGCGACTCCGAAGCTGGACAGCGACAGCAGCGTGCCCGTGGTCGGGTTCGCCGAGGGAAAGAAGATCTTGGCGAAGATCAACGAGGCGCCGAGGCCGTAGCACGAGAAGTCGTAGTACTCGATCGTCGTGCCGATCCAGCTCGCGAACACTGCCCTCGTGCGCTGATGCCGCGCAGTCCGGGTCAAGGCGGTCATGGTCGTCCTCCGGGAATGCGGGGCCGAGTCGAAAGAGGAACGTCAGCGGGATCCGGAGACGCGGGCGGTCTCCGGCGGGTGCGGGCAGGCCGGCTCCGTCAGGTTCCGTCGCCGCGATGGGATGCGAATGGCTGGGACGGTGGATGGGTCGTCCGCAAGGTTCGTACAAAGTACGGTACGTCTCAATAGCCCGTCAAGGGGGTGAATCGCGTCGATGGAGGCAGCCGCTCGGGGCTTCCCAACCGGCGTCCGTAATTAGTACCGTACTAAGTATGAGCAAGAGTGAGACCGACGTCCTGAAGCTCGAGACCGCCGCCCTGCGGCGGGAATCCGACTCCGTGCTCTCCGTGGAGCTCACCGATCCCGAGCGGCGCCTGCTGCCCGCCTGGCAGCCCGGCGCACACATCGACCTCGGCCTGCCGGGCGTCGTCCGCCAGTACTCCCTCGTCGGTGACCCGGCACAGCGGCGCTGCTACCGGATCGCCGTACTGCGGGAGCCCGCCTCCTCGGGAGGGTCCCGCTACGTACACGAGGTGCTGCGTCCCGGCGAGCTCATCGAGGTCGGCGGGCCGCGCAACCACTTCCCGCTCGTAGACGCCGACCGCTACATCCTGATCGCCGGCGGGATCGGCATCACGCCGCTGCTGCCGATGGTCCGCGCACTCGAGGAACGGGGTGCGGAGTGGCGGCTGCTGTACGGCGGACGGTCTCGCCGGTCGATGGCGTTCCTGGATGAGCTGGCGGCCTATGGCGAGAAGGTGGACGTACGACCGTTCGACGAATTCGGCCACCTCGACCTGGAGGCGGCCCTGCGCGAGCCGGCCGACGGGACGGCCGTCTACTGTTGCGGCCCGGAACCGCTGATCGCGGCTGCCGAGCATCAGTGCGCGGCCTGGCCGGCCGGCACCCTGCACGTGGAACGGTTCGCCGCCCGAGCCCGCGACGACGCCCCCGAAGCGATGGCGTTCGAGCTGGTCCTCGGCCGATCCGGGCGCCGGGTCACGGTGCCCGCGGACTGCTCGGCGCTCGACGCGCTGGAGGCGGCCGGGATCGCGGTGCCGAACGCCTGCCGCGACGGGATCTGCGGCAGCTGCACCACGGGGGTGCTGTCCGGTGTACCGCTGCACCTGGACTCGCTGACCGAGCCGGACACGGTCGACGTCATGCTGCCGTGCGTCTCGAGGGCGCGGACGGCGGAGCTCGTCCTCGACCTGTGAGGAGCCCGGATCCTACGGACGGCGAGTAACACGCCGTCTCCTTGCTCGTCCCCGCCCGCAAGCGCTGATTGGAGTTCCCACATGCGTCACGGCTTCGCCGACACCCGGTACGGCCAAGTCCACTACGTGGAGCAGGGGTCGGGCCATCCCGTCGTCCTTCTGCACCAGACTCCCCGGTCGAGCGATGAGTACCGCGACGTGCTGCCGCTCCTGGGGCGCGGCTTCCGCGCGATCGCCATGGACACGGTCGGCTTCGGCCTCTCCGCCCGTCCCGACGAGCCGTGGAGCATCGAACTGTTCGCGGACGCGGTGCTCGACCTCTGCCATGACCTCGGGCTCGGTCGCTTCTCGCTCGCCGGTCACCACACTGGGGGTGTCATCGCGGTGGAGGTCGCCGCCCGCACCGGGGAGCGTCTCGCCGGCCTCGTCCTGTCGGGCACTCCCTACGTCGATGCCGAGCGGCGCCGCACCGTCTGGCGGCGGCCCCCGATCGACCACGTCGACGTCCAGGCGGACGGCACTCACCTGCTGGAGCACTGGCGCAAGCGCCTCCCCCACTACCCGGCCGATCGGCCCGACCTGATGAATCGGCTGGTCCGCGACGCGCTCGGGGTCATCGACCGGGTCGAGGAAGGGCACCTCGCGGTGAACCGCTACCGGATGGAGGACCGGATCCCGCTCGTCCGGACGCCGACGCTGGCGATCTGCGGCGAGCTGGACGGCTACTCGCTGCCGGACCTGCCGAGGATCGCCGCGGCGATCCCCGGAGCGCGCGCCTCGGTGCTACCGGGCGCCGGCGTCGTGCTGGTGGACCACCGGCCCGACCTGTTCGCCGAGGTCGTCGGCGAGTTCCTGACCGAGTGCCTCTCGTCGGGAGGGCAGCCGACCCGGTTGCCGTGATCCGGCGATCCCGCCGGGGCTTCTGAGCACCGCTTCAGAAGCCCCGGCGGGTCCGTGGCCGTGCATGGTTCAGGATGCGTGCTCCGGTTCGATCACCGCGACGCCCATCCCGGTGAGCCACTCGGGGATCGCCTCGTAGGCCAGCTTCCGGCCAGGGGCGAAGCCGAGCGCGGCCGCCATTATCAGCCAGGTGCGCAGCTCCTGCCCGCCGTTGCCCGCCAGTCGCTCCAGTTCCGCGGTGGAGATGTCGGCATAGCCGGCGAGCTGCCCGCGCTCCAGTGCGGCCAGGAACTCCTCGTCGAACTCCGTGTAGATGTGCGGCCGTGCGGCGGTGATGATCTGCCGCCGATGAGAGTCGTAGCGCTGCCAGTCCGTGCGGCCGTTCAGCCAGGCCTCGACCAGGAACTCTTCGTCCGCGCCGTCGGGCGCTCGCCAGTCCGACGGCCAGGGCAGCCGGTGGGACAGCCCGCCGGAGGCGATCACCGCCACCCGCCGGTCGCCGGGGTCGGCGGCGATCGCGGCGGCCAGGTTCCGGCCCAGCGCGACGCAGCGGTCGATCCGGGGCAGGGGGGCCGCGAACACGTTCACCACGAGCGGCACCACGGGAACGTCGAGACCGCGCAGCACGTACTGGATGGCGTGCGACTGGCCGTGATCGATCTGCAGCCGGGCGGAGACGGCCACCTCGGTACCCGCGTCCACCAGCCATTGCGCCAGACCTTGGGCGAATTCCGGGTCGGTCGGCTGTGCCCCCTTCGGAGTGCCCGCCTCACCGGAGGCGATGACCTCGCCGACCCCAAGAGTGAACGACGGGATCATATCCAGCCAAAAGCCGCGGAAGTGGTTCGATCCGATGATCACCACCACGTCAGGCCGGGCCGCGGCCAGCGTGTCGCGCGCCGCCGCCAGGGCGTCGCGGAACCGCTCCGCCCTGTCGAGATGGACCACGCTGTCCCAGTGGGTGTTCATCAGCGTGCTGTGCGAAGCGCCCACCCCGAGCACGATCCGGGCCATCAGCGCACCTCCGGAACCATGCCGAGCCGGTGCGTCAGAGCAATTCTCAAAACATTCACGACGAGCTCCATTCGGCAAGCTGAAATCTCTGCTCATCCATTCAGGGCGCGTGCGAGCAGGAACGCCGCAGCGCACTGCTGAAGGCGTTCAATCCGGTCAGCCTGACTGAATCAGGTCATGATTACGGTTCCGCCCGGCCCTCAATCAGGGTGACTGCACTCTTCTCGAGCGCGGGTCGGCGGCCGTACGGCTATGACCTCGCGTGCCTCGCGCCCTTAATTTCTTGATTCCGCGTGCTGCAGTTCCTGCAGGACGCTGGCGATCAGCGCCTCGACCCCGTAGTTGAAAAGCCGGGCACTGGGGATATCGACGATCTCCTCGGCCAGCTCGACGACCAGCGGAAATTCGGTCTTCGGCAGGCCCGCGTACAGGTGTTGCCGCTGGCGCCGCATCTCCTGTGCCTCCGCACCGGCCTCGCTGAGCCCCCAAGGACGTGGTGCCTGGTAGCTACTGAATCCGATGGCGAACGTGATGAGGAAGCCGTAGCACTTCACCGCCAGCGGGCCGGGGATTCCGGCGTCGACGAGGCGGCGCAGCGGGATCTCCATTGACCCGTGCAGGGCTCCCTGGCTGTCCGTCTGCCGGGCCGCGAACAGCCGGGCGATGCTCGGATGCTCCTGCATCGTCGAAAGCAAGGCGGATGCCAGGCTCCGGATGGCCGCCGCCGGACCGGCGTCCGGGCTTTCTTCGAACTTCATCCGGCCGAGCGCATGGTCCGCCATTCCGTCAAGGATCGTGTCCTTGTTCCGGAAGTAGGTGTAAAGCGACATGGGGCCGACCCCCAGCTCCGCGGCGATCCGGCGGATCGTGATCTTGTTGGGGTCGCCCTCGGCGTCTGCCAGACGGAGCGCCGTCGTCACGATCAGTTCGGGCGTCAGAGTCGCGCCTGTGGACTGCTCGCGTTTCACCACGGCCTCTTCCCATCTCCGGTCTCGGCCACTCCGGCTGAGGGCCATCATTCCCGACTGCCTCCTGGTCGCCTAACAACCTACTGGACCGCGTACCACGAGATCGGCCCCTCGACAGCCTTGCCCGTACAATGTACCGTACAAGCGTTGGCGCACAACACGGTAGTGCCACCGGCGTTGCAGGACGGGGTGTGACGGCCCAGGACGTCTGCCCAGACCCGTCCCTGGCACGACCCTCTCCCTGCCACTTCTCCGAAGAGGGGACCCTTTCGTGGACAAAGACCGACCGCTTATCGGGATCCGGATCCCGCCCTGCGCACCCGCGCCCGAACTGGCCGCCGCCGCCCAGAGAGCGGAGCGGGCCGGATTCGGGGCCGCCTGGTTCCCCGACAGCCAGCTTCTCTGGCGTGATGTGTGGGTGACGCTCGCCGCCGCCGCCGGCGCCACGACCGGGATCCAGCTAGGAGCCGCCGTCACCAACTTCGAGACCCGGCACCCCTCCGTCACCGCCTCGGCCATCCGGACGCTCCAGGAGATGGCTCCCGGCAGGCTCGCGGTGGGGGTCGGTGCCGGAAGCAGCTCGATCAAGCACATCGGCACCCCGCCCACCCGCCGTTCGCACCTGCGGACGGGGTTCGACGCCCTGCGAACGCTGCTCGCGGGAGACGCCTACGACTTCGGCAGCGGCGCGGGCAGGCTCCGTGATGCCGTCGGCGCGCCGCCGCTGTACATGGCGGCGAGCGGGCCCCGGAACCTCGAGTTCGCGGGCGAGGTCGCCGACGGCGTCATGGTGCTGAGCGGAATTTCGGAGAAGCTGCTGACCGCCGCCATCGGGCGGGTGCGGACCGGCGCGCGCCGGGCCGGCCGCGACCCGGACGCCGTGCGGATCATCGTCGCGGCCTTCGCGCACGTGACCCACGACATCCGGCGCGACTGCGGGATCGTCAAGCCGCTCTGCGCCGACCTCGTCCTTCGCGGGGCGGGCCAGGCGCTGGCCGAGGAAGGCATCGACGTGACCGGTCGCCCCCGCGAGGACCCGCGGGTCTACCCCGACTATCGCCACGCCGAGAACTGGGACGACGCGATCCAGGTCGCCGGCGAGGTCATCGACGACGACGCCGCCGTGCGGTTCGCCGAGCGGTTCTGCGTCGTCGGCGACGGCGCGCAGATCCGCAGGCGGATCGCCGAGATCACGGAGTTCGGCGCGGACGAGATCTACGTACAGGGGGTCGGCAGTTACGACCTCCCTCTCCAGCTCATCGACGACTTCGGAAGGGAAGTTCTGGCATGACCGGCGACACGACGGCGACGGAACCGCGCACCGCGGTGGTGACCGGAGGGACCAGCGGGATCGGCCGGGCGGTCGCGGAGGCCCTCGCCGCCGCGGGCGTCCGGGTGGCGGTCGCGGCTCGCGGCGCGGAGCAATGCGAGAAGACCGCAGAGTCTCTGCGGGCGAGAGGTGGACAGGCCCTGGGCGTTCCCACCGACGTGGCCGACTCCGCGGCCGTCGCACGGCTCGTTGAGACCACCGAGGCGGAGCTGGGCCCCGTCGACATCCTGGTGGCCAGCGCGGGCACCCTCGTCAAAGGGCCGCTCGCGGAGATGACCGACGAGCTCATCGAGCGAGCGTTCCGCGTCAACACCTTCGGCGCCGTCTATGCCTGCCGCGAAGTCGTCCCGAGGATGCGAGCGAGGGGTACCGGGCGGATCGTCACCGTCTCCTCGGTGCTCGGCTCGGTCGGGATCACCCATCGTTCGGTCTACTCCGCGACCAAGGGAGCGCTCGCACAGTTCACGCGGAGCCTGGCCGGCGAGCTCGCGGGCACCGGCATCACCGTCAACAGCGTCGCGCCGGGCCCCATCGCCAAGGACGCGCCGATGCCTCCGCCCGACCCGGCGGTCGACCCGGCCCCGAGCCGGATGATCGACCAGGAAACGCTCGTCGGCCGCTGGGGCACGCCCGCCGACGTCGCCCGAGTGGTGATGACCCTCGTCGACGACCCCACCGGCTTCCTCACCGGCGCCGTCTGGCCCGTTGACGGCGGCTACACCGCTCACTAGGTCGCGGCGGAACGCGCCGCGGACAAGCACGTCATACCCATCCGACACATCGAGGGAGACCCTCACCCATGGTGCAGGCACAACAGCCGCAGGCAAGCCCGCCTTCGCAGCCGAAGCGGCGCAGACCCGGACAGGACTGGAAGGCGTGGCCGCAGTACGACGCCGCGGAACTGGGGTTGCGCGGCTACTGGTATCCGGTGACCTGGTCGAGCAAGGTGACGGGAACTCCGCAGCGGCAGACGCTGTGCGGCGAGAAGCTCGTGCTGATCCGGGACGGGGGCGAGGTCTACGCGCTCGCCGACCGGTGCCCGCACCGCGGGGTCCCGCTCTCGCTCGGACGCCAGGAGTTCCCGGGCACCCTCACCTGCGCGTACCACGGCTGGACCTTCGATCTCGAGAGCGGCAAGCTCTGCGCGGTCCTCACCGATGGGCCCAAGTCGCCGATCTGCGGGAAGGTCGTGCAGAAGACCCATCCGGTCGAGGAGCGGCACGGCATCGTCTGGGTCTACCTCGGCGACGGCGAGGAGCCGCATCCACTCGACGAGCAGCTGCCCGAAGAGTGGCGGGACGGTTCTTTCGTGCTGGGCGGGTCCATGCAGGACCGGCGGGGCGACTGGCGCTACGCCTGCGAGAACGGCTTCGACGAGGGCCACGCCAAGTACCTCCACCGGACCTCGCTGTGGCGGCTCTTCCGCACGATGCCCACCTGGAACATCACCTCGATCGAGCGCCAGGGCCGATGGATACACCGGGTCCAGAAGGAAGTTCACTTCCGCGACGAGCACTCCGGTCTGGGGGTGTGGACCAACTACCGGTGGTGGAAGAAGAAGCCGCCTGAGCGCGTCTTCAACATCGGCAACGTGGGCGACCTGGGCAAGCCGGTCCACCCGGTCATCGGGCGCCAGGAGTTCCCCGGCTACACCTCCATCTCTGTGCCGGGCGTGCTTCGCGTCGTGTACCCGGACTTCATCCACTACGAGTGGTGGGTGCCGACCGAACCCGGGCACCACCGCTACGTCGGGATCATGATCCAGTACCGGGAGGGACTGAGCACCCTTCCCTTCTACCTCAAGTACTTCGGGGGCATCCGCTGGTTCTTCCACGGCCAGTTCTCCCAGCAGGACGAGTGGATGGTGGGAGAGACGGACGCCCCGCCGGAGCGGCTCTACCGCCCGGATGCCTCGCTCACCGCATGGCGGAAGCTCGTCGAGGAGACCACGACCACCCACGAGGCCGCCCGGGCGGCGAAGGCGAGGCGGCAGGACTATGACGTCTAAGGGCAAAGGCACGGCCTCCAAGCCCGCGAAGGGGATCTTCGCCGCCGCCGCGGTCATGACCGCGGTGGTACTGGTGCGGTGGCTCGGCCGGAGGTCGAACACCCAGGTGCATCGAGTCGTCCTGCCGCCCACGAAGGACGCGTGATGACCGTCCTGCCCGACCCGTCGGACGCCCGGCTCGAAGACCATCGGCGTGAGCTGCTCACCGAGGCCTGGGCACAGATCAAGGTCGAGCGGCTGCGCGACCTCGTCGTCGGAATGGTGGACATCCCCAGTCCCACCGGCGCCGAGGCGGTGTTGGCGCAGTGGCTGACCGGCCGGCTGGAGGATGCCGGGCTGCACGCGTCCTACCAGGCCATCGACGATGAGCAGGGCAACGCGACCGGACGGCTGCGTGGCGGCGGCACCGGACCCGACCTGCTGCTGTACGCACCGATCGACACGCTCACGGTCGGGACCGCCGAGGAGGACGTGCCTTGGGTCGGTCCCGAGTTGAGGCCGGACCTGTGTCCGCGAGCCGTCGTGGAAGGCGACTACGTGATGGGCCTGGGGGCGGCCAACCCCAAGGCGCACGCCGCCTGCGTCGTCGCCGCCGCCGAAGCGGTGGCGGCCGCCGGGATCCCGCTGACCGGGGACCTGCTGGTCGGGCTGGGGGCCGGCGGTATGCCGGTCAACAAGCGCGAGGTCGAACGCGTCCGGCGGTACAACGCCGGCCAGGGCAACGGTTGCTCGTTCCTGCTGGAGCAAGGCTTCTGGGCCGACTACGCCGTGATCGCCAAGCCGGGCTGGGCCACCGCGTGGGAGGAGGTCGGCCTGTGCTGGTTCGAGCTCTCCGTGCACGGCACCTACCACTACGTCGGCAGCCGCCACCGCATGCCGTACCGCAATCCGATCGTTGACGCGGCGAAGGTCGTGGAGGGTCTCGAACGCTGGTTCCCCCAGTACAGCGCGGCCCACACCGACGGACTGGTGGCACCGCAGGGCCATATCGGGTCGATCCGCGGAGGCTGGACGAAGACCGCCGCCGTCTCACCCGCCACGTGCCGGCTGCGCGTCGATCTGCGGACGAACCCGCGCAGTTCGGTCAACGACGTTCGTCGCGAGTTCGGCGCCGCGATCGACGAGATCCGGGCCGCGCACCCCGGCCTCGACGTCGATTGGGAGCTGGTGCTCGCCATCCCGGGGACGTCCACCCCCGTCGACAACTGGGTCTGCCGGGCCTCCGTAGCGGCCTGGGAGCAGATCACCGGCCGGCCGCACGAACCGATCGCGGACACCAGCGGGGCGACCGACGCCAACATCCTTCGGCTGCGGGGCATACCGACAGCGCGCATCGGAATGGACCGCATCGGCCCGGGCGCGCCCCTTCCCCTGGACTTCCCGTCCGGAATGAACGTGGCCGACGTCCGCGAAATGGAGCGGCTCACGCGGCACCTCGTACACATGATCATCAACACCTGCACCCGCGAACGGGCGGAGTGCGCTGCGATGCCCACGGAGAAAGCATGACGATCTGGACCGAACTCACCCCTGCTGCCTTCCGGTTGGAGTACGTCGATGCGGCCGGCGTGCGCACCCGCACGCTGCGCGCCGGCACGTCGGGCACGCCTGCCGTCGTGTTCCTGCACGGCACCAGCGGGCACCTGGAGGCGTTCACCCGCAACATCGCCGCGCACGCCGAGCGGTACGACTGCCACGCCATCGACATGCTCGGCCACGGCTACACGGGCAAGCCGAGCAGGCCCTACGAGATCGCCGACTACGTCGAGCACCTCCTGGCCTACCTGGACGCCGTGGGCGTCGAGCGGGCGCACATCGTCGGCGAGTCGCTGGGCGGATGGGTCGGTGCACGGGCGGCGATCGACCACCCGGCGCGGGTGGCCAGCCTGCAGTTGCTGTGCGCCGGCGGCACCATCGCCAACCCGGAGGTGATGGACCGGATCCGCACCAGCACCAAGCAGGCGGTATCCGGCGACGACATCGCGCTGACCCGCGAACGGCTGCGGCTGCTGATGGCGGACGAGAAGAACGCCACCGAAGAGCTGGTGCAGGTACGGCACGCCATCTACCATCAGCCCGATTTCGTCGCCAACGTCGACAACCTGCTGTCGCTGCAGAACATGGAGATCCGGGAGCGCAATCTGCTGCGCCCGGATCACCTGGGGCGCATCACTCAGCCGACACTGATCATCTGGGGCCGGCAGAACCCCTTCGGCGAAGTGCCGGAGGCCCACCGCATGCACGACGCGATCCCGGGGTCTCGGCTGGAACTGTTCGAGAACTGCGGGCACTGGCCGCAGCACGAGCAGCCCGACCGATACAACCCGCTCAGCATGGCCTTCCTGGCCAAGGCGGCCGACTGACGTGCCCTGCTCCACGCCTGGACCGTCCCGGCTCCGAACGCTCTAGCGCTGGCTGGCCGTACGTGGTTCCGGGTCGTGGCAAGACGCCTCGGACGGCGATGGGGACGACCGGGTGACCCGTGCCGTGACGGCGCGACGCGTGGTGCCGCACCCGATCGTCAACAAGCCGTCACCCTGCCACCCCGACACCCACTTCATCCGCTGAAAGCCCGGCCGGTCCTCGACGTAGGGATCGAGCGGGGCGGCGCGGCGGACTCGCGGTGCCGTTGTTCAGTACGCGAGTTCGCCGATGCCGCCGTCGACGCGCAGGACGGTGCCAGCGGTGTAGGCGGACTCGTCCGAGGCCAGGTAGACGGCTGCCTTTGCCAGTTCGGTGGGGGTACCGAGACGGTGGAGGGGCACGGTGCGCTGGAGTTCCTCGTAGATGGCGGCCTGGCGTTCGGGGCCGAGCGGCTTGAAGGTGTCGGTGACGGTCGGGCCCGGGCTGAGCCCGTTGACCCGGACGTGTCGCTCCTTCAGTTCATGGGTGAGTCCGCGGGACAGGGAGAGCAGGGCGGCCTTGGAGGCGCCGTAGACCGCGGCGTTGTCGTGTCCGATGTAAGCGGAGACCGAGCCGACGAGGATGACCGAGGCCTGCCGGGACAACAGCGGCAGCAGGGCCTTGATCAGGAAGAACGGCGCCTTGAGATTGGTGGCGAGGAGCCGGTCGAATGCCTCTTCGGTCCATTCTTCGATCGGGAGGTGGGTGACGTCGGCGGCGTTGCTCATCACGATGTCGAGCCGCGGCCACTCCTGCCGCAGCCGGGCCGCGAGTGTCGCCTGCCCGGGCACGTCGCCGGCGTCGCTGCGGATGGGCAGCAGCGGGCCGTCCAGTCGCCGGGCGGCCTCGTCCAGGCGTTCCTGCGAGCGCCCGGTGATGGCGACGGTCGCTCCCTCGGCGAGGAATTCGCGGGCGGTCGCGAACCCGATGCCGCCCGTCCCGCCCGTGATCAGTGCGTGCTTGCCTTCAAGACGACCCATGGAACTCGTTCTCCTCACTCGCGCCCAAGGCGCATGGTTCTGGTCGGGGTGGCGGTGGTCCCGGCAGCGATGACGGGCTGTTCCCCGTCATCTCGTGAAAGCGCCGCACCGCACTCGCCGTATCGGCGGCCGGCGGTCGGGGGTCAGATGGCGGTTCGACCGCCGTCCGCGGCCACGATGGCGCCGGTTACATAGCTGGCCCGGTCGCCGGCGATGAAGGCGATCACCTGGGCGACCTCGGACGGGTCGGCGGTGCGCTTCAGCGCGGTGGTCAGGCCCATGCCGCCGAGGTCGGGTCCCATGGCCGCCACCACCTTGGAGGTGGTCATCGGGCCGGGGGCCACGGCGTTGACGCGCACGTTGGACTCGGCGTACTCCGCCGCCCAGGTGCGGGTCAGGGACTCCAGCGCCGCCTTGGTCGCGCCGTAGACCGCCATCGGCGGCATGCCCAGGCCGGCCGCGGTGGAGCTGACGTTGACGATGCTGCCGCCCCCGCCGGCGGCCATCTTCGGCGCGAGCCGGGCGACCAGGATGAACGGCGCTCGCACATTGACCGCGAAGGCGGCGTCGTAGTCGGCGATGTCCTGGTCGGCGGTCGCGCTGAACGGGACCACGCCCGCGTTGTTGACGAGGACGTCCACCGCGCCGGCGTCCTCGGCCAGCCGCTGCACGGCCTGCGGGTCGGCCAGGTCGGCCGGGATGAAGCGCACCGTTCCGGCGGAACCGGCCGCGCCGTGCCGGACGTCGTCCACGACCTGGGCGCCGCGGCCCGGGTCGGTGCCGGTGATGATCACGTTCGCCCCGCCGGCGGCGAGGACCCGCGCCGTCGCGTGCCCGAGCCCGCCGATGGCACCCGATCCGGTGATCAGTGCCGTCCTGCCCTCGAAGTCCATGTGGTCAGCCCTCTCGTGTCCGCCGGCCCGCCCGCGCGCCGCCGACTTCTATGCAGACGTTCAAAAAGTCGCCCGGTCATCACCATACGGATTTTTGTGCATGCGGTCAAAAAGTCGTAACCTGGGGACATGGCACGGACGGGGCGCCCCCGCGCATTCGACAAGGACCAGGCCCTGGAGCGCGCGCTCCTGCTGTTCTGGGCCCGTGGCTACGGAGCGACCTCCGTCCAGGACCTGGTCGAGGCGCTGGATCTGGAGCGAGGCAGCCTGTACGGCGCCTTCGGCGACAAGCGGCGTTTCTACCTGACGGCCGTCCAGCTGTACTGGGACACCTACGAGCGCGCGCTGGTCGCGGCGCTGGAGGACGGGCCGGTGCTGCCGGCGCTGCGCGAGGTGCTCGCCAACCCGGCCCGGGCACAGGAGCACGCCTCCGACGTCGGCGTCCCGCACGGGTGCATGATCGGCAACACCACCGCCGAACTGGTCCCGCAGGACGCCGAGGCCGCCGAGATCGTGACCCGCTCGCACGCCCGCTTCACCCAGATCGTCGCCGACGCCCTGCGGCGCGGGCAGGCCGGCGGCGAAGTCGTCAAGGACGCCACCCCCGAGGCCCAGGCGCAGCTACTGCTGTTCACCGTCCAGGGCCTGTCCCTGGTCTCCCGCACCGGGCTCGACACGACCGCCGCGCTCGCCGCCGTCGATGCCCTGATCGACGCCCTCCGCGCCTGATCGACCCGCGCGACCCACCACCCCTGACCAGGGAAAACGCGGGTCGGCCTGTCCGCCGCCGTGGTTACAGGACGGCGGTGAGCAGGCTTACCGCGGACTCCTGGCGGGCGATGTCGGCCTGGTCGAACGGGCCCGTCCAGCGCAGGCCGTACTGGTCGGCGTTGTTCCGGTCGTAGGTGAAGGCGGAGCGGGCCTGGGTCGTCAGGTAGTTCCGGTACGGGCGGCCGGGGAGCGCGCGGTCGAGTTCGGCGAGGTTCCGCGCGAAGATGCCCTTGAACGCCGCCTGGTCGGAGTTGCACGTGGCGGCGGCCTCGCAGGGTTCGGTGAGGATGCCACGCGGTGACAGCCCCGGGTCGGTGGTCACGGCGTCGGCGATCCGCCGGGCGGTGGCGAGCAGGGACGGGTCGCCGGTGGCGCGGTGCAGCTCCGTCAGGCCGCCCAGGATCACGCCCTGGTTGTACGTCCAGGTGGTGCCGCCGTTGTTGCCGCAGTTTCCGCTCTGCGTCGCCAGGCCGTCGTTGACCAGATGGGTTCCGTTGATCATCCCGCTGCGGGCGAACCAGCGCCAGGTCTGGCGCGCGTGGGCGAGGTACTTGGTGTCGCCCGGGATCCGGTTGTGCAGGGAGGCGGCCAGCTTGAGGTAGAGCTCGTTGCTGATGGCGTTCTTGTAGGTCTTCCCGGGCAGGTCCCACCAGATGCCGCCGCCGCAGGTGTCGTCCCAGTACTGGCGCATGTACGCCTCGTCGGTCTCGGCGATCTTCAGGTACCTGGTGTCGCGGGTGAGGTCGTACATGCGGACCATCGCCAGCGCCCACCAGCCGGTGTCGTCGGTGGAGTCCGCGCGGAACTCGCCGCCGCCCTGCGGCCACCAGGGCAGCGGCTTGCGCTGGAGCTCGATGGTGTTCTTCACCTGGGGCAGGTAGCGCGTCGAGCGGGTCCGTGCCATGTAGTCGAGGAGCGCCTGGAGCGCGTTGCCCGACTGCCACCAGGGGCTCTCGGGCTGCCAGCGTCCGCTCGCCTGGTCGTAGAACCCCATCATCGCGTCGACGGCCGATGTGGCACGGGCCCGCGCGGTCCTGTTCTCGCCCGCGTCCGCGCTTGCGGCGGACGTGCCCACGGCGAGCGCCAGAACCGCGCCCGTCACGAGGGAGACCAGACCCTTTCCCGTACGTCGCTTCAGTCCGGTCATCGCGCACCCTCCATGGCAACGAGGCGCCCCAGCCCATGGCCTCCGCCCGGGCGGGCAGTGCGCTGAATTGTGCCCCGGGTGGGACGAGACGCGCAAGAGTAGGCAGGATCGTTCACATAGGTGAGCGCTCTTGCTTGAAATTGTCGGCGGCGTCGGTTGGTTCTCCGCGACGGCGGGGCAGGTGGGGAGCGCGCGTCGGCTCGTGCGCCCACGAGAGCCGACGCGCAGGAGCGTGATGGAGAATGTCTGGTGGTGATCGGTCTTGCGCGAGTACGGTCGACGCATGCTCCGGGACCGACGCCATGAGCTGATCCTCCGCGTCCTGCGCTCCGAAGGGCCGGTGACGGTGGAGACGCTGGCCGAGCGCCTGGCGGCGAGCCTCGCCACCATCCGCCGCGATCTGCAGAAGCTCGACGAGGAGGGCCTGCTCAAACGGGTACACGGCGGCGCGATGCCGGTCGAGGGCCATGACGACCCCTTCACGGACGTCGCCGAGGTCCGGCCCGCCGAGAAGGACGCCGTCGCGCTGCGCTGCGCCGAGCTGATCCAGGACGGCGAGACCGTGCTGCTCGACATCGGCACGACCGCGCACATGGTGGCGCGCCACCTGCGGGGCCGGGCTCTGACGGTCGTCACCAGCAGCCTCCCGGTGGTCGAGACGCTGGCCGACGACCAGCACGTCCAGCTCGTCGTTCTCGGCGGCATGCTGCGCCGTGACTACCGGTCGCTGGTGGGCTACCTGACGGAGGACAACCTGCGGCAGATCCACGCGGACCGGCTCGTCCTCGGCACCAGCGGGATACGGCCGACCGGAACCGTCATGGACACGACGGTGGTCGAGGTGCCGGTCAAACGAGCCATGATCGCGGCCAGCGGGCAGGTGGTCCTCGTCGCCGACGCCGGCAAGTTCCCGGGCACCGGCATGGCGAAGGTCTGCGATGCCACCGACCTGGACGTGGTCATCACGAACGCCCCGGTCGATCCGGACACGGGAGCGGCCCTCGCGGATGCCGGAGTGCAGGTGCTGGAGGCGTAAGGTGCTCGGCGTCCGCTGAACTGCTGCGGCTGTCCAGACGCCGCTTTCCGGGAGCCGGACCGGTCGGTCGTCGGTGAGGGATTGTTATGCCGCGGTCGCCGCGACGTGGACGTGGAGCGCGTCTTGACCCAAGGCACCGCAAGTGGCCGCCAAGCTCGGCGTGACCGAGTACGGACCAGCGTACTTCGCATTCCGGTCGGCTCCGATAGGCGCACTCTCGTGGCAAGTCACTCTCGCGGCCTTCTACCCCTTCAGCCCACGGGCGGTGCAGGCCATGGCAGGCGTGTGGGATAGCGCAACGCCGGAGCAGTGGCAGGCCGCTCGCTTCGCGGCCGTCGATCGCGCGTTGCAGCGCGTCGACGTAGACCTCACCGCCGATCAGAAACAACCATCCACGCTGCTGGTACAGCCTTCCCCTGGCGCTGCGGAAATCGTCTCGGAGAACCGTGAAAGAATCGCGCTCTTCCCAACACAAGCGTGATGTGTACCGAAAAGACACACAAACGATCGAGGCGGTGCCGCCCGACCCGGACGCGGGGCGGACGCGGTTCATGACGCTGTACGAACGCTGCTACGGCAGCATCGTGCGCTACGCATGGCGGCGGGTAGGTCCGGACCAGGCGGAGGACATCGCCAGCGAGACGTTCACCATCGCCTGGCGGCGGATCGCCGACATTCCATCCGACCATGAGCTGCCCTGGCTGTACTCCGTCGCCCGAAACGTCATCGCGAACAGCGCACGACGCGAACAACGCGACCGAGAACTCAATGACGCTCTGAGCGTGGAACCCGAATCCGACCACGCGGACGCCGTGACGAGCCGGCAGATAGCGATCAGCGTGCTGCGCGGCCTGAGCGACAAAGACCGCGAGCTGGCACGTCTCGCCGCATGGGAATGCCTCAGCAGCCGGGAGATCAGCATCGTGCTGGGGTGCAGCCACGCCGCGGTCCACATTCGCCTGCATCGCCTGCGCAAACGACTCGAGAAACTGTTCGACGACCACCAGGGAGAGGGGACCGACTGATGAACTCCGACATCGAAACCATTCGCACGCTGCTGAGCCCCCACGATCCGGCCGTCGGCGTCGACCCCACAGTGCCGGAGACGTCGCTGACGACGATGTTCGGCGATGCTCCTGGACCCCGCCCGGTCCGGCGGGCCCGCGGGCGGCGCACCGCCATGTTCGCGGGCGCGGGCGTGGCCGCGGCGGCGATCGTCGGTATCGCGGGAGTCGTCACCCTGCCCGGGCATGGCGAGCCGGTGACGGAGGCACGCGCGGCGACACCGCCCCTGCTCACCTATCACGGCGGCGGGCCCACAAGCGCCCGTGACGTGCTCCTCGGTCTGGCCGAGCGGACCGAGCGTCTGCCCGACACCGCCGGCACAGGCCGCTACGCCTATGTACAGACCCGGAACTGGGAGCTGAGCGATCAGGGAAACGCGAAGGGCGAGACGAGCAGTGCGGTCATCGCGACGACTTCCCAGCAGTGGCTGGCCGCCGACGGCTCGGGCCGCCAACGTTCCGAATACGGCGCGCCGTACTTCCCGACCGCACGTGACCGCAAGGTGTGGGAGAAAACAGAAAAGGACGGCGGTGGAATCGTCGCGCCAGGCAAAGACGACCAGCGGTTCGGCCCAGGCGGCATACCGTTCAGGTTGGCATGGAAGGCGCTGTCCACCAACCCGAAGATCCTGAAGAAGCAACTGTACGCGGCGAATCCGAACTCCGAAGACGGCCAAGTGGAACGGCTCGTCGACATCGAGAATCTTTACAGCGAACGCCCCGTCCGGCCCGCGGTCGCCGCCGCCGCGCTCCGTGTCGTCGCCGACATCCCCGGCCTGCACTATGACGGCATGACGACCGATCGGGCGGCCCGTACCGGCCTCGCCGTCAGCGTACAGTGGAACGGCTCGGCCATCCCCCAACGGTATACGCTGATTTTCGACCCGCAGACCGGTCGCCTGCTCGACAGCGAGCAGGTACTCACTCGGACTGTCAAGGGATGGAATGTGAAAGTTCCCTCGGTTATCAGTTACACGGTGTTCCTCAAGTCTTCCTTCACCCAGAGCCTTGAGCCGCCCAAGTGAACTGATCCCAACATCACTCACCCGCGTCTGATCAAGCCCCGCGCCGGCGCCACTCCCTGCGCGTCTCACCCGCACGGACGTAGGTTTCGACAAGCACAGCGTCCTGACCGCGCAGGCCGCCGCGACGCCGCATTTGCCGGAAACAACGTCCGTGCAGGTCAAGCAGCACGTTCTTCCGCGGACGCGAATCCGCAGCCCCGCATCAGCGACTTAGCTGCCACTAGCAATCCAGCGAGCATTCCAGCGACCCTAACGTCGCCGCTCCGGCCAACTACCCCATCAGCGCCCCAGACAAGCTCGAAGCCCGCACCAGGCGCTAACCGAGTGACTCACCGGGAGCATGATTTTGCCCCAGTTCTGTGGACAGGTCGGGGCTCGTGCTTACACGGCAGCGTGAGCGTGCTGGTGGGCGTATCTCCTTTCGTATTCGGTCGGGCTGATTCGGCCAGTGAGAACAGGGCCCCACATGCGAAGCTGAGTCGATCCCGCCTACCGGCTGGGCCTGTGGCGCGGGCGCGGTTCACGAGTCGGTGGGCTGGTCGAGGTCGGACAGGTCGAGCACGAAGCGGTAGCGGACGTCGCCACGGCCGAGGCGGCTGAGCGCCTCCTGAACGCGCGCCGAGGGCAGTACCTCGACGTCGGCCGTGATGGCGTGGTCGGCGCAGAAGTCCAGCAGCTCGGCGGTGAGGCGGCGGCCGCCCGTGCCCGAGGAGGTCAGCTTCTTGCGGCCCTGAACCAGGTCGAGGATCCGGACCGGCTGCTCCAGGGGGTAGCCGAGCAGCGCGAGGGTCCCGTCCAGCGCCGCCATGCGCAGCAACGGGGACAGGTCGTGCGGGGCGGGGATGGTGTCCAGGATGAGGTCGAACCTGCCGCGTGCGAGCTGGATCTGCTGGTCGTCGGTGGCGATCAGCGTGTCGGCCGCTCCGAGCTTGTGAGCGTCGCCGGCTTTGGCGGGTGTGCGGCTGAGGACGGTGACCTGGGCGCCGAGTTCGGCGGCCAGCTTCACCCCCAGGTGGCCCAGCCCGCCGAGGCCGGCCACGGCGACCCGGCTCCCGGGCCCGATTCCGGCCGCGCGCAGGGGTTCCCAGACGGTGATCCCCGCGCACATCAGCGGGGCGGCGGCGGCCGGGTCGAGCCCGTCCGGCAGGTGGTAGGCGAACCGGTCGCGCAGCACGTACTCGCGGCTGTAGCCGCCCTGGGTCCTGGTGCCGTCGATGCGGTCGGTGCCGCCGTAGGTGGTGACGGGGCCCTCGTAACAGAAGTTCTCCTGCCCGGCCCGGCACATCTCGCAAGCTCCGCACGAGTCGACGATGGTCCCGACGGCGACCCGGTCACCGGCCGAGAACGCGGTCACCGCGGCGCCGACGGCGGTGACCGTACCGGTGAACTCGTGACCGGGGACCAGGGCGCCCTCGCCGAGTAGGCCGGCGATCCGGTGCAGGTCGCTGTGGCACACGCCGCAGTAGTCGACGCGGACCGCGATGTCGTCGTCGCGCAGGTCGCGGCGCTCGACCGGGACGCGGCGCAGTGCGGTGGTGCCCTCGGTGCTCATCCAGCCGGTGGTGGTCCGCATGATTCCTCCAGACAGACTATTCGGTCTTTTTCAGAGTAGGCCGCGTCCCGCCAAGAAACAAACCGACTAGTCAGTCTGCTAGGGTGGGGCTCGTGCCCGAACTACCGACCACCCCGAAGGGCCTCGCGACCAGGCGCCGGATTCTGGACGCGGCCGCCGAGGAGTTCGCCCAGTGGGGCATCGCCGGCGCCAGGATCGACCGCATCATCGCCGCCGCGCGCAGCAACAAGGCTCAGGTGTACGGCTACTTCGGCAGCAAGGACGGCTTGTTCGACGCGGTGATCGCCGACCACGCCGACCGGCTCATGAGCGCCGTCGCGTTCGACGCCGACGACCTGCCCGGCTGGGCCGTGGGAATGTACGACGAGAACCTGCGCCATCCCGAACTGGTCCGCCTCATGGCCTGGCTGCGGCTGGAACGGCGTCCGGCTGGACGGCTCACCGACAATCCCGACGACGAACCGAAACTCGCCGCCCTCGCCGCCGCCCAGGCCGCCGGACGGCTCCGCCAGGGCGACCCTCTCGACCTGATCGCCCTGGTCATCGCCATGGCCTGCGCATGGTCGCCGGCCAGCGGCTTCTATGCCGCCACCGCCGATGAGCCCGCCACCGACCACGACCGCCGCCGGGCCCTCCTGCGCGAATGCGTCGCCCGCGCCATCGCGCCCTGACCGATCACCCACCCACCTGCCCCGGGCCCATCACTGCGTTTCTCCGGGGATCGAACTGGGCGAGGGAACGTCGGGCAGCGTCGTCAGAGCCCGCTGAACCGCAGTAACGCATACGTGGTGGCGGCGGCAGGTTTCGGCGGTTTCGATCACGGTTTCCGGATCGGCGTCGTGCGGGACGGCGGCGATGTCGGCGAGCGGGACCAGCCGACGGAGCCCCGCGGTGCGCGCAGCGCCTGCCTCGGCAGCAGCCGGTCGGGTTTCGCTGAGACCGAGGCGGTGGGACTCAAGCCCGCCTTCAGCCCCGCCCCACCCCGTTGATCCGACAGGTGCCCGTCCGCCGGTAGGCCGGACCAGTGGAGGATCTCCAGGGCCAGGGCTGTGTCAGCACCGTGAGGTTCTGCCGCTGGTAGTAGGTCTCAAGGCCGCTCCCGGCCTTGAATGACAGCAGACCAGAGCGGGCTCCGGGCAACCAGGGGGCCCGCAGCTCGCCCCGCGCCGGGGCCCGCATCACCCGGGAGATTCGCCGGGCGACGCCGAGCGCCCCCATTGTTACGGGGGTTTCTCAGACCACCCCAGCGATCTTCAGTGCGCAGAATCCGATCCACGCCAAGACGGCGACGAAGATGGCCGCGATGAAGAAGTTGCCGATGGCCGTGACCGGGTGGCGGTCATCGAGATCCTCGGTGGCCAGCGCGGTTCGCTGCGGGGACGGCGTGTGCGAGGCCATCGTCCTGGGCGGGATGTAGGTCGGCCGGTCGGGCACTGGCCCCCAGGTGAATCCCATTCCATAGCCACTGCCGTCGGACTTATAGCCGTAGCCGTGCCGGTACCCGTGTCGCATTACCGTCTCCGCTCGTCCAACTCGACCCAATTGGTTGGACGCATATCGCGCGGCCGAGGTTGCATTGGCAGACGAGCGTGCCCTGGCGAAGGACAGCTCGGCAGCCTGGCGGTCGAGGTCACCGATGACCCCGCCCCCCGGACCATCCCCCTAGACGCTCTCCACGAGTTCGGCGACCTCGCGCCGGCCCGCGCGGAAGTAGCGCCCGGAGGTGGCCGCCGAGGGGTATCCGAGGACGTATTGCACCTGGGCGGGGTCGACGCCGGCGCGGCACAGTCGGGTGGTCTGGGTGTTCCGGACCCGGTGCGGTCGCAGGCCCCGCGATCCCGGCCGCCTCGCCGACCGCGAGCACCACCTGTGTGATGCCGGAGATCGTCAGCGGCCCGCGCCGCCCCAGCCACAGCGGTCCGTCGGCGCGGCCGCGCTCGGCGAGGCAGTCCAGCAGCGCCGCCCGCGCCGGCGCCGGGAGGGGCACCTCGCGCACCTGGTCGCCCTTGCCGTGCAGCCGGATCTCGCCCCTGCGCGCGGTCACCGTGAATCGGCGAGTGAGAACGGGGCCCAGATGTGAAGCTGAGTTGCCCCCAGTTGGCGATCTCGGGTGGGTGTCCGTCGAACGAGAACTGGCCCCCACCCCCGTCAGGGGCTGTCTTCGATCCCCCAGCGGGATTGAGACGGCATCTGGGAAAGTGACGGAATGGAGATTGTCAACCGCACGCTCACAGCAGAAGTGCTCGCGGCACTGACCTACTGGCCCGGCATCGTGTACGGGGGGCAGAAGAACCCTCCGGACCCGGTGGACATCATGGTGCTGCGCTCCTTCTTCAACGAGATGCTGCAGGAGCTGCCCTGGTGGAACCGCGGCTGGGAAGTCAGCCACGTCAAGCCGGGCATCCCCTCGGAGATCGCGAGCGACTACGCCCGTTCTGCCACGGGGTTCACCGAGGTGTCCGTGCCGGGCACCGTCAGCGACGGCTGCGGTGATGGTCTTCCCTTCGTCGCGCAGGTCAGGTTCGAGCGGGACCGGTTGATCCGGTTCCAGGCCAAGATCGGCGACATGGTCATCGTTCCCGCGACGGCACCTGGCGGCCGGCCGGAGCCGCATCCGTTCGCCGCGGTGTTCACCAGGCTGATGGACCTGCGCGGGATCCCGACCAGGGACATGGCGGAGCAGACCGGACGATCGAGGGTCACCATCGACATGCTGCGCGACGGGTGCATCAACCCGGATGCGGCCTTCGTCAAGGAGATCGCCGAAACTCTGGACATGTCCGAAGCGGACATCAGAGCCATCGCCGGACTGGACGAGTGATCCGGTCCCCCGGCCTTCAGAAACGGGCAGTCAGGGGTGGGGCCAGTTGTTGGTTCGCTCGGTCAGGCGGGTTCGGCGGCTTGGCGGGCTCGGGTCTGGGCCATCCGGTAGGAATCGTTGGCGTTGAAGGTGAGGCGGTCGACGATGGCGCCGCAGAGGCGGGGTCGGTGAAGGTGTTGGTCCAGCCGCCGAAGCTCTCGTTGGAGGCGATCGCGCCGCTGGCCTTCTCCTCGCATTCGGTGAGGACCTGGAAGAGCAGGTCGGCGCCGCGTTTGTCGAGTTCCAGCTCCGTGAGGCCGAGAACGGCGGCGGCGTCATCCCGCTGATCTCACCCGAAGAAGACCAGTGACGCAGTCCGCGGAAGCGGCCTATCGCTGTCCGCTACGGCATGCCGTTACTGGCCGAAGAGTATTTTCATTGAACGCGCTATAGCCTTCTGCGACGATGCGGCCGGTGGGATGGGAGGCACTCGAGCAGTGGGGCGATGACGTCGTTCGCGGTGAACCGCTCACCGGCGGAGCCGGTGTCAACGCGGTGTGGCGCATGCGGGTCAACGGGCACCTCGCGGTCGCGCGTCTCGGTCGGCGCAGCGACGCCGATCTCGCGTGGGAGACCAGCCTGCTGCGACACCTCCACTGGGAAGGGATGCCAGTGCCCGTGCCGATCCCGACCACCGACGGCCGATACTTCGCCGACGGTCTGGTGGTGATGACCTACGTGGAGGGCCGGCCACCCGCGAGCGAAGCCGACTGGCGTCGCGTCGCCGGCACACTCCGCCGGCTGCATCGGCTCACGCGCGGCTGGCCGCAACGGCCGGGCTGGAGATCGTCGACCGACCTTCTGCACGCCGAGACCGGGACGAGGGTCGACCTCGGCGAAATGCCGGCTGAGGGCGTCGTCCGGTGCCGGGCGGCGTGGGCGCGACTCACCGATCGCACGACGTGCGTCGTCCACGGCGACCCCAACCCGGGCAACATCCGCATGACCGCGGACCGCGTCACGATGATCGACTGGGATGAGTCGCACGTCGACGTTCCCGACCTCGACCTGGCACTGCCGCACAACGCCGCCGGTCTCGATGACGACGCCTACGACATCGCCACGCAGGCGAAGGCCGCATGGGAAGCCGCCGTCTGCTGGGACCCCAGCGGGACCGACCAGTTCGCAGTCAAGCGGCTCGCCGAAGTCCGACCGGCCTAGGGCCTGCACCTTTCCTGGCCACCAGCCCCCACCCCTGACCGCACACCGGCACCCCGCACTGACCACTCACCAGCACCGGTCCGGCCACCCACTGGCGGCCTACTCGTGGAGTGCAGATACGACGAGCACGGTGCGTCCGGTCGGGGCAGCGGCGACAGCCGCAACGGCTCGCGGCCAAGACCGAGCTGACCGGCGTGGGCGAACGGTGCCGTCGCTGAGCGCCAAGGGCCTCGCGCACGGAGAAATCTCGGCGCACCTGGTCGCCGAGGTCTACGCCCCTTGACCACCGCTCATGGCCGTTCGCCAGGATGCACGGACGGCGACGTGGGGGTGTTGTTCGACCTGCACTCACGCACCCGGCCTGTGGGTCGGTCTGCACAGGGCGGGCGGTGGAGCCCGGTTCCTAGCATGACCGCGGAGCGCGGCCTGGTGGGCGGCGCCCCGGTCAGTGTCCCGCCGATTGCAGGAGGTGCGATGAGCGGCGTCGAACTGCGCAACTTCATCGACGGTGAGTTCGCCGCAGCGGCGGACTCCGGCGCGATGGAGATCGTCGACCCGTCGGACGGCGCGGTGTACGCGACGGCGCCGAGGTCGGAGGCCGCGGACGTCGACCGGGCCTGCCTGGCGGCCGAGAAGGCCTTCGCCGGGTGGCGGCGGACGACGCCGGGCGAGCGGATGGCCGTTCTGCTGCGCATGGCGGAGGCCGTCGAGCGCAACGCGGACGAACTGGTCGAGATCGAGTGCCGGGGCACCGGCAAGCCGCCGGAGTTGACGATGCGGGAGGAGGTCGTCCCGATCATCGACCAGCTCCGATTCTTCGCGGGCGCGGCGCGGATGCTCGAAGGGAAGGCGACGGCGGAGTACGTGCGCGGCCACTCCTCCTCCGTGCGCCGGGAACCGGTCGGCGTCGTCGGGGCGATCGCGCCGTGGAACTATCCGGCGATGATGGCGGTCTGGAAGTTCGGCCCGGCCCTGGCGGCGGGGAACACGATCGTGCTCAAGCCGTCCGACACGACACCCGCGAGCGCCGTTTTCCTGGCCGGGCTCTTCGCCGACCTGCTCCCGCCCGGCGTTTTCAACGTGGTGTGCGGCGACCGGCGAACAGGTGCGGCGCTGGCCGGACACCCGGTTCCGGCGATGGTGTCGATCACCGGGAGCACCGCGGCGGGCCGCGCCGTCGCTCGGTCGGCGGCGGACACGGTGAAGCGGGCCCATCTGGAGCTCGGCGGCAACGCGCCCGTGCTGGTCTTCGGCGACGCCGACCTGGAGGCCGCGGCCGACGGGATCGCTTTTGCCGGCTACTTCAACGCCGGGCAGGACTGCACCGCGGCCACCCGGGTGATCGTCGCCGAGGAGGCGCACGACGCGTTCGTCGGCGCGCTGGTCGAGCGGGTCCGCCGGATCGGGCTGTCGCGGGACGAGCCCGCCGCGGACCGCGTCCTGGACATTCCGCCGCTGAACAACCCGGACCAGCTCGCACACGTCGCGGGCCTGGTCGCGCGGGCCCCATCGCACGCGAAGGTGCTCGTCGGCGGCCGGGAGGCCGGCGGCCCCGGCTACTTCTACCTGCCGACGGTGGTCGACGGGGTGACCGCGGCGGACGAACTCAGCCGCACCGAGATCTTCGGTCCGGTGGTCACCGTGCAGACGTTCCGCGGCGAGGCCGATGCGGTCCGGCAGGCCAACGACTCGCCGTACGGCCTGGCCTCCAGCGTGTGGACGCGCGACCACGCACGGGCGCTGCGCGTCTCCGCCGCCGTCGACGCCGGCCACGTCGGTGTGAACTGCCACCTCCCGCCGGTGCACGAGATGCCGCACGGCGGCGTCAAGCAGTCCGGCTACGGCAAGGACCTCTCGCTGTACTCCGTCGAGGAGTACACGCGGGTCAAGCACGTCCTGTCGGCGCTCGGCGAGGACGCCGAGTGACCCGCCCCCCCGACCCCGCGCTTGGAGGCTGCGAGACCATGACCGACGCACCGAGGACCGGCCCGGTGGACGCGACGAGGATCCCCCGGTACGCCGATCCGGGCACCTTCGCCCGGCTGCCCCGGGCCGACCAGGTCGACCAGGTCGACGTGGCGATCGTGGGGGTGCCGTTCGACACCGGCGTGTCCTACCGTCCCGGGGCACGTTTCGGGCCGGGCCACGTCCGGGCGTCGTCGAAGCTGCTCAGGCCGTACCATCCGCCCCTCGACGTCGAGCCTTTCCACGCCCAGCAGGTCGCCGACGCCGGCGACATGGGGGTGAACCCGTTCGACATCGAGGAGGCGATCGCCACCATCGAGCGCCGGTCGGACGAGCTGCGCGCGGACGGGGCGAAGCTGCTGACGATCGGCGGCGACCACACCATCGCGCTGCCGCTGCTGCGGTCGCTGCACCGCGACCACGGCCCGATCGCGGTGCTGCACTTCGACGCGCACCTCGACACCTGGGACACCTACTTCGGCGCCCCCTACACCCACGGCACCCCGTTCCGCCGGGCCGGCGAGGAGGGCCTGCTGGACCCCGAGCACTGCATGCACATCGGGATCCGCGGCCCGCTGTACTCGCGGGAGGACCTGGCGGACGACGACGCGCTCGGGTTCCAGATCGTCCGCGCCGACGACTACGAGACCGGCGGGACGGCCGCCGCGGTGGAGCGGATGCGGGCCCGGCTGGGCGACCGGCCGGTGTACGTGTCGGTCGACATCGACGTGCTGGACCCGGCCCACGCCCCCGGCACCGGCACCCCGGAGGCGGGCGGGCTGACCAGCCGGGAGCTGCTGGCCACGCTGCGGGGGCTGGCCGGGCTGAACCTCGTCGGCGCCGACATCGTGGAGGTCGCGCCGGCCTACGACCATGCCGAGATCACCGGGATCGCCGCTGCTCACGTGGGGTACGAGCTGCTCAGCGTGCTCGCCTTGGACCGTTCCGGCGAATCCCAATGAAGAAGGAGTGAGACACGTGCACACCACGAAGCCGGCCTTCGCGTGGTCGCCGAGGTCCTGGCCGTCGGAGCGGGCGTACGCCGTCCCGGACGCCGAGGAGGTCTGGTGCTACACCGACCGGTTCTCCTACTTCCCCGGCGAGACCGTCGCGTTCCACCTGAGCGCGAGCGTCCCG
The DNA here is from genome assembly GCF_008923365.1 of Actinomadura montaniterrae. GTDB lineage: Bacteria > Actinomycetota > Actinomycetes > Streptosporangiales > Streptosporangiaceae > Spirillospora > Spirillospora montaniterrae. The sequence continues at coordinate 43,815 of NZ_WBMR01000003.1, forward strand.
TCGTTCACCGTCGAGATCGTCCGCGACGGCGCCCGGCCGGAGACGGTCTGGCGGCGCGACGGTGTCACGGCCGGGCGGCACGAGGCGCCCGCCGACGCCCACGCGAAGGGCTGCGGCTGGCCCGCCGGCCTCACGCTGGAGATCCCGGACGGTTGGCGCCCCGGCTTCTACATCGTCACCGTCCGGGCGGTGCTGAGCGACGGCGAGCTCTGGGAGCGCGAGCACTTCTTCGTGGTGAAGGCCCCGGCGGGGCGGCGCCCGAAGGCGGCGATCGTCCTGACCACGGGGACCATGCTGGCCTACAACGACTGGGGCGGCGCCAACCACTACCGCGGCCTCGGCGACGACCCGCGCGACGACGCGGGCTGCCCGCTCGCCTCGACGCAGCGCCCGATCGCGCGCGGCATGATCCGCAAGCCGGAGGGCGCGCCGCGGGAGGCGAACCACCTCACGCTGCCGATGAACGGCGCGCCCCGGTACGCCTCCTACGAGTGGGCCCGCCTGAACGGCTACAGCCGCCATCACGGCGACGCGTTCTGGGCGTCCTACGAGCGGCTGTTCGTCCGGTGGGCCGAGGAGCGCGGCTACGAGCTGGACTACCTCACCCAGCACGACCTGCACGTCGACGAGACCGTGCTCGACGGCTACCGCTGCGTGATCGTGGTGGGCCACGACGAGTACTGGAGCTGGGAGATGCGCGACGCCGTCGACCGGTTCGTGGACGGCGGCGGGGGCCTGGCCCGGTTCGGCGGGAACTACCAGTGGCAGGTCAGGCTCAGCGACGACCTGACCACGCAGTACTGCTACCGCCTCCCCTCGCTCGACCCCGACACCGAGCGGTCGCCGCGGACCGCCACGACGATGTGGGAGGCCAAGTCCGTCGGACGGCCCGGCGCGACCACGGTGGGCCTCAACGGGCTCGGCGGCGTCTACACGCGCTACGGGGTCGCGACCCCGCGGTCGTCGGGCGGGTTCATCGTCTACCGGCCCCACCACTGGGCCTTCGAGGGCACCGACCTCTACTACGGCGACCAGCTCGGCGCGGCCCCGACCTTCCTGGCCGCGTTCGAGGTGGACTCGGTCGAGTACACCTTCCGCCGGGGCCTGCCGTACTCGACGTTCGAGGACGGCGCGCCGGAGACGCTGGAGATCCTCGCGCTGACCCCGGCGGTCCGCGGCGAGGAGGACCGGTTCGGCGGCCTGCTGCCCATGGGCGGGCCCGAGGAGGAGGTCTACGCCTACAACCGCGAGCTCGGCGACGACCTGCCCGACTACGTGAACGAGGGCGGGATGCGCGGCGCCGGGATGATCGCGGCGTTCACCCGCGGGCGCGGCGAGGTCTTCAACGGCGGCTCGACGGAGTGGCCCTACGCGCTGCACGTCGGCGACCCCTACGTCGACCGCATCGTCCGCAACGTGCTCGACCGGTTCCTGACCCGCGACCTGGAAGGCTGAGGCGAGGCTGATCATGGACATCACCGGCGTCGTCCGGCTCTCCCCGGAGACCGGGACGGCCAACGTCCCGCCCATCGAGGGCTACGAGGTGCTCTCCGCGCAGTGGCGCGAGACCGAGTACCTCGCCTACGGCGGCCCCGCCAAGGAGTACACGGGCGGGTTCTGGACCGGGGAACCCGGCGCGGTGCGGATCGACCCGTGGCCCTACGACGAGATCTGCGTGATCCTCAGCGGCCGGGTCGCCGTCGCCGACCTCGACGGCGGCCGCGCCGAGTTCGGCGCCGGCGAGGCCTTCTTCATCCCGCGGGGCTTCGCGGGCGACTGGGTGACGATCGAGCCCACGAGCAAGGTTTTCGTCGCCGTCACCCGCTGAATGCTCCGTTTGCGTAGTCATGGCCGTACTGCGGCTACCTTGGCGTCGTGCTTCCTCTCCGGCTCTTCCTGACCCGGCTCGGGCTGCGGCCGCTCGGCGCCGCCGACCCGTCCGAGCGGTGGGTCCGGTGGGTCCACGTCAGCGAGCTGCCCGACCCCTCCCCGTTCCTGCGGGGAGGGGAGCTGCTGCTGCTCGCCGGGACCGGCTTCCGCCCGGCCGACAGCCGTGACTACGTGCGGCGGCTGGCCGAGACGGGGGTCGTCGCGCTCGGGTTCGGGGTGACGCCCGTCTTCGACGCCGTGCCGCCCGAGCTCGTCGCCGCGTGCGACGAGTTCGGCATGGTGGTCCTGGAGGTCCCGGCCCGGGTGCCGTTCGCCTCGGTGGTCGAGCTCCACCACGCCGAGCTGGTCCGCGCCGAGACCCGCGGCCTGAAGCGGATCTCGGAGGGACAGGCGGTGCTGATCAAGGCCGCGGCGGGCCCTGGCCCGCTGCGGGCCGTGGTGGAGCGGACCGCCGACCTGCTCGACGGGTGGGTCCGGGTCGTGGACCGCAACCGGCACAGGACCTGGACGGCCGGGCCGGTCCGGGACGACCCCGAGGTGAGCGCGGCGCTCGACCAGGCCTGCCGGAGCCGGTCGCCGATGAGCGCGGCGCTCACCACCGCCGAGGAGCACGTCGAGGTCCAGCGGCTGCTCGGTCCCGCCCCCACCGGCTACGCGATGGCCGTCGCGCGGCGCGCCCCGTTCACCGTCGCCGACCGGGGCCTCGTCGGCGTCGCCGCCTCGGCCCTCTCCCTGCTCTTCACCGCCCCCTCGGAGGCGAGCTCGCCGGAGGCGCTCGGCACCGCCGTCGTCGCCGGGCTGCTGCGGCTCCCCGCCCTCGCCCGCGACCTCGCCGCACCCCTCGACCGGGCGGCGGACGTCCGGTGGCGGATCGTCCGCGGCCCCCTCGACGCACCGCCCGGCTCCCGGGAGACGATCGTCCAGCGGCTGTCGGCGCTGCTCGGGACCCCCTTCGTCGCACAGGACGGCTCCTCCTTCGTCGCGCTCGTCCCGGAGGACACGGTGGACGGGCTGCCGCACGCGCTGGACGAGGCGGGCCTGCCCGCGGGGATCAGCCGCCCCCACCCCGCCGCGGACCTCGACCCCGCCTGGGGCGAGGCGGGCGCCGCGCTCGACGCGGCCCGCGTCGGCGGCGCGACCGTGGTCGCGGGGGCCGGCCTCCACGGCGTCATGGCGCTGCTGGACTCCCTCCAGGCGTCCCGGTACGCCGACCGGCTCCTCGCGGGCCTCGACGCGGCCCCGTCCCCGGACCCCGCCCTGCTGGCCGGCACGCTGCGCAGCTGGCTGGCGCACCACGGCAACTGGGACCGCACCGCCTCCGACCTCGGCGTGCACCGCAACACCGTGCGGCACCGCATCCGCCGGATCAGCGGGCTGCTGGACCTGGACCTCAACGACCCGGACGTGCGCATGGAACTGTGGTTCGCGCTGCGATGGCGGAGCCAGATCCATTGAACCGGCCGGGACGATACGCACAACCCGAACCTCCGGATGGGGCTGAACGTCCACTTCTGCCGTGCGAGAGGGCTTCCTAGCGTTGGCGCAGCGAGCTCCCGCGGACTCCCGGAGGCGGATGACCATGTCGACACACCCAGGTACCGAACACCCGGGCAGCAACGGCCTTGCGGCGAACGCGATGGGGACGAAGGACCTCGTCTTCACGGTCCTGGCGGCGCTGGCGCCGCTGACCCTGATCGTCGCGGTGGCGCCCCTGCACTTCCTGAAGGGCGGCGCGGCCGTCCCGGGCGCCTACCTGGTGGCGGGCCTCGTGATGGCGCTGTTCGCGGTCGGTTTCATGACCATGAGCCGGTACGTCCGCAACGCCGGGGCGTTCTACGCCGTGATCACCCGCGGACTGGGCCGGCCGGCCGGGTCGGGTGCGGCGACGCTGGCCCTGCTCGCCTACAACACCCTGCAGATCAGCACCTACGGGGCCCTCGGGCTCTACGCAGCGGACACCTTCGACAAGTACACCGGCGTGTCGCTGCCCTGGTGGGTCTTCGCGCTGGTCGCGGTCGTGCTGGTGGCATGGCTCGGCTACCGCGGCATCCACACCAGCGCCCGGATCCTCGGGATCCTGCTCGTCCTCGAGATCGCGGTGCTCGTGGTGATGGCGGTGTGCGTGCTCGCCAAGGGCGGCGCCGGCGAGACGTCCTTCACGTCCTTCTCCCCCGCGACGGTGTTCACGCCGTCCAACGCGGCGATGTTCGCGCTGGTGTTCGGCGCGTTCATGGGGTTCGAGTCCACCGCGATCTTCAGCGAGGAGGCGCGCGGCGGGATCCGGACGGTGCGCCGCGCGACCTACGTCGCGGTCGGCTTCATCGCCGTCTTCTACGCGCTGATCACCTGGACGATCGTGCAGGCCGTCGGCGCGGACGGCATCGCGGCGGCCGCCGGCCAGGACACCGCCGGGCTGGTCATCGGGGTGTTCGACCGGTACACCCCGGGCGGGGTCTCGGCCGTCATGCAGGTCCTGCTGCTCACCAGCGCCTTCGCCGCGCTGCTGGCACTGCACAACGCGGCGAACCGGTACCTGTTCGCGCTGGGCCGCGAGGGGCTCATGCCGAAGGCGTTCGGACGCACGCACCCGCGCACGCGGGCCCCGCTGGCGGCCGGCGCGGCGCAGACGGCGGCGGCGGGCGTCGTCGTGGTGCTGTGGGCCGCGTTCGACCTCGACCCCTACCTCCAGCTGCTGCTGTGGGGCAGCGCGATCGGCTTCCTCGGGATCATCGTCCTGTGGGCCCTGTGCTGCCTCGCCGTGATCTCCTACCTGCGGCGCAACGCCCCCGAGGCGGGCCTCTGGCGCACCCTGATCGCCCCCGGTCTCAGCTTCGCCGCCCTCTGCGTGATCCTCGTCCTCGCGCTCGCCAACGTCTCGCTGCTGACCGGTGCGGGCACGGTGACCAACGCGGTGCTGCTCGGCCTCGGCGTGCTCGCGTTCGCGGGCGGGATCGCCTCGGCGCTGTCGCTGCGCTCGCGGGCCCCGGAACGGTACGCCGTCCTCGCCGAGGCCGGCGTCGACGAGCCCGCCGAGACGGTCGCCGTGGAGCCCGCGTGACCTGGCAGCGCGGTTACCGGGCCCTCGACCTGGCGGCGTCCTGGAACGCCCCCCTGACCCTGCTCGACGACGTGGACGCCTCCTTCACCGGGGAGCGGACGCTCTACGGCCTGCCCTTCCGCTTCGGCACCGACCTCGACGGTGCGTCCCTCGTCCGGGTGACGCAGGACGCCCCGGCCGTGATCCCCGTGGACGAGGACTGCCAGTGGATCCTCTTCGCCCACGCCATCGAGGAACCGAGCCTCTTCGAGGGCGCCCCGGTCGGCGAGACCGTCGCCCGCTACACCCTCCGGTACACCGACGGCGGCGCGGAGAGCGTCCCCGTGCGGCAGCGGTTCGAGATCGGCCCCACCCCGCGGCTGTGGGAGGGCCGCCCGCTCCCGCTGGACTGGGGCCAGACCCCCTTCCTCGCCCTGCCCGACGCGCAGCACCGCCTCATGCACCGCACCTGCGGGCGCTACGACGCCGCCGGGGCCAGGTACGTCGACATCGACGACCCGCAGGCGCGCTCCCCTTACGTCCTGCCCTACCGCTTCTACTTGTGGCCGTGGCGCAACCCTCACCCGGGGCGCCGGGCGGCCGCCCTCGAGATCGAGACCGCCGGCCCGGCCGTCCTGATCGGCGCGATCACGCTGAGCCGGCTTGCCGAGGAGCCGTTCGGCCGGACGGTCTCCCGCGAGCTGATCTTCTCGCTCGCCCGCGGATCGGTGGACGAGGACGTCGCGGTGACCGTCGACCGCGGCACCGCCACCTACGCCTACCGGACGGTCGACGACGCCGGCCTGTCGACCCCGCCGGCGTGGGGAGGCGCGACCAGCGAGCGCACCGGGTACGTCCGGGTCGCCGCGGTACCGTCCGCGACCGTCGCCCTCGACGTCGCCGGAACCGTCGAAGCCCGCTTCACCTGGGGCGACCTCCTCGAACAGGGCCGGATCACCACCGGCGACGGCACCGAATGGCGGCTGACCGAGCCGGGCCGCGCCTGGATCAGGGGGACGGTCGTCGACGCCGCCACCGGCGAGCCGCTGACCTGCCGCCTGCACTTCCACACCCCCGACGGCATCCCGCTCGCGCCCTATGGGCACCACGCGCACATCAACTCCGACGGCAACACCTGGAACCTGGACATCGGCGGCGACGTCCGCCTCGGCCAGCGGACGTACGCCTACATCGACGGCGAGTTCGAGGGGTGGCTGCCCCACGGGCGGGTCATCGTCGAGGCCGCGCACGGCTTCGACTACGTCCCGCTGCGCGAGGAGCTGACGATCCGGCCGGGGCAGCGAACCCTCGAACTGCGCCTCGAACGCTTCCACGACCCGGAGGCGGACGGCTACGTCGCCGGGGACACCCACGTCCACTTCGTCTCGACGCACGGCGCCGAGCTCGAGGCGCGCGGCGAGGGAGTGCGGGTCACCAACCTCCTGCTGAGCCAGTGGGGCCACCTGCACACCAACGTCGAGGACTTCACCGGGCACCCGCACACCTCCGCGGACGGCGCGACCCACGTCCACACCGGCCAGGAGAACCGGACCGCGATGCTGGGCCACATCAACCTGCTCGGCCTGCGCGCGCCGATCCGCCCCTGGTGCACCGGCGGCGCCGAGGAGTCCGACCTCGGCGGCGGCCTGGAGACCACCCTCGCCCACTGGGCCGACGAGTGCCACGCCCAGGGCGGGACCGTCCTGCTCGCGCACTTCCCCGTCCCCAACGGCGAGGCCGCCGCCCTGATCGCCACCGGACGGCTCGACGGCGTCGAGATGATCGCCTACGACGACTACAACATCACCCAGTACTACCGCTATCTCAACGCCGGATACCGCCTCACCCTCGTCGGCGGCACCGACAAGATGAGCAGCGAGGTGCCGATCGGCCTCGTCCGCACCTACGCCCGCGTCACGGACCCGGCGACGATGGACTACTGGGACTGGTGCGAGGCCGTCCGCTCGGGCGACACCGTCGTCACCAGCGGCCCCCACCTGCGGCTGTCGGTCGACGAGGCCCCGCCCGGTTCGGTGCTCACCGGCACCGGCGGCAGGACCGTGCACGGCGCGGCGGAGTTCCGCTCGATCTTCCCCATCGACCGCCTGGAGATCGTGGTCGACGGCACGGTCGTCGAATCGCGGCGCTGGGACGAGCCCGTCCTGACCGGCTCGCTCGACTTCGACTTGCAGGTCGAGGAGTCCTCGTGGGTCGCGGCCCGGTGCTACGGGCCGGGCGACGGCATCGCCCGCCACCGGGACGTCTGGGAGCGGCCCATCATGGCCCACACCTCCCCCGTCTACCTCGCCGCCGACGACGCGTACCGGCGGACCGACGAGGGCGTCCTCGCCGAGATGCTGCACCTCATCGACGGCGTGGAGGAGCACATCCGCCACCGCGCCAGGACCGTGTGGCCGGGCCCCGTCGGCCACCGCCACGGGACGTCCGACCACACCCGGTACCTGCTCGCACCGCTGGCCGAGGCAAGACAGGCGATCCGAGCATCCTCGATGACCGGCCCTGCCGAACCCGCCTCCGTACGCCGAACCAACCGCGCCGGTAACGAATCAGACGCGCCTAAGAGCTCCTAACGGAATGACCGGGTTGAGATGAGTGCTGTCATGGCGCGGCCGGTCCGTACCGGCCCGGCCGACCGGTCAGAGCCGACCACAGGCGGGTGAGCAGCCTTAGCGAGCGCACCGGTCCGTCCAGGTCCTCAAAGGCTGTGGTCATGGCAAGGCTGGTGAACTCGTCGAACGCGGTTCCCAACGTCACTCGAAGGCGCGCGTCCAAGGCGCGCCCGTGGCACGGGCCCGGAGAAGGTCCACGACGTCGGTGAGCCCGATTTCGATGCGCCCGTGGACGCGGGGATTGAGCAGTGTCGTGCCGTCGAAGTCCCCGGCGGATGCGAAGAGCGCGACCGGGATCGTCAATGCCTGGAAGAAGCCGAACAATGGCCGCATGGCGTGTTCCAGGACGAGCGCGTGGTGGTCGCCTCCGCCCGTGGCGGCGAGCAGGACGGGTTTGTTCGCGAGCGCGTACTGCTCGACGAGGTCGAAGAAGTGCTTGAACATGCCGGGGTACGAGCCGCGGAACACGGGTGCGGCGGCGATGAGGAGATCGGCGTTCTCGGCGAGCCGGAGCGCCTCGGCGACCTCCGGGGTGACGTCCTCGCGCTCGATCGCCCCGGTGAAACCGGCGCCCAGGTGGTACACGTCGACCCGGGACGCCTCGATGGGGAGCATGTCCTTCAGGGTGTCGAGGATGACGTCGACGAGTCCCATGGTCTTGGAGGGACGGCTGGGGCTGCCGTTGACGATGACGACCCGCAGGGCCGGGGTTCGGGGGGCCGGTTCGGCGGTGCGCTCCTGCTCGGCGATGGTCATGCCGCGCTCCTGTGGCGCAGCGCGACTTCCCGGCGTACGACGGGCGCGACTTCGGTGGCGAGGAGTTCGATCGCCTCGAGGTGGTCCTTTTGCGGCACTCCGCCGAAGCCCATCTGGAGGAGGGCGCGGTCGAGGCCGTACAGCTCGTGGTAGCCGAGGAGCTTGTCGATGATCTCCTGCGGGCTGCCGACCAGCAGGCCGGCCCGCGGTGAGGCCTGCGCGTCGAACGCGGCCCGGGGCATCCGGAAGCCGCGGCCGCGCTGGTGGTTGTTGTCCATCATGCCCTTGGCGAAGTAGGGGTACATGACGTCGCGGGCGCGCTGGCTGGTGCGGGCGACGAACCCGTGCACGTTGATGCTGATCGGCAGCGCGTCCGCGTCGTGCCCGGCTTCGGCCGCGGCCGCCCGGTACAGCTCGACGGTCTCCTGGTGGTAGGTCATCGGTCCGAGGAGCAGGGCCAGTGCCATGGGCAGGCCGAGGCGTCCGGTGCTGACGGCCGAGGCGGGTGATCCGCCGACGCCGACCCAGATCGGGAGGGTGCCGCCGTCGGCGCGGGGCGCGATGTCGGCGTCGACCAGCGGGGCGCGGAAGCGGCCCTGCCAGGTCAGCGGGTTCTGGTCGCGGATCTTGAGCAGCAGGTCGAGCTTCTCGCGGAAGAGGTCCGCGTAGTCCTTCAGGTCGTAGCCGAACAGCGGGAAGGACTCGGTGTAGGAGCCGCGGCCGGCGATGATCTCGGCGCGGCCGGCCGACAGCAGGTCGATCGTGGCGAACTGCTCCCAGACGCGCACGGGGTCCTCCGAGCCGAGGACGGTGACCGCACTCGTCAGCTTGATGTTCTCGGTCTTCTCGGCGGCGGCCGCCAGCAGGATGGCGGGCGCCGATCCGACGAAGTCCGAGCGGTGGTGCTCGCCGACGCCGAAGACGTCCAGGCCCGCCTGGTCGGCGACCCGCGCCTGCTCGATCGTCTCCCGGACCCGCCGCCGCGGGGACGGCAGGGCCCCCGTGGCCTGGTCCTCGGTGAGCTCCCCGAACGTCATGATGCCGATCTCGAACGACATGGTGTTCTCCTTCTTCCAATCCGTGAGTCCGTGCGAGCGGTGGCCGAGGCGACGGTGGATGCCCCCGGGTATCCACCGTCATCTCGCCTCGGGACGCCGATAGCGAAACCGGGTGCCGGTCCCCCGCGTTCGGGTCAGACGCCGGTCACCGCGGGGGGCCAGAGCTTGTCGATCGCGGCCTCGGCCTGGCGGCGGCTCTCTTCGGCCAGCGGGACGAGACTCGACATCGCGGGCTTTTCTGGAGCGAGCGTGAGCTCGGCGGTGATGAACCGCGGCTCCAGCCCCGTCAGGGAGAGACCGTGCGGCAGCCAGGCCGTCGCATGATCCCACCCCTCCTTCGGGGTGCCGACGCCGTAGCCGCCGCCCCGCGAGACGATCGCGACGAAGTCGCGGCCGCCCAGCAGGCCCTCCCTGCTCTCCGGGTGGTACGACAGGCCGGGCGCGATCAGATGGTCGACCCACGCCTTCACCGAACTGGGCACGCCGTAGTTGTACAGCGGCAGCCCCAGCAGGATCGTGTCGGCGGCGGCGACCTCGCCGACGAGCCGCTCGGTCAGGGCCCAGGACGCGGCCTGCGCCTCGGTGTGCTGCTCGGGCGGAACGAGCCTGCTGATGCCGGCGACGGCATCGAGATGGGGAACCGGGTCGGCACCGAGGTCGCGGTAGACGATGGTGCCTCCAGGGTGGGCGGCGCGCCATACGTCGGCGGCGCGCGCGGTGAGCCGCCGGCTGACCGAGCCGTCACCTTGGACGCTGGAGTCGATGTGGAGTAGCCGTGCCATGGTCAGAGCCCCTTCAGACGAAATCTAGTTGCCTATGCAGGCAACTATACGCGCCGCGGCCGTCATGGTCGCTGTGAGGCAGGCCACGCGGACATCGCCGAGCGGCCGAGCCCGCCGGTCTCGACCGTGGGGCCGTACGATCTCCGCCCCGTCCCGGCTCTTTACGGCCGGATTGGACGGCCTGAGGGCACCCTGAGGACGCCCCGAATCGGCGGCGCCGGTCGAAGAGGACGAGCGGGGAGGATCAGGGGCCGCCGCCGTCGCGGCGAAGACGAGGAAGTCCGCGGCGCCGGCCAGGGCGGGTGAGGATGCCTCGGCGGCCCGGCGAGGACCATCGGACCGGGGACATGAAGAACGCGAGGGCCGCGAAGGCGACGAAGGCGCCGATGAAGGCCGCGCGGGCCTGCGTCGGGGCCGTGATCCCCTGCGGGTGGTAGCGGGGCCGGTCGGCCAGGTCCGGGGTGCGCCCGGGGTCGGGGCGAGCACGACCGCGCTGGCCGCCATCAGGGCGAGGAATACCAGGTAGGGCACGGTCAGCGGATCGGCGACCCACTCGACGGCGGAGGGCGCGGTGTTCGGCGGCGAGGTCGAGGCCGGGCCACGGCCGGACGGCGGTTTCCCAGGTGCGCACCCGGATCTCGCTGCGCGAGGAGGCGCCCGCCTGAGCGGGGCGAGAACGAAGAACCCCCTGGGGCCCTCGGCAGCCCGGTCCTCACCGCCAAGATGCTCGGCGTGCGCTGAGCCGTCCACCGCGTTGATCACCACCCCTCCGACGGCCCCAACTCCGCTTCGGCCGCCTCGGTGAGCTGCTCGGCAAGCGCACCGTTCCGCCGAGCACGTCTTCCAGCACATCCCGTGAAGCCTCGCCGTGCGGCCCCCGCCGAGCTCGTGCGCCGTCCGCGCGAGCGCGTCCTCGTCCCGAGCGACCAGCCCGACGCGCGTCTCCTGCCCGACGGTCAGCATGACCGCGATCTGCTGCGCCCGTCGCGGCCGCTGTGCTCCAGGTGCGGGCGAGGTTCGTCGAACCGGCTGGCGATGCCGCGGCAACGCTCAAGCCGTCTGATGCGGCGTTCGACCACGTTGCGCTCTTTGTGGAGGGCCGAGCGACGGACAGGCCTTTGGACGCCCTCGAGGCCAGTCGCAACCCAGCCACCGGAGAGCATTGAGCGAGCGTTCAGACCTTGATCAGCTGTTCGCTCGTCCCCCACAGGCGCTGCGCGGACAGGGGATCGATGGAGTGCGGCACGACGTTCTGGGATCGGATCAGGTCGGCGCCCTGGGCGGTGGGATCGGCGGCGGCGTCCAGCGGCGAGATGTCGTTGTCCCTCAGGTAGACGCCGCCGGTGCCGGCGAGCAGGGGGCTGGTGGCCCCGAACACGATGGTGACGGCTCCCTGTTGTGGTGTCTTCTTCCCGCTCTCGGGGTCGATGATCGGCCGGCCGGACTCGTCGACCAGGCCCATGGCCAGGTTCATGGCCTGCACCTGATCCGCGGGCATCGAGTTGCCCAGATTCGTGCCGACGATGATGCCCGGGTGTGCGGCGTAGCCGCGGATGCCATCGGGCGACCACCGGCGGTCGAGTTCGACGGCGAACAGCACGTTGGCGGTCTTGGACTGGGCATAGGCGAGGTGGCCGTCAAAGCCGGTGGCGAAGTGCGGGTCGTCCCACCGGATGTCGGAGATGCGGGTCGCGCCGGAGGCCGTGTTGACCACGCGGGCGCCGCCGGCCGCGCAGTGCGGGCAGCAGGCAAAGAGTCAGCTGAAAGTGGCCCAGGTGGTTGGTCGCGAACTGTATCTCGCAGCCGCGCGCGTCCAGGATCCGTTCGGCGGGAGCCATGATGCCGGCGTTGTTCAGCAGGATGTGGAGCGGGCGGCCGGAGTCCAGGTAGCGGTCGGTGAAGGCGTCGACGGAGGCCGGGTCCAGCAGATCCAACCGGTCGAGCTCGACACCTTCCATCCCAGCCAGCGCTAGCGCCGCGCGTCCGGTGTCGCGTGAGGCGACGGTGACGGAGGCGCCGGCCTTGGCCAGCGCGCGGGTGGCCTCCAGACCGAGCCCGACGTGGCCGCCGGTGACGACGACGTTCTTGCCGGACAGGTCGATACCGGTGAGGACCTCATCGCGGTTTCGCGGCACGGGGCCCTTGGGTGGCGCGCGCTCCCATCGAGGACCCGCTGAAGTTCATCGCGATGGTGGACGGCTGCGCTCGCCTGACCACCGACGGCGCCGGGCCGATCGAGCTCGAGCCGGGAGACGTCGCGATCCTGAACAATCGGGCATGGCTCGAGCAGAAGGGCCGGCACCGGCGACGGGCCGCCACAGCAGATCCGGCCGGAGGAGAACTTCACCCGGCTCTCCGGCGCCGAACGGGCACCGACGACGTCGTCATCGGCATCGCCGTCGACCTCAACCCGGCCGGCCAGGCGCTGCTGCAGCAGGCGCTGCCGGCCCTGGGCCACGTCCGCGCCTGCGCCTCCCCCACCGCGGCGGCCGACCTGCGCGGCAGCCTCGACCGGCTCTTCGACGAGGTGACCGGAAACCGGATCGGCGCGGCGTTCGCGATCCGGCAGCACGGCCAACTTCTGCTGCTGGAGGTGCTGCGCGCCTACCTCGACCAGGCCGAACCACCTCCGGGATGGCTGCGGCTCCTGACCGACGAACGACTGAGCCCGGCGCTGCGCCTCATGCACACCGAACCCGGAAAGCCCTGGCGCCTGCACGAACTGGCCCACGCAGCAGCGATGTCACGGACGTCCTTCGCCGAACGCTTCCGGACCGTAGCGGGCCAACCCCCGCTCACCTATCTCCACCGGTGGCGAATGCTCCTGGCGCAGCGGGCTCTGCGCGACGAAGACGTGCGCATCGGATCGCTGGCCTCAGATCTCGGCTACGCCTCCGAGAGCGCCTTCAGCACCGCGTTCAAACGGGAACTGGGAGCCTCACCCCTGCACTACCGACACCGAGTACGCGCTCAGATCCCAACCGTGCCCAGCCGGAGGCAGACACCGGTGCAGCAGGCGCGAACCGACCCGAGATGAGCGTGACGGATGCGGGCATTGCACCCGGTCACAGCCCGGTCCACGAACACAACTCCTTGGCGTCCATGGGCCTCGAGCCCACAGCCCGCTCCAAGACGATCGTCTCATGGCGATCATTAGCCTTAGTGACCATGGACGTTGGTGACGGCGACACGGCTTGATGAGCTCGAAAGGATGAGGACCTCCTGGCGAGGTGTGTGTCCCCGTAACACGAGCCTGCCGATGCCGCCGGCGCTGTCGAAATAAGGGAGCGGGGCCGCGCACCAGCGGGCTCACGCCGCCGGCATCCGGTCAGGACGTGCCGTCGCCGTCCTCGGGGGCGAGCCGCACCCAGACGGCGGCGAGGTTGCGCAGGTCGTCCTCCTCGAGCCGATCGAAGAAGAGCCTGCGCAGGTCGCTGTGCTGCTGCCTCCACGCCTTGCGCAGGAGCGCCCGCCCGTCCGCGGTCAGGACCACCTCGAAGCCGCGGCCGTCGTCGGCCGACCGGCGCCGCTCGATCAGGCCCTGGCGCTCCAGCCGGTCGGCGAGCCGGGTGAAGCCGCCCGTGGACATCAGCCGGCGCTTGGCGAGCTCGGTCATGCGCATGCCGTCGCGGCCGGCCTCTCCGAGCAGGGCCAGGACGCTGTACTCGGCCATGCTCACGCCCAGAGGAGCAAGGCCGGCTTCGATCTCGCGCCAGATCCGGTCGTGCGCGTACAGGAAGCCGCGCCAGGCTTCGTCCTCGAGCTCGCTCAACCGCGCGGTCGCCATACATCGACACTACCGCCCCGCCCATCACCGCCACGACCGGCCGTGCAGGCACGGACAGGCCGAAATATTTATCTGCACAGATAAATCGATGATCGAGTGGCGCGGACATATGGTTGAAGAGTCAACTACTTTAAGGAGCGGATCATGGCGACCGCACTCGGACTCGGCCTTCCGCAGAACCACCAGTACGACCTCGGCAGGGACGTGACCGACGTGGCGCGCGCCGCCGAGCGGATCGGATACGAAAGCCTGTGGGCCTATGAGCGGGCTCTGTTCCCCGAGCCCGCGACCCAGGGCCTGTACGGCATGCCGGGGGTGCCCTGGCCCGATTCCTACCGTGGCGTGGCCGAGCCGCTGGTGACGCTGGCCCTCGCGGCGGCGGCCACCGAACGGGTCCGGTTGGGCACCAGCGTGCTCGTGGCACCGCTGCACGGGCCGTTCCAACTGGCCAAGGCGCTGGCGACCCTGGACGCGGCGAGCGGCGGCCGGGTACTCGCCGGTTTCGGCACGGGCTGGTCCGTGGACGAGTACGCGGCCGCGGGCACCCGTCCCTTCGAGGAGCGCGGCAGGGCGCTGGACGAGGTGATCGCGGTGTGCCGGGCGGTGTGGGGTCCGGACCCGGTGACCTACGACGGTGAGACGACCCGGATCGCACCGGCGGTGGTCGGACCCAAGCCCGCCCGCCCGATCCTGATCTTCCTGGCCGCGGGCGGCAAGCGGGCGCTGCGCCTCGTCGACCATGCCGACGGCTGGCTGCCCCTGGCCACCGGCATCGAGGAGGTCACCGCCCAGCGGCACGCCCTGCGGGCACTCGCGGCCGAACGCGGCCGCACCGAGCCGATCCGGATCGCGCTGCGGAGCAACCCGCAGTACACGCCCGAGCCGTACGAGGGCGACGATCGCGCTCCGTTCCAGGGGGACGCCGAGCAAATTGCCGAGGACCTCGCCGCCTACGCGGCCAACGGCTTCGAGGAGATCATCGTCGACTTCCAGCAGAGCGTCCGCGACGCCCACGAGTTGAAGGACGTCGCCGCAGAGGTCTACGAGCGGGCGCGCGCGGCCGGGGTCTGAAACACCGGCCGGCTCGCCGGGGGCCCTCCGCACGGCTTGCTCCCGGCTTCCGGACCTGCCAGCACTCGGAAACTATGTAGGCAGGCTACGTAGCCTACCTTATCAGTTAGGCCGTCCAATGGGTCGCGGTGGCAGCCGCGTAAACCGCCGGTCGTTGGAAAAGGACGTCGTGATGACGGGTGAATCGACGCAGCGGGCGTCGGATGCCGCGCAGGCGGCGGCCGAGGAACTGGCGATGGTGGTCCGCCGCCTGATCCGCCGGCTGGGTTCCGCGCCGACCGGCGGGCTGACGCCGGCGCAGCGGTCGGTGCTGCTGCGGCTGGAGAAGGACGGCGCGTCCTCCACGACGTTCCTGGCCATCGCCGAGGGCGTCCGGTCGCAGTCGATGACGGCGACGCTCAAGTCCCTGGACGCGCTCGGGCTGATCGAGCGCCGGCCCGACCCCGGCGACGGCCGCCGGCAGATCATCACCCTGAGCGCCCAGGGCCGTGACCGGGTCGCCCGTGACCGCCGGGAACGGCGCTCGTGGCTCGCCGAGGAGATGGACCGGCGATTCGGGCCCGAGCAGCTGGCGACGATCAACGAGGCGCTGTCGCTACTCGGTGAACTGGCGGACCAGCGACCTCCCGGCCCGGCCCGACCGGTCGCCGCCGACCCCGGGTCCGGCCCCTCCGACGCTTCCGTCAGAGCCGTCACCGCTCCTTCGAGCGGCGGCGAACCCTCGCCGCCCGCCCACGAAAGGCTTTCACCATGACCACGGCCCGGACGACCACGCTCGACCCCGGAAGCGATCTGTCCCAGGTCATGGAACTCGCGCAGCAACTGCGCGTGGACTCGGTACGCGCCAGCACCGCGGCCGGCTCCGGGCATCCCACCTCGAGCCTGTCCGCGGCCGATCTGATGGCGGTCCTGATGACCCGCCATCTGCGCTACGACTGGGAATCGCCGGACAACCCCGAGAGCGACCACCTCATCTTCTCCAAGGGGCACGCCTCTCCCCTTCTGTACGCGATGTTCAAAGCGGCCGGCGTCGTCAGCGACGACGAGCTGACCAAGACTTACCGCCGCTTCGGCCACCGCCTGCAGGGGCACCCACCCCCGTACTGCCCTGGGTGGACGTGGCCACCGGTTCCCTGGGGCAGGGCATCGCCTACGGAGTCGGCATCGCGCTGGCCGGCCGCGAACTGGAAGACCGGCCCTACCGGGTGTGGGTGCTGTGCGGAGACAGCGAGATGTCCGAAGGTTCGGTGTGGGAGGCCCTCGACGCAGCAGGCCACCACCGGCTGGCCAACTTCACCGCCCTCATCGACGTCAACCGCCTCGGGCAGCGGGGCCCCACCGAGCTGGAGTGGGACACCGGCGCCTACGCCCGCCGCGTCGAGGCGTTCGGCTGCCGCGCGATCGTGATCGACGGGCACGACCTGCACGCGATCGACCAGGCCCTGGCCACCGCCGCCGACGGCCAGGCCCCGACCGTCATCGTCGCCAAGACCGTCAAGGGCCGCGGTGTGGCCGAGGTCGCCGACAAGGAGGGCTGGCACGGCAAACCCCTCCCCGAGGACATGGCCGACCGCGCCGTCGCCGAACTGGGCGGACTCCGCCACCTGCGCGTCCGCGGCCCCCAGCCGCCCGAACCCGCGCCCGTCCCCGCCCCGGACGTCCAGCCCGTCATCCTGCCTCGCTTCGACATCGGCGAGAAGGTCGCCACCCGCGCCGCCTTCGGAGCTGCGCTGGCCGCCCTGGGCGCCCGCCCCGACGTCGTCGCACTGGACGCCGAGGTCGGCAACTCCACCCATGCCGAAGACTTCGAAAAGGCCCACCCCGAGCGGTACTTCCAGACCTACATCGCCGAACAGCAGATGATCGCCACCGCCGTCGGCATGGCCGTCCGCGGCTACCGCCCCTACGCCACCACCTTCGCCGCCTTCCTCACCCGCGCCCACGACTTCATCCGCATGGCGGCCGTCTCCCAGATCACCATGGCACTGTGCGGCACCCACAGCGGCGTCGAGATCGGCGCCGACGGCCCCTCCCAGATGGGCGTCGAAGACCTCGCGATGATGCGCGCCATCCGCGGCTCCACCGTCCTTTATCCGAGCGACGCCACGTCCGCGGCCGCCCTGACCGCCGCCCTCGCCGACCTCGACGGCGTCTCCTACCTGCGCACCACCCGCGGCGCCTACCCCGTGCTCTACCGCAGCGACGAGACCTTCCCCGTGGGCGGCTCCAAGACCCTCCGCCACAGCGAGCACGACCAGGTCACCCTCATCGGCGCCGGCGTCACCCTGCATGAGTGCCTCGCCGCCGCCGAACACCTCGCCGCCGACGGCATCCAGGCGCGCGTCGTCGACCTGTACTCCATCAAGCCGATCGACACCGCCGCCCTCACCGCCGCCGCCCGGGAAACCGGTGCTCTGGTCGTCGCAGAAGACCACCACCCCGAAGGCGGGATCGCAGAGGCCGTCCTGTCGGCGCTCAGCACCGCCGGCGCCCACCCCGCCTTCGCCCACCTCGCCGTCACCGGCCTGCCCGGCTCCGGCACCACCAGCGAACTCATCGAAGCCGCCGGCATCTCCCGCACCCACATCGCCCAGGCGGCCCGTGCCCTGGTCAGGCGATAACAAGGGGCCCGATAGCAAGGGTCCGGGGCTTCCATTGTCGATTTCCGAAGTCCTCTGCACGGATGTCCAAAGTCCTCTTCACTGAAACGGCAGACGGCAGACGGCAGACGGCAGACGGCCTCAGGGCTATCGGTCGAGACCGGCTGCGTAACGCATCGCCTTCCGGGCGCGGGTCGCGGCCGATGGGTCTTCGAGCAACTGGATCTCTTGGTTGGCGGCCATGGAAAGGCCGCTCAGCGTGGTGGCGACTTCCTTCGGCGGGCGGTGCGGGCCGGGCATTTCGGCCTGGGCGGCGGCGACCTCGGTGGTCAGCTGTTCACGCCAGGAGGTGAGGATGCTTTGCAGCCGGTCGCGCAGGGGGCCGGGGCGGCCATCGAGTTCGGAGGAGGCGGCGGTGACGAAGCAGCCGCCGGGGAACGGGCAGTCGGCCAGGTAGTTCACCCACGCCGTGATCAACCGTTCGAGGCGGCGCCGGCCGGGCGGCATGTCGGCCAACGGTTCGACGACTACCGCGCGGAAGACCGTGCTGGCCTGTTCGAGCGCGGCTTGGAGCAGCCGCTCGCGGGAGCCGAAGGGGCCGATCAGCCCGGCTTTGCTCATGCCGAGGTGCTGCGCGAGGGATCCGACCGTCAAGCCTTCCAGGCCCACACGAGATGCCTCGTCGACCGCGGCCCGCACGATCCGCGCACGAGTCCGCTCCGCTTCGACCACTGAGCGACGGGGAGACATACAGCTGAGCATAGCGAACGACCGTACGCTATTGTTGGCGTACGACCGTTCGCTATATGTTGGGTGCCTTTGATGGGAGTAGGACCGTGGACCTGACTGACCTCCTGCGCTTGGACGCGACCGCACTCGCCCTGATCGGCCACGACGTGGCACTGATCCCGGATTCCGCGTTGGCGAACCCGACGCCGTGCGAGGGCTGGACGGTTGCGGATCTGCTCCGCCACATGAACGAACGCCACGACGCTGTGGCCCAGACCGTGCTTGCCTCCGTTAAGGAAAGTGACGACCCGCGCGATGACTTCGCCCGCATCGCAGCGCGCTGGATGGCTGCCCTCGAAAAGACCGGCCAGACCGTGGAGATCCCGTGGCGAGGGCCGACATCGACTGAATGGGTGCTCGGCGTCCACGTCGTCGACATGTTGGTACATCGCTGGGACCTGGCCAGCGCTCTTCAGACCCCACTGGTCGTACCGGCCAGGCTGGCAGAAGCCGCGTTGCCGCTCGCCCGAGCCAACACCGCCCCCGGTAGTCCCCTGAACGGACCCGGTGGTGCCTATCGTCAGCCCTTCGCCGAGGACCCGACCAACTCGGTGATGGACAACATCGTCGCACTCCTCGGCCGGAACCCCCGATGGTCCGCCCAAGATCACGAACGATAGGTGGTGGTGGCTGGCACGGTGGCAGGGGCTGCTGTCCGGTTGCGCGTTCGAGAGCGCGGTAGACGGTGGCGCGGCCGACGCAGAAGACCTCCAACAACTCGGCGATGGTGTAGTCCCTGACTGTGAACACGACTACGGGAATCGACATCGTCTGCAACCGCGCACACGTTCGGATCAGCGTTTGGGGGCCCGGTACTTCTTGAGCAGAGCGGTGATCTTCTCGTGGTCGGCGCCGCCATTCAGTTCGGTGAGCAGGTCATCTGGACACAGTTCGTTGAGCTCTCCCCACCATCGGCGTGCCTTGGTGTCCCAGATCCAGTAGCCCAGGGGCAACCGATGAGTAGGAGGCGGTACGTAGCGAGAGGAGTGCCAGGCGGGGAGCTGTGCTCTGGGGTAAAGCCGCAGCGCTGCGGATCGCAGTCCGCCTTGCGGCGCCTTATGCCGGCCCGCCCGGTCTCGCGAGGTAGCGGTGCAGGGAAGTTTTGGGGATGCCGGTCTTGGCGGCGATGACGCCGAGAGAGTCG
This sequence comes from Actinomadura montaniterrae, assembly GCF_008923365.1. GTDB lineage: Bacteria > Actinomycetota > Actinomycetes > Streptosporangiales > Streptosporangiaceae > Spirillospora > Spirillospora montaniterrae. The sequence continues at coordinate 63,359 of NZ_WBMR01000003.1, forward strand.
CCCTGGGCCTTCAGTAGTCGCGCGTACTCGATCTTGTCTTCCGGGTGGGCCACGGGTCGACCGATCTGGCGGCCGGCGGCTTGGGCGACGGCTCGGGCGTGGGCGGCGCGTTCGGCGGTGAAGGTGCGTTCCATCTCGGCGAACAGCGCCAACAGCAGGAACGCGATCCGGCCCATGCCCTCGTCGGCGGTGTTGATCGGCAGCGGGTCGGCCAGGGACCGCACACCGATCTCTTTCTCGGCCAGCTCGTGCACGAGGTTGAGGACCTCGCGTAGGTTGCGGCCGATCCGGTCGAGGGTGTGCACGACGATGGTGTCGCCGGATCGGGCGTAGGCCAACAGTTGGTTCAGGCCGTCACGGTCGATGGTGGCCCCGGTCTTCTTGTCGACGTAGATCCGTTCATCGCCGATGCCGACGGCGGCCAGGGCGTCGAGTTGGCGGGTGAGGGACTGCTTGGTGGTGGAGACGCGCGCGTAGCCGAGCTCCAGTCCACCGGTGGGGTGATCGTTGCCGGTTCCCATCCCGAGATCGTACCGGAAATCATCTCCGTACTCCGGTTTCGGAACGCTACTTGTGGAATGAATTTCGGAACGAGCGGTGTCCGGCAGTGTCCGATCTTTGGAAGATCGGTGACACGCCGCCGGAGCTGTTCCACTTCCAGGAAGTGGAACAGCCGGTCAGAGCACGTCCGCGCAGCCAAGTTCGCGAGTGTCAGGCAGGAGCTCCTTCGGGATGCACCAGTCGATCAGGAACCGCCGTTCCCGGTCGAAGTCGGGAAGAGTCCGGCAGCGGTGGGTGAACAGGGTGAGTAGCCGGCGGGCGGTGGCCGAATCGGTGCGGGCGGCTTCGAAGACCGCCTCGGCGTCGCGGCGGAACTGCACCCACGGGTCATCGGTGGTAGCAGGTGGCTCTCCGTTGTAGACGGGCTGGTGCGGTTGGGCCGTCAGTAGCGGGCCGAGGGTGCCGCGCGGGGTGATCGCGCCGGTCTTGGCCAGGTGCAGCGCGGTGGCGGCGGCGGTGAGCATCGCGTCTTGTTGGTGATCGTGCAGTTGTTCCTACGGTCGCCATACCGTGATGCCGCCGCGCGGTGGGTAGCCGCTGGCCTCCCAGATCTGGTCCAGCATGCGCGCGGAGGTGACACGGAGGCGGGAGGTGGAGATGCTCACCTCGTCGATGAGGGTGCGCAGGAGGCGCAGCCAGACCCCGAGGTGGACCGGCCGGGCGGGCAGGGTGACGGCGCCGATGGTCAGCGCCTCCCAGGTGAGCCGGTCGACGGCGGCCACGGGCTCGGGGGCCGGCCGGGCGGGGGTCGGCGCGCCTAGGAGGTGCCCGATGCGGACGGTGCCCTCGGGTTCCAGAAGGCAGCCGTGGTCGGGGCAGCTGAGCATGAGCAGCAGCCCGGCCGTGAGTGCGACGCCCTGGTCGGGATCGGTCGCGCACTCCGGCATACGCGGGGAGGTGCCTGGTGGGGTTCTTGATCCACCGGCAGCCAGGGCAGCCACCGCCCGACGGTGTTGGTGCCGGTCTCCCCGCGGTGCAGCAGGACCGAGTCCTGGCGGGTGTAGGTGTCGAAGGCCCCGGGGCCTTGGTCGGGGTCGAGCGTGTCGGCCAGCCAGGGCACCCACCCGGCGATGGTCATCAGCCGCAGCTCGGCCGTCTGGGTGTCCGTCCGCTCGGCCAAGGCGTCCAAGACTTGCGGCGGCGGGTCCCAGTCCACAGCGTCCTCGGCCACCGTCGCAGCCAGTGCCGAGGCGGGGCCGAGGTTGTGGTCCAGCAGTTGCCGGACCGATAGGTCGTAGGGCGCGGCGAGCCGGGCGAGCCAGGATGACAGGGCCTCCCCCGGGGCGGGCGGCGGGTGCAGCGGCCACCGCCGGGTCCCGCCGGATCTCATGCCAGTTCGCGTTCGAACAGGCGCCGTCGCTCCGTCGGCCCGGCGTAGTCGGCCATGAGCAGAGTGCGCTGGTTGATCGCCTCTTCGCCGGACTCGATCGCCGCGACGCCGGCGTCGGTGAGCAGCGCGGCCAGCTCACCGATGGTGCCCTCGCTGCGGGCCAGCAGATACTCGACCATCTCCGGGGTGGCCAGGTGGGAGCGGCGGCGCAATGGGAACGCCGCGGCGAAGCTGGCCAGCAGCGCGCCGGCCTCGGCGTCGGGCTCCCAGCGCGGCAGCACGAAGGGAGCGAACCGGTTCTCCAACTGGTCGTCGGAGCGGACGGCCAGGTAGGCGTCGCGGGTGCCGACACCCACCAGCGGGATGCGCAGCTCGTTGCCCAGGAACCGCAGCAGGTTGAGGAACTCGCGGCGCGCGTCGCCGCGTCCGGCCAGCGCGTTGTGCAGCTCGTCGATCACCAGTACCCGCACGCCGCTCTCGCGGAGCAGCCGCAGCGTCAACTGCTCCAGCACCGGCAGCACCTGCCGCGGCCGCAGCGGCGCCCCGAGCGCGCTCAGCAGCGCGGTGTAGAAACGCGCCACCTTCGGGTCCGAGGGCATCTGCACGACCAGGACCGGGATCTCCTCCCGATCAGGATGCGGGACCGGCGGATGGGTGCGGCGGAACTTCTCCACGATCATCGACTTGCCGTTGTTGGTCGAGCCGATCAGCAGCAGGTTCGGCATCCGCTGCTTGGCCGGCCGGGCCAAGAGCTCCTCCAGCCGGGCGACGGCCTGGGTGGCGCGGGTGTAGCCGATCCACCGGTCCGCCCGCACGTAGGCCAACCGCTCGGCCGCGGGCGGCCGCGCCACGCGCCGGGCCGCCTCGTGCAGGTGGGATAGGTCCTCCGGGTCGCCGATCTCCAGCTCTGCGGTCACCACTGCTCGATCACCTCGAACGGCCGGGCGGGGGCTCCTGCCGCCCGACTAGCCCCACCGGGTGGTGGCGGTACCGGCGCGGGTGCCGGCCGGGCTGGTCTGGCCGAGCGGCGCTGGGCTTGGCGCCGCGCCTTGCGGGTAGTGGCGACCGCGGTGTCGGTGATCTGCCGCATCTGCTCCACCATCGCGAGCGGCGTGTGCTCGTCGACCTGGTCGCGGCCGCTCTCACGCAGCCGGGCGATCGCGGCGCGCTACTCCCACACGCTGATCGGCGGCCGCGACAGCGTCCGGTACGGCACCTGCACATAGGCGCCGCCGTCCGGGTCCAGCGCCCAGATCCGGGAGATGTCGCGCGGGTCGCGGCGCAACACGAACTTCTCCAGCCGGTCGCGGCGGGCGATCCACGGCTTGAGCGCGTCGCTGAAGTACTGGACGTGGTCGATGGTGAACCCGGTCCGTGTCAACGTGCGGCGGATCACCGGCAGGAAGTCGACCAGGAACGCCGTCTCGCCGGCCACCATGGCCGGACGGCCGCCCTCGGCCACGCCCTGCTCCCACCGCCCTGCCGGGTTCTGCTTCAACGTGCCGTGCACCTGCCCGTGGTAGGACGCCACCGCCAGGGCCAGCCACTTGTTCAGCTCGGCGACGGTCAGCACCGCCCTGGCCTGGCTGTCGTAATCGCCGCGCTCGGCCGGGTTGGAGAAGGTGGTGCCGGGCAGCTCGTGCACCATCTCCATCATCGTGCCGATCAGCCGCTCGACGATCCCGCCAAAGTGCGGCAACCCCGGTGGCCGGTACTCCAGCGCGATCCCGTGCTGGTCACAGCCCCGCCGCAGCGCCTCGCTCTTGAACTCCGCCGCGTTGTCCACGTAGATCATGCGCGGCTTGCCGCTCATCGGCCAGACCGCCTGCACCCCGAGCCGTTCCAACCAGGTCCGCTTGTCGGTCACCGTGTGCGCCAAGCACAGCCCCACCGACAACGCCGAGGGCGGCTCCAGCATGACGACCAGCCCGACCACGCACCGCGACGCCACATCGATCGCAACCGTGATGTACGGCCGCCCGATCGGCAGGCGGTACCGATCATCCACCACCTCCACATCGACCACCGTGTGATCCATCTGCACCTGCTCCAGCAGGCCCTCGACCACCGGCGGCCGCCCGCCCGCCGACCGCAGCACACGAACCCGATCCGCGCTCTCCCGCACCGTGGCGACCGCCACCGGGTCCAGCCCCTCGATCCACCGCACCAGCGTGTTCCTCGCCGGGACCGGCAGCCCCCGAATCCGGCACTGCCGCACCACCTCGTGGTAGACCACCGCCACCGACCGTCGCTGCCTGCTCAGATACCGCGACCCGACAACCTCGACCAGCAGCGCCTCCACCTCCGCCGACAACCGGCCCCGCCCCCGCCCACCACTTGAGGTCCCCGGCAGCAGATCCGTAGCCACGCCTTCGCCCCGGCGCCACCGGCTCAACAGCGCATACACCTGCCGCCGGGAAATGCCCAGCTGAGCGGCGGCGTCATCCGCCGCGTCCACACCGACCCGCGCCCGCAGCGCCAACAGGCCGATCACCTCCGCCCGCCGCACCGCGACCGCCCATGCCTCTCCCGAGGCCGTCAGCACCCCCCGTTCAACCACCTCCGTCAGCCCCTCGTCCAAGCCACGACCTCACCGTTGCGCACACGAGTACGGACGAAGAGTGACCGTAGTGCACACGACTACGGACAGCAGGAAGATCCGAACTCCTCTGCAAACCAGTCCATAACCCCAGGACAAACGTGCAGAGGAGTTCGGACATCGACATCCATTAACACGCGAATCCGGAGATCCACATGACGGGTCTGCAGGGACGCCACGCTCTTGTCACGGGCGGGACCGGCGGGATCGGACGAGCGATCGCCGAGGCGCTGGCGCACGAGGGCGCGCTCACCGTCGTGACGGGCCGGGACGCCGTCCGCGGCGCCGAGGTCGTCGGCCGCATCCGTGCACAAGGCGCAAGCGCCGAATTCGTCGAGGCCGACCTCGCCACCGGCGAGGGCATCCGGAGCTTGGCCGACGACGCGCTGGCCGCAGCGGACGGCCGCATCGACATCCTGGTCAACAACGCCGCCGACATCCCGCCGGGACTGTCGTTCCTGCAGGCGACCGAGGAACAGATCGACGCGGCCCTCGGGCTCACCATCAAAGCTCCGTTCCTGCTCACCGCCGCCCTGGTGCCAGGCATGATCGAACGCGGCGCCGGGGCAGTGGTCAACATCGGCTCGGTCAGCGGCGTCCACGGCAAGGAAGGCACCGCGCTCTACGGCGCGAGCAAGGCCGCGCTGCACTCGCTGACCAAGTCGTGGGCCGCAGAACTCGGCCCCAACGGCATACGGGTCAACGCCGTCGCGCCCGGGCCGACCGCCACAGAGCTGAACACGGCGCAGATGCCGATGTGGGAACAGGTCACCGCGAGCAGCTACCCCGCCCGCCGCCCCGGCACCGCGGCCGAAGTCGCCGCCGCCGTGGGCTTCCTCGCTGGCGACCAGGCGTCCTACATCCACGGGGTGCTGCTCCCCGTCGAGGGCGGCGCCCTGACCCGCTGAATCACTGATCGGCAACGCGAAGAGGCCCTCGCTGTCGAGGCCGTGGAACCTCTACACCCAGCGGATGTCGCCGCCCCGAGAGATCAAAGGTGAGGTGCGAAACGATCAGGCGCCGGTCTCGGTGACCTCGACTGCCCGGTCGGCGGGGATCAAAGCCATCGGCGGCTGCACCTGCCCGCACGCGACCACGCCCGCACCTACGTTCACCACCATCGACAACGGCACGGCCTACCTGGCGGTCGCCGGCGGGACCGCCGAAGTCCGCAGTCCTGGTGCAGGGCTACAGCCTCGACAAGTTCTGCAACAATCGCACCCCCGTAACGACCCCCGCGCCCGCGCGGGCGTCGTCCCCACAGCCTGCCCCTCTGCAAGTGTCATCGCAGCAGCAGCGCCAGGAGGCGACAGCGCCGGCTGGGAGTACGTCGGCGCAGCGCTGCCCGCACACCTGCAACGACCTGGGACGACCAGTTGCGGATACACCTCCGCCCCTCCCCCCTCCCTTCCAGCAGGCGGCCCTCCACATCGCCAACTACGAAGAACCGATGCAAGAAGGCAGCCGCCCAGTTCAGCTCCCCGGCACCGACAAAGCGTGGCGCTACGGCTTCTTCCGATCTACGCCGCGAGTTGACCCGCGACATGGACGGCGTCCGCACTCCCAGCGGCGTGGCGATCAATCCTATTGCATATGTGTAGCAAGTGATCATCTGGAGGCTTTCGGGGCGTCTTTCTCGGAAGGGATCACGCGGTGTCCTGGAGTTTAACTAGAGTGATCTCGATTGGGATGTCCAGTTCGCCGGATATCGCTCTGTTGAGTTCGTTCAACGCCTCCGGATTCACCAATATTTCATCGGCCAGTAAGTGGCCGGCTTCGTGATTGATGAGCCCTTCGACGGGCGGCGCTACCAGGCCACTGTCCTTGGCTGAGGCGAGTTCCGCCATCTTCGCCGGGCCACCCCACCGCGAATCAGGATTCAAAAATATAGAATCCGCGGTGGTATAAGCCAGGACATTGACTCTTAGCCGCCCCCGGCAGAAGAGGTCTCGCGACAAGATCTTCTTCGGCCAGAAGAGCTCTACGTGATCGTCCATCGTGCCACGCTCGACGCCTCGCAGGAACTCGCGCAATTCGTCGCACGACTGCTATGGGCCGAACGCCAGCGGCGCGGCACCCCGTTTGGGAGCAGGGCGCTGACCTGCTTCTGGCAGGCCGTGCTGGTGCTGCGCTGGTTCCGTGACCGTAACGATCCGACCGCGCTGAGACGCGACCATCAGGTGTCGCGGGCAACCGCCTACCGCTACATCGACGAGGTGCTCGCGGTGCTCGCCACCCAGGCCCCGGCCTGCACCAAGCACTCCAACGAGCCAAGCGGGACAAGCTGCCGCACCTGATCACGGACGGAAAACTAATCGAAAGCGACCGGTGCCGAGAAAAGACGATGAGCGTCAAAAGTGAGACCGTCGACCTGTGGTACTCCGGCAAATCCCCACGAGCACGGCGGCAACATTCAAGCGTTGTTCGCCCCCAACGGATTCCCGCTGTGGCTCTCCCACGTCGAACCCGGCTCGGTGCACGACTTGACCGCGGCCCGCGAGCACGTGCTAGGCGCCTGTACGCCGCTACCGCTCAGAACGACCTGCCGACCCTGGCCACAAAGATGCAGGCCAGGGCGTATATACACCCCAGCTAAACAACCCGCTGACGGCCAAGCCCTCGACATCGACACTCGCTCCTACAACATGCTGCTGCGTGCCTTGCGCTGCCTCGGCGAACGTGGCTTCGCACTGCTCACCCAGCGATGGCGCACGCTGCAGCACATCACCGCCAGCCGCAGAAAAATCGGCAACATCGCCAAAGCCGCCTCGTGCTCGTCCACTCCGAAACACGGCCACCTCACGTAAATTCGGTGAGATCACCTCAGAATAAATGCCGGTTGATCTGCGTTACACTGACAAGAAACCCAAAATCCCGATCACCGTCCGAAATTTCCGCGCTCATTGCGCAACAAGTGCATTTATGGCTCCTTTGCGTCATAACCGAACCCTTACCCTCTCGGCTTTTTGAAGCTTTGGATAAACACATCATCCACGTAAACACCCTCTTCTTGCAGCACATTCATGTATTGCTGCAGACACTCGAATGGTGGTTTATAGTGCCCACTGCCGTCTGTGATCACCTCGAGTCTACCCTTGATCACGCGGATCTCGACAGCTGCGGCGACAGGCTGACCGGCAAGGAAGCTGGAGTGTTGAAAACGGCCCGATTCATAGAAATTAGAGGCATACATATTTCCGAACTCGTCCATAACCGAAATGGCCGCACCCAGGGGGGTCTTGGTCGTATCAAGGAGATGACGGTTGATATCGCGGATAAGTCCCTGATCATCTACCCAGATCCGATATCTTTCGCGCTGCACAGCGTTGAGATATTCGACCGCTTTCCCTGGAAAGATCTTGTTGCCGGGTATGTCCTCTCCAATCCACCTCGCTACCAGCGGGATTGTCGGATAACGCGGCCCGCCCGTCTTGGGCGGCGGAAGCTCGGTGACCGGCTCGGAGTCGTTGTTATCGATGTCGCGGTCTACGTCGACGGCGCGGTGGTCAGAGGTGCCCTCAGGGTCGGGAGCGGGGTCGGTGGGTTCATCTGGTTGGTTGTCGTGGCCATGGGGCAGACCGTCGTGTTCGTGCGGGTCTGGACGCGGAGGGCCCTCCGTATCGGTTCCGGTTGCCGGAGCCTCCGGTTGGGATACGGCGCGGCCTGGGTCATCCGTGGATGACAGACGCTCGGGTGGCCGAGCGGGCCCTGGCGCGCGTGGTGCTTCCCCACGATGAGGACCCCCGGCGACCGCGTGTGATCGCTCGTAGCCCGACACCGGCGGCGTTACGGTCGCCGGACCCTCGGCCGAGCCAGGACGTGGTTCGAAAAGGGCGGGGTGGTTCGGCATAGATCCCGAAGCGCCGGACGAGGTCCCGTCCCTGGTTCCTGCCGCGGGACGGTCGTCTTCATACCAGGCGTAGCGCAAGCGCGCGTCTACACGTTCGGGGCGGACCGCATCGGAGATGGTCTCGTTCAGCGACTCGCCATGCTGCTCCCGCATGCGCGTCTCAGGCGAAGGATCGGATGCAGGACGTTCTGCCTCAGGTGGCTTGGCGGTCCCTGAGCGCGGTGGCTCACCACCATGAGGAACGCTCGCAACAGCGTGTGATGGTGAGGAGGCCAGAGCTGGCGCGGTTGCGGCCACCGGGCGCTCGGCCGCGCCAGGTCCTCCGACGATATCCGGCGGTGAATGAACGGCCGGTGCATCTTGGGAAGACATGGCTGAGCTTGGGTTGCCAGTCTCGTGCATGCCGGGTGGTTGGCCGGGTTCCGCGCCGGCGGATCGGCCGAGCGGCCCGTCCAGTGGAACCGGGTTTGGGGCCGGAGCGGCCGGTTCAACGGACGCCTCCGCTGCTGAGGTGGGCGGAACGGGCTCGGTGGCCGAAGGAACCACCGGAGCAATATCGCGAGCCGCGGCCCCGGAGGCCGATGGGCGAGGCTCCCCGTTTGAAACCGACGGAGACGATCCCGGGAATCGAGTGTCGACGTTGAAGTGACGGTCGATTACCTGGCCGACGGCCAACGCGAGCGGACGCGGACTCTCAGCCAACCGATACTCACAAAATGCCTCGGCTATCAGTTCATGCGCGTTCGAGGCCCCGATTTCGCTCAAGCTTCTTTTAATCATCATACTCTTTAGTGGCCCGAAGCTACCCTTAGCGAGAGGATGAAAAAGACGCGTTGCAACCAATGATCGATAGTTTTGGAGCGGGCCACTCGACCATTCCAGAAGTTGAAAGGAAGTTTGCGACCCCAGCGCCTCACCTATCGCACTTTCCAGTTCGGCGACTATTTGCGGCTGTTCACGAGCCAGCCCGAATATAATGTGACCGAGCTCATGAGTCCCAATTCCAACTACATCGACAGTGGGCAGGACATGGAAGTTTTTGAACGACTGTTCTGCGATCGGCGCCTTCAGGACATTGGGATTAAAATAGATACGCCCCCGTTCCCCTGGAAAGGCAGCGGCCAGCCGCTCGTCACCTGGCGGAAACTCACGTGTGCCGATGAACTCCAGCCGCTTGGCAACACCTGGGTATTCGGTGACCAAGGGTTTTAGAATCCGCTCATTGATATCATGTTGCGCGCGCGGGTGAATTGGCTCTGTCGCGAAGTCGACCACTGGGGCATCCGCACCGAGCGGACCGAAGATCTCGCGTCCCCGCGATGACAACTCATGCGGCGACGGGAGAGCCCCGTCCTCCCTTGCACCACCAACACCGCGAACGTCTCCCGTGCCTGCCGTAGCGGAGTCGGTGTGGGGCGCCTGGGCGTCAGCGGATGTATGCGGATACTGAGCGAGTTGTTCCGGCGTCCGGCCTGTGGCCGGGGTCGTTGCTTCAGACGCCTTTGTTGGTTGTTCGCTGCCAGGGTGGCCGGGTTTGGGGTTTTCGCCTGCTGGGCGGCTTGCCGTGGTTCTGGGGGGCCGCTCCATCGCGTGCGGGACGCCGGGGTCACGGCCACTGACGTTGGCCGCGCTCTCCGGCGCCGGCGGGGCGCCGCGCTCGTGTGCAGCCTGGGAAGGGCCGTTCGCGGAAGGGTTGTGCGTCGACGGGCCGGGTCCGGGGGTTTCGCGCGGTCCGGCGGTCATGCGTGCGGGTGGCTGACTGGTGCCGGGGCCACTCTCCATCGGGCGTCCGGACGCGGCTCTTGGAGCGTCCGATGGAGCGCTGATCGGGGGCGGCGCCGATTCAGGGGGCAGGTGCGCGTCCACGGCCTTGGGTGGGCCGGCGTGGCCGAGGGTGACGGGTTGGGCATCGTAGCGGACGGGAGGTTGATGGATGAAGGTGCGGGGAATATCGCCCGCGGCGGGCGGGATGTCGACTGAGGGCCCGGGGGCGGTGGGTTGGAGTGGTCCTGCCGCTCCCAGTGGTCCTCCTGCCGCGGCAGGTGCGGCAGCGGCGGCCGAGGCTGAGACGGCAGCGGGCGTTGCTTTGAGTGAGTCGGCCAGGTCGCGGACGTTGACCCGCGCGAACCTGTCGGCGGCGCCGGCGGCGTTGTTGAGCCGGGCCGGATCGTTCATCACCGGCGGCCGGTTGAACTTCATTCCCTTGTCGGGCATGAGCTCGCCGGCGCCGAGACTTTCGCCAGGCACATTGGTCGCACTGTCGAAGACTCGCCCTTCCACGGGGTTCAAGGAACGGGGCTTGACGATCTCGGGGACATCGATCTCGGTGAAGCCGAAACGAGGCGGCGGGACCGGCCCTGGCGGTGGTGGCACCAGCCCCGGCTCGGCCTTCTTTGGGAGCAGGCTCCCTAGATCCCGCAAACCCGCGTCGAGCTTCGTCAGCCCTTTCCCGCCTCCAAGAATCAGCATTCCGATGTTCAATACCGCACCGCCGACTGCATAAACGGGCCGGTCATGCCAATCGTCTCTGTGGATTATGGCACTTCCCAGCTTCGGCCATTGGTACTTCATGTTGTGCCACCACTGCCCGAACGTCAGATCACCGTGGTAGACACCGTTCTCGTCGATCCGCCCATCCATCCGGTTTATCAGGGTGCCGAAGTCATCCAGCATCCCCGACCAGTTATCCTTCAGCCGCCCCAGCCACTGACCAGGGGTACCGGCCGGCCCCCAGCTGTCTTCTTCGCCGTAGACGTTCGCGCCGACCGCAGCGCCCGCGTAGCTGACGAGCCCGTAGGCGAAATCGTGGCCAAGATCCCCGAGTTGCTGATACCACGGCTTGTCTCGCGTCTGCGGAGCCCCCCACGGTGTGAGTACGCCCTTCGGTGCCTCCGCCAACCCGTAAATGTAGTCACCGCGGCGTTTCAGTGCGGTGTCGGGCGCGAAATGCGTACCACCGAAAAGAGCGGTGATCTTGTTCGCACAGGCCCGCTCGGCCTCCTGATACTGCACCAGTGCCGTCCTGGCGGCATCGTTCAGCCGGTTGTTCTCCTTGACCCACACCCCGTTCTTCTGCCAGTTACCGAAATCCCCGTCCCAGTTCCCGTCGACCTTCGCACGGAAATCGGTGGCCTCCGCCCGCAGCCCGTGCAACTTGGTGACGATCGGGCGGACCTCGTCGACGAACGCCAGCAGTGCCTCACCGACGGCCTTCGCCTCATGCCCGAACTGCTCTCCCGTCACCGGGACGTCCCGCGTCGCGGCGATCAGATCCGAGGCCTCAGGCGCCCGGTAGAACGCCGACAGGCCACGCCACGCCGAATCAAGATCACCACTGGTCTTGGCGAACCGCCCCCCGACCCGTTTCAACGCACGGCCCGCGGCTTCCAGATCGGCCAGGTGAACATCCGGAACCGGAATCCTCGACGGATCGACCGGATCATCTGGGTCAAGCTTCGGAGGAGGCTTTTCTGGAACGAACGGACCATACGGAGTAACCGATGGGTCCCGGACGATCACATCGTCCGGGCCGAGCGAATCAGCCATGGCTACCCCCGGCGCACAGCCAGCAGCATGACCGGCACAGCAATCGACGGCCCAGCCCCCGTTACCATTTGCCACCCGCCTGCGGGCTGGGGGCGTCTACCGCGCGCTTCTGGGCCTTCTCCGCCATCTTGATGTCGCCATCGATATACGCCTTCGTCGCGTCTGTGGCACCCTTCACACAGCTGTGCACCTTGTGAAATGTGGCCTTCAGTTCGGGCTTGACGGCCTTGGCATATTCCCCCAGGGCGATACCTATCGGCTCGCTCAACGCGGCGGCCACGGCATCATCCACATACTGCGCGAACTGGCCGGCCTGCTTCACAAGGCCACCGTTCCCCTTGCCGTCTTCACCGGCGTAATGGGTGATGACCTTTTCCAGCACCGTTTGGACACCGATCGGATCGATGTCCCACCCGTCGATGGTCCCCCAGCCCGTCATCAGCACCCCTCTCGTGCCCCGTGACAACGACTCGCAGCTGCACCGGCTGCCGCCGACACCTCGCATACCGGACCGTCCGAAGACACCACCGTTCGTCAAGCCCCAGACCGGATCACCGGCTTGCGGCACGGAGGCCGGTGGCGGGTTGGGCGATCGACCGGACTGTCTCCGGGACGGCTTTTCCGCGCGGTCGCCGGGGTGCGCAGACGATACGAAGGAATGGGTGAATCACGATGACGCCACGGTGGGGTCCGGGCTCAGTGAATGGTTGGGATCAGGGCACGGAGGCACTGGTCGACATGGCCCGGCAAACCGAGGACCGCGGCGTTGAGCTCGCCGCGCTCATAAAGTTGCTGATTTTTGCGGCCGAGCCACTGTTCCCCAAGTTCCATGGTGCGGGCAGAGCCCCATTCGACCGGTTCAAGGAGCATGCGGATCGGCTCACCGCAGATCTGAAAGGCCACCTCAACCGGGTGAACACCGCACAGTCCGGTCTTGAGGCCACCTTTGCCGGCGGCGATCAAGAGATGGCCGACCGGGCGACCCGCAAGATGTCCGGAGCTGTCTTCGACAGAACAAAGTTCCGCCCACGCTGAGCATTACCCTTCCAGGAAGGACGTTTGACCATGACGAACAGAATCGACAAACGCAGTTTTGATATCAGCGCCTCGCGTGAGGTGCAGGACAATCTTCGAGCGATCATAAACCGACTCGAAGATTTGATCGGCTTGCGCAGCCAGAACGTGCAGGCCCTACTGGCCAACTGGGAGGCCACGGGAGTATCGGGCGAATACCATGGCAAGGAGGGCAAGTGGCTGGCTGCGGCCGACGAAACCCGAGACTTCATCACTTTGGTTAAAAAATTGCTCGAAGAAAATGACAGTATCGCTCACATGACACTGGGGAAGGCTCGCGCGATCGTCAACGATCTTTGAGTCTGATCGACTGCGCCGAATCTGATGAAAGGCGGAACCGGTGGCGCGTGACTATGACGCTCAGCTACTGGAGTCGGTAGTCGTACGTCGTCGGCGGCTCCGTGACGCGCTGATATTAGGCTCGCAGCGCAATCGCCGGGAATTCGGCGAGAGCACCATGAAGGTCGCCGTCGGCCTGTGCGTGGCTGCGGTGCTCTGCGCGGGGCTGGTCGGCGTTTCCTTCCTGCGGTCCACGTTGGACGAGCAGCAGCGCCAGCAGGAACAGCAGTCGCAGAGCCTCCCCCTCGCCGGCGGGACGGAGGTTCCCGCGAGCTGGGTGGGCGCCAAGGTGACGTTCGCCATGCTGCGGACGGCGCTCGATGAGGCGAAGGTTCCGCGCGACCTGTACGTGCTTCCCGGCCAGCCACGTCCAAGAGCAGGGGCGGTTTCGAGCTACTACGTCATCGTCAAGGAGACCGACCGCTTCTCCGGCGGTGTCGTCGAGTTCCAGAGGGGCCGGATCGGCGGCCAGTTCACTACCGAGGACGAAGCGTGCCGGTGGCTGTACGGGCAGTTGGTCGTGCGAGAGCGTCCCGCGCACCCGCTCGACGCCCGCGCCGAGCGGGCGGCCATCCAGGACGCTGCGAGCCTGGCGGCGGACGCACGGAACAAGATCGCGCAGAGTGGCCGTGCGTCCATCGCCTACCCGCTGGCGCAGGGCGCCCTGGTGGACGCGTTCGGGCAGGAGAGCGGATCGCTGCTGTTCCCGTTCGGGACGCCCTTCGCGCCGCGCGGACTGCCCGCCCGGGTTCACCTGGCCCCCGACTATCACCGCTATCGCGTCGCCCAGCCGTTCTCGGTGACCGCATCGGTCGCGGCGCTCGCCAACGGCGGCCGAGGCGGCGGCGTGCGTTTCACGGTCGACGCCGGACTGTTCCCACAGCCGCCCGTGCTGCCCACCGTCCGGTGGTTGTTGCAGACCGGATACCTGGAACGCGTCACCGGCACGGTCGTGCCCAAGTGACCTGTACGGAGGCCTCATGTCCATGTGGAGCAGGGTGACCCTGGTCGGCGAGACACGCCGGCTGGACATGGTGCTGCCCGCGCGAACGCCGGTCGGCGCGCTGATGCCCGATGTCCTGGAACTGCTGAATGACCGGGTGCTGAGCCCTCCGCGGCTGCGGCATCTGGTGACGTCCACGGGCGAGGTGCTGGATCCCGCTGTGAGCCTGGCCGACCGGCGGATTCCGGACGGCGCGGTCCTGCGCCTCGTGCACGCCGACGAGCCGCTGCCCACACCGGTGGTGCACGAGGTGCCCGAGGTCGTGGGCGACAGGATGGACGACCTTCCGGCGTCGTGGGGTCCGGAGGCGGCGCGCTGGACGTCCACCGCAGCCTTCGCCGGGCTGACGTTCGCCGCGGGGCTGACGGCATCGGCCGTGCTGCCCGCGGACGCGGCTCCCAGAGTTCTGGCCGGGGTCGCGGCCGTGCTGCTGGCGGCCGGCGCGGCGGTGGGCCGGCTCTGGCGCGAGCCCCTCGGAAGCGCGATCACCATCAGCGGAGGGGCGGTGGGCGCTCTCGCGCTGTGGGCCGCCACCGATGGCCACTGGCCGGGGGCCGGGCGCTGGGCCGGGTTGGCGGTGGTGACCGCCGTCGTCCTCGCGCTGCTGGGGGTCGCCTCGCCGCTCGGCCGTGGCGGCCTGCTCGGCGGCGGGACGGCGGCGCTGCTGGCCGCGTCGGCCGGTGTCTGCGCCGCGCTCGGGCTGGACGCAGCGCGCACCGCGGCGGTCGTGGCACTCGGATGCGTGATCCTGCTCGGCTCGATCGTACGGCTGGCGGTCTCGCTGTCCGGGCTGACGGCGCTGGACGACCGGCGCGACGCGGGCGACGCGGTGCTGCGCGGGGACGTCCTGCGGGCGCTGGACGGCGCGCACCGCAGCCTGGCCATCGCCACCATCGCAGTCTCGCTGGCGGCGGGCGCCGCTGGCCTCGGCGCGCTCACCCGGCTCGACGGCTACACCGCCGCGCTGGCGGGGCTACTGGCACTGATCCTGGCGGGCCGCGCGCGGGTGTTCCCGCTCGTGGTGGAGAAGGCCGCACTGCTGGCCGCGGCCGTCACGATCGTGGCCGGCCTGTGCGTCCGCGGTGCGGCCGAGTGCGCCTGGGGGGCCTGGCCCGCCCTGGCGGCGCTGGCGGTGGCACTGGCAGTGCCGGCCGCCGTGCTGGCGGGCGACCGGCCCGAGCATGTGCGGGCCAGGCTGCGCCTGGCGATGAACCGGATTGAAGCCCTGGCGGCGGTGGCGATCGTACCGGTGGCGATCGGCGCGTTCGGCACCTTCGAACGCCTGCTCGGCACGTTCTGAGGGGGTTCGAGTGGCTGATCGTGACCGGACCAGGTCGGCGGAGCTTCCCGAGCGCACGGTGCTCGATCCTCCCCCGCGCCGACCGTCCATCGGACCGGACGACCTCGTCCTCGGCGAGGTGCACGGCGACTCGATGCTGCGGCGCCTGCGCCATGCGGCGGCCGGACCGTTCCGGGCGGCGGAAGACGTGCAGGCCCTCACCGAGAACGGCCGCTGGATCCAGCACCCTGTCACGACCGGTCGGCGGATCGCGGTGACCGGTATTCGCGGTGGGGCCGGGAAGAGCACCGTCACCACGCTCATCGCCACGGCGTTCGCCCGCTACCGGCAGGATCGCGTACTCGCCCTGGACCTCGACCCCGAGTTCGGGTCGCTGCCCCTACGGCTGGGCGTCCGGCCCAGCAGCTCGACGACCGGCCTGACCAGGCTGGACGTGGGGACGGCCTCGTTCGAGAAGATCGAGCCGCAGCTGGAGCGGATGGGCGAACGGCTATGGGCGCTGCTGGGCCCCCGGGATGCCCTGGGACGCGGCCGGCTCGACGCCGCCGCCTACAGCGCCAAGGGACTGCCGCTCAGCCGGTTCTTCGGCGTGACGATCGCCGACTGCGGGGCCGGCATCCGCACGGACCTGCACCAAGCGGTCCTGTCCGGCACGCATGCCCAGGTACTGGTCGCTCCCGCCACGCAGGAAGGCACGGCAAGCGCCCACAGTGCCCTCGACTGGCTGCACAGAGGCCCCATGCATGACCTCGTGCGGCGCACGATCGTTGTGTTCACCGTCCACAGCCGGCCCGGCTCGCGAGCGTTCGACCTGGCGGGCGCCCGCGCGGCCCTCCGCGATACCGGGGTGGAGACGGTCCAGCTGGGTTACGACGACCATCTGGCCGTCGGCACGACCATCGATCCCGACCGTCTGGGCTATTCGACCAGGGTCTCCGCCATCGATCTCGCCGCCGCCGCGTTGCGGGCGGCGCTCCGTCCCTGACCGGCTCCGGCCGACCCTGATGGACCTTCTGAAGAACCGCCGCAGTCCAGCACGATCGTTGAGCGGCACCATCGAGCATTGAGGAGGAGCCGTGACGACCCGGGTGGTGCATCGGCCCGCGCGTACCGTCCATGCCCCGCCGGAGCGGGCCGTCCAGCAGATCGAGGCGCCGCCCGCGCTGCCGGAGTCCGGCACTCCGGGCGGTCAGCTGATGACGCTGCTGCCGATGGCCGGCATGATGTCCTCGCTCACGGTCATGACCGTGTTGCGAAACCGCGCGTTCATGGCGCTCGGTGCTGTGATGCTGGTGGTGGCGGTGCTCGCGGGCGGCATGCTGCTGATCTCGCGGCGGGGGCAGGCTGCGCGGCAGCGCCGGGGGCGCCGCGAGCGGTACCTGGACCATCTGGAAGAGCTGCGGGAGACGCTCGCCGCCGGGGAACGGGAAAGGCGTGCTGCGGCGCGGGTGCTGAACCCGCCGCCCGAGGCTCTCTACGACGTGCTGCGCGACCCGGCGCGACTGTGGGAAAGGCGGCGGCGGGACGCGGACTTCCTGCGTGTCCGCATAGGGATCGGCCTGGTACCCGGGCAGCCGCTGGAAGTAGGCGTGCAGGCGTCGGCGATGACCCCGGCGGACCCATTCATGATGGCGGAGGCGCGCGCCCTGGCCGCACGGTTCGGAACGGCCCCCGACATGCCGCTGGTCCTGCCGCTCGATATGGCTGGCGACGTCAGCGTGGTGGGCCCGCGCGAGGACGCGCTGCGGCTGCTGCGCGCGATGATCGGGCAGCTCGCCGCGTTCCACGCACCCGAGGACGTGGCCATCGCTTACGGCGGTCGGCGCGTCCCCGACTGGGACTGGCTGAAGTGGCTGCCGCACGCGCATGATCAGCGACGCCGGGACTGCGGCGCGCCGCTCCGGCTCGTCGCGACCAGCCCGCAGCGGATCGCCGCACTGCTGGCCGACGATCTGCGGGCACGCGCCGATCTCGCGGCCGAGGTGGCGCGCGGGCTCGGGACGCGCGAGGCGCTGGGCTTCCAGCGGCGCCTGGTGCTGATCCACGATACGCACGGGGAGCCGGCCTCCGAGCTCGCCCGGCCGGACCCCGGCGTTCCGGTCGCCGACCTGGCCGCGACGGTCGTGCATCTGGTGGAGCGGCGGGAGCACGAGCCCGGCGAGGTGAACATCCGGATCCTGGTTGACGGTGACCGGGTCGAGGTCACCGACCTGCGCGGTGAGGTCGCGGTGACGATGTCGGGAACCGTGGACCACGTCCCGCCGGGGATGCTGGAGGGTCTGGCCCGCATGCTGGCGCCGCTGCGGTTGTCCCGCGAGTCTGCCGAGGAATCCGCGGCGCAGGGCGGCGAGGTCGACTTCGCCTCGTTGGTCGGCCTAGAGAACCCGGCCCATGTGGATGTTGCCCGGTCGTGGGCGCCGCGATCCGAGCGCGCCTTCCTGCGGGTGCCGATCGGGCTGGACGAGGGGGGCCGGCCGGTGATCCTCGACCTGAAGGAGGCGTCGAGCCTCGGGATGGGCCCGCACGGGCTGTGCGTGGGCGCCACCGGGTCCGGCAAGAGCGAACTGCTGCGCACGCTCGTCCTTGCCCTCGCCTGCACGCACTCCCCCGAGCAGGTCAGCATGGTGCTGGTCGACTACAAGGGCGGCGCGACTTTCGCGCCCTTCGGATCGCTTCCGCACGTCGCCGGGGTCATTACCAACCTGGAGGACGACGCGGGACTCATCGAGCGTGCCTACGCCAGCCTGGCCGGCGAGGTGCAGCGCCGCCAGCAGGTGTTGCGGGATGCCGGCAACATCGCCAGCGTCGGCGACTACAACCACCTGCGCGCGGAACGGCCCGAGCTGCCCCCGCTGCCGCACCTGCTGGTCATCATCGACGAGTTCGGCGAGCTGCTCACCGCGCGGCCCGATTTCGTCGAGCTCTTCCTCTCGATCGGGCGGATCGGCCGCAGCATCGGCGTCCACCTGCTGCTGTCCAGCCAGCGGGTCGAGAGCGGCAAGCTGCGCGGCCTGGAGACCTATCTGTCGTACCGGATCGGGCTGCGCACGTTCTCCGAGGAGGAGAGCCGCACCGTCCTCGGCACGACGGACGCCTTCCACCTGCCGGCCCTACCCGGCTTCGGGTACCTCAAGGTCGACACCAGCGTCTACACGAAGTTCAAGGGCGGTTATGTATCCGGGGCCTACCGCAACCAGGCGGCGGCCGACGAGGAGCCCGTCGGGCAAGCACCGCCGGTCCACCTCTACCCGGTGCTCAACAGGAGCGAGACGGCCAGGCGCCGCACGGAGACGGAGGGGGACGGCACCGACGAGCCGAGCCTGCCGGAACGGACCACCGGGCCGACGCTGCTAGACGTGACGGTCGAGTCGCTGTCCCGGCACGGCCGCCGGGTCCAGACGATCTGGCTGCCGCCGCTGCCGTCCTTGGTCACGCTTGAGAACATCTGCGGCCCCGTCCAGGTCACCGCCGCCGGGATGCACCTGCCGGACGCCCGCGGCAAGGGGCTTGAGGTGCCGGTCGGCCTGCTGGACGACGCCCGCCGGCAGTGGCAGGACGTCTGGCGGCTCGATCTGACGGCGGCCGGCGGGCACGTCGCGATCATCGGCGGCCCGCAGACCGGGAAGACGACGCTGCTGCGCACCCTCACGCTCTCGCTGGCGCTCACCCGCTCACCCTCCGAGGTGTCGGTGTACGGGCTGGACCTCGTCGGCGGCGGGCTCCAGGCCCTGGAGGGTCTGCCCAACGTCGGCGGAATCGCGGGCCGCACCGACTACGAGCGGATCCGGCGAACGGTCGAGGAGGTCCACGGGATGCTGGAGCACCGCCAGGAGGTCTTCCGGAACCGCGGCATCGATGGGGTCGCGCGGCTGCGCCGGATGCACGCCGACGGGCTGGTGCCCGAACTGCCGTGCGCGGACGTCGTGCTCCTCGTGGACGGCTTCGGAGCCATCCGCACCGACGTCGAAGAGATCGACGACATGGTCGCCGACCTGCTGCAGCGCGGCGGCGGATACGGCGTGCACGTGGTCGCCGGAATGCTGCGCTGGAACGACGTGCGGATCGCGGCCCAGTCCACCTTCGGGCAGCGGGTCGAGCTGCGGCTGAACGACCCGTCCGACTCGACCGTGGACCGCAAGCTGGCCCAGACGATCAGCGCGGACCTGCCCGGCCGCGTCCTGACCGAGGCCAAGCTGTTCGCGCAGGTCGCTGTGCCCGCGATCGGCGGCGCGCCCGACCCGTCCGTGCTCGGCGAGGCAATGGAGTCGGCGGTCGGCAGGATCCGGGTCGCCACCGCCGGACCGGTGGCGGCGCAGGTCCGCGTCCTGCCGCACCGGCTACCCGCACATGACCTGCCCGGCCCTGCGGACGAGCCGAGGCTGGTGCCGATCGGTGTGGACGAGCGGCACCTCGCCCCGGTGTCCTTGGACCTGTTCGGCGGCGACCAGAACCTGCTCGTCCTCGGTGACGGCGGATGTGGCAAGACGAACCTGTTGCGGCTCATCGTCGAAGGCCTGATGGCCCGGCACACGCCCGGCGACGTGGTGTTCGCGGTCATGGACCCGCGCCGGACGCTGCGCGACGTCATCCCGGCGCCCTACCTCGGCGGATACGCCACCACTCCGCGCGTGTGCGCCGGGCTGGCCGCGAACGTGGCGCAAGAACTGCAGGAACGAATGCCCGACGACGTCGCCGCGGACGGCGACGGCACCGTCCCGGCGCCGCGCATCGTCATCCTGGCGGACGATTACGACCTGCTCACCACGGCCGGACAGCAGCCGCTCGCGCCGTTCCTGCCGTTCGTCGCCGGCGGCCGCGACATCGGTGTCCACTTCGTCGTCACCCGCCGCGTCGCCGGCGCGTCCCGCGGCATGTACGACCCGCTCGTCCAGGCGATGCGGGAGATCGGCACCGGCGCACTACTGATGTCCGGCGACCGCTCGGAAGGGCAACTGTTCCCCCGCGTGTACGCCGGCCCGCAGCCACCGGGACGCGGACTCTGGCTCACCCGCAGAGACGGCCCACGACTCATCCAGACGGCGCTACTGGACGAGCCGCCCGGCGTCCCCGCACCGCGGCCGTCCTCCCTCCGGGAGGCGTGATGGCCTATGCCTTGGTCGTGCTGACCCAACGTGAGCCCAACGCCCTGGACCTCGTCGACTCGATGGTGGTCGCGGACGACTCGCTGTGGGTCCGCGCCACCGGTGACGACAGGCTGGTCCACCTATGTGACGAGTCGGACCGGGTACTGGTGAGCATCGAGGAGGCACAGCGGGTCGAGGTCGAGGGCGAGGTGGAGCGACTGCTCGGAAACCGTGTCACCGCTGGACTGGCGATCCCGTACTGGTGGATGGAGGCATGGGTGCCGGACAGCGCTCCGGACGGACCCGCCGTGGCGCACCGTTTCGCCGCAGAGCTGACCTCCCGGCTGGGCGGCGCGGTGTGGCCGCCGGCGCCCCCGGAACCACCGGAGCGGGCGTGAGGGATCATCCGGCCGTCGACCTGGCCACCGAGACGAGTGTCGTCATCACGCGGGACCAGGAGATCGTGCCGATCTCGTCATGGATCACCGACGTCATGGCGCGATGCGCGGCCGAAGACCTGGTGCTCCAGGTGCTCACCCCGCACGAAAGCCGGATCACGCTGCCACTGCGGCTGGCATTGCGCGGCCCTCAGGCACGCTGGATCGTGCACGCGGAGGACGGCCACTACGAGGGGTACTCCGGGCTCCCTGTGGACTGGGACGGCACCGAGTTCGTCCCGGCCGAGCGTGCAAGGACGGACGGCCCCTCCCCCACCTTCCTGCGCGGCCCCGAAGACGCGAAACTGGGGCATCACGTCACCGTCGACCTGCGTGTCGTCCACGACGCCACGGAAGAGCTGGTATTGGGCTCGGCGGTCGAGGAGCTGGCGTTGGTCCTCGCCGGCGCCGCCCCGGCCGGATGGGGCGCCGCCGAACCGGCCGTGGCGTGCTGGGACCGGGCTGCTCTGACCGCCCTGTGCCGCCGCCGCGCACCACGTCCGACCTGGCTGGTGTTCACGGGCGGCCATGGGGAGCCGGGTCCGCCCTTTGGCGGCACAGTGCAAGTGTCACGGGTCGATACGGGTGTCAAGGAAGAGATCACGCTCGTGGTGTCCCTGCTCGACGACACCTGGTCGCCTCAGGACACCCTGGATGCCTTGGAGTCGCTGGCGGACCGGTGGGCAGGAAGCGCCGAGCTCAGCACGCTTACGGCCCACTGGATGCCGGGACGCGCTGACCTCACCTATCCGGCCCGGCTCCTGGGGTTGCCCCGTCCCCTCGCCATGGCTCTGGGCCCGGTCGGCGTCGCCGAGGCGGGCAGAGAGCGCGTGGTGTCGGCGCCGGTGGAGGGGCGACTGATCGGGGATCCGCTCGAACCAGGAGTCTGGTATCCACTGGCCGACATCACCTCCGCAACGCCATGGAACCAGCTGAGCGCCATCATCCGGCATCTCACATAAGCCGCCAGGAGGCGGCCAGACATGGCTCCGCTGGCCAACCCCGGGCCGTCGGGTACGGCCAGGTGCTTTCCACCGGCGGTTGGGCTCAAGGTGTTGGAGACGGTTGCGGCTCGAGTGCATTCCGGGACTGTCATCATCCGATGTCCCGAGGGGAAAGCAAAATGTGCCCGCCGTATTAGTCGCTCGGCGCAGTCTTGACCATTGATCGACAGCCCTCGGCGCCCAAAGGCGTGGGGCGCGCGCACGAGGAACGCGCGGAGCCCGCCGACGCAGTCCGCTAACGCTCGACGACGAAAGGCCTCACTGGATCACGCACCTGAAGCCATGACACCGTCCAGCGAGTCAGGATCACCATCCTTGCAGAAACCGAAAAATCTTCAATCCGTATCGGCCTGGATCACCCGGGCCATCCCAACACCCCGACGCACGCCGATCACGTTCTCCTACCTGACCCTCCTGTGCGTTGGCTATTATATCGTATATAAAGTAGTCCCCGTCGACATGGGGCGTCGCTTTCTTATTTCGATCAGTACAACGGTTCCGGCCATGCAGAGCCGGCCACTGATTGCATTGATCGGCAGCATGTTGGTATTAACCCCTCCACTGTGGAGCATATCGAGTTTCATGACACTCGTCGTTGGAATCGCCTGGTGCATGGGTGCGATTGAACGCCGCCACGGAACGAGCATCTGCGTTGCAGCGTTCGTCGCCGGACACGTTGGGGCGACATTGATCACCACTGGCGTCAAGATCGTGGGCATTTCGGCCCACTTTTACAACGCCCCGGTGCTGCGCGAATATGATTTCGGCCCCAGTTACGGGACCGTCGCCATAATGGCATTGACAATCCCCCTTCTTCCATCACTGGCTCGTCCGGTATGGCTCCTTGGAGGGATCTCCTATCTTTTGTATTTGGCGACATGGTATGGCCCGATACCCGACTTCACCACAGTTGGCCATCTCTCTGCGGTGGTGATAGGACTGGCTTGCGTCGCCGCGTTGCACCGAAGAAACAACAGGCCTATCACGCGGGATATGAACAAATTTGGGGCACCGGCCTCCGGCCCACCGTCGACACACAAGGCCGAGGTTCCTGGACGGGAAAGCGCACATACTTGATTGAACTCACCACAAGCGCAGAGATCGTGCACCCGGTCATTCAGGGTGAGCGGGCCGCCTCGCGCGGCGAGGCGTTCCAGCAGCGCCAGGCCCCCAGGCCAGCGCGTCGGCGTGGTAGTTGGCCGCCGGGCGGTCGTCGCCCACGTTGCCGCGGCGGGCCGCGCGCCGCGTCCCGGCGGCTCCTGTGCCTCTGGCTGCTTCCATGGTCCCGCGCGGTCACCGGGCCGAACGACCTGGACTCTGTCCGCGCCCTGTACGAGGCGCACCCGGACCGGATCGCCGCCGTGATCATGGAGCCGATCCCGCACAACGTCGGCGCCCTCGCCTCCACCTGGGAGTTCGTGGCCGGGCTCCGCGCGCTGACCACCGAGGACGGCTCGCTGCTCATCTTCGACGAGGTGATCACCGGGTTCCGGCACGCGCTCGGCGGCTACAAGCAGGTCTGCGGCGTCCTGCCCGACCTGACCACGTTCGGCGAGGCGATGGGCAACGGCAACCCGCTCGCCGGCCTCGCGGGGCCCCGCCGCATGACCGACCGCGGCTTCCTGATGCTCCCGCTTGTTCAGAAAGCGCAACCACATCTCTTCCGCCCACACCGAGCAGGACGTCGACCGCACTCTGGAAGCGGCCCGCGACGCCCTCCGCATAATCCGCGATGACGACCTCCTGACCGTGTAGTCCACCGGCCTCGCCCATCGCCGACGGCCCGCACCCGGCTCAGCCGCACGGGTTCCGAGCGGATCCCGACCGGTTCGGCCGTCCGAGGACGCGGCGGCGGTACTCGCTGGGAGACAGGCCGTAGGCGGCGCGGAAGGCGCGGGTGAAAGTGGCGTGGTCCTTGAATCCCCATCGTGCCGCGACGCGGTGGATGGGCATCAGGTCCAGGGCCGCGTCGCCGAGGTCGAGGCGGGCCCGTTCGAGGCGCTGCCGGCGGATCCACACCGCGAGTGTGATGCCGTTCGGCTGGAACAGCCGGTGCAGGGTGCTGACCGAGATATGGTGCGCGGCGGCGATGGAGCGCGGCGACAGCCCCGGATCGTCCAGATAGCGCCGCACGTACGTCTCGATGGCCGAAAGCCGGGTGGACCGCCGGGGGTTGGTGTCGAGATGGTGGGCGACCACGCCGTTCACCAGATTCGCCGCGATCTCACGAAGCCAGGGCACATCGGTCTCCCCGTATCCGCCGTCCGTGGTCGACGAGACAAGGAACTGGGCGAGCAGCGCACCGACACCCGCCTTTCCGGTCAGCGGCGCCGCCAAAAGCCGCTCGGTGTGAGGAAGCGGCGCCAGCAGGGCACGCCTCACATGGGCGAACACGAGCGTCGCGGCCTCGCCGTCGGCGACGATGCGCAGATCGAACGGCTGCCCGCTGTCGTATAACCCGAGACTCCGCACGCCCAGCACGGTTTGGCGTCCGGCCTGGCTCAGCACGATCCGGCCGCGCATGGCGAGCACGACTGAGAGCACCTCGGGGTCATGTGCGCGGATCAGCTGCGGTGTTCGCAGCACATCGACCGACGAACTCCTCACCCGCAGCAGGCTCACCCCCGCCAGATCCAGCATTCGCGCCACCAGGTGGAAGCGCCCGGGATCGTCGCTCGTCACCCGCATCGGATACGAACTGGAGACCTGGAAGGCGTTGAATTCGGTCAGCCGCCGCTCCGGCGCGTGTTCGTCGCTGCAGAAGACCGTTCGCATCATCGTTTCTCCGTGGGCTCCTCGGGAGGCACCGGTCTGCTCGTGTCCCTGACCTACCGCGCTGCCGCCTGCAGAAGGCCGCCATGTGACGTCGACGCGGGCGCTCCCCGGACTACGGGGACGGCAACAGTTCGCCCTGGCCGACGGTGACGGCGTGCCCGCCGACCTGGACGCGGTCGTCCTCCACGGCGAGCGCGAGCCGCCCGCGCCGGGCGGACGCCTGGACGGCCTCCAGCCGGGCCCGTCCGAGCCGGGCCGCCCAGAACGGGCCGAGGACGGCGTGTGCCGAACCGGTCACATGATCCTCGTCCAGCCCATGGGCGGGGACGAACACCCGGGAGGTGAAGTCGGCGTCCGCGCCGCCCGGCGCGGTCACGATCACGCGGCTGACCGGCAGCCGCAGGATCCGCGGGATGTCCGGCCGGACAGCCTCCACCTGCGCGGGTGTGTCGAGCATGACGACGTACTCGGTGTCGTTGCGCGCGAATCCGCCGGCGGCGGGAAGCCCGAGTGCGTCGAGCACGTCATTGGGAGCCTCTCCCTCGGTCACAGGCACGGCCGGAAAGTCGAGCCAGATGCGCGTCTCGCGGCGGCGCGCCGTCAGGGTTCCGTGGCCATGGCGGAAGACGATCTCGTCATGGCCGAGCGCGTGCGCGGCGGCCAGGGTGGCGTGGCCGCACAGCGGCAGCTCGGACGAGGGCGTGAACCAGCGGATGCTCCAGGCGTCCGGCCGCCGCCACACGAACGCGCTGGTGGGCTGGTGCAACTCGGCGGCGATCGCCTGCATCCAGGTCCGGTCCGCGGGGCCGTCGAGGATGACGATGTTCGCCGGGTTGCCGGCGAAGGGACGCTCGGTGAAGGCGTCGATGAGGAACCATGAGCTCATGCGGTCGCCTTGCGGGTTACGACCACGACGTAACGGCATTTCTCGGCGGTGTCGTTGACGAACTCGCGGGCCTGGGGTTCCCCGAGCTCGAACGTGTCCCCGGAGGAGAGACGATGGGCGGCCGCCCCGTCGACCAAAGTCAGCTCGCCGTCCAGGACCCAGATGAGCTGGGCGATGAACGCGTAGCTGCCCGCCGGCATCGGCACCCGGGCGCCCGCCGGCAGCACGATCTCGGTGACGTCGACGGGGAAGCCCGGCGTCGATATCTGGCGCCGGAGGTAGCCGGTGTCGGGATCGGTCCAGCGCGGGGTGTCGGCGGCGCGCCGTACCCGGCCGGCGGCGGCGCCGTCCGCGGGCGACAGCAGCGCGGTCATGCTCAGCTCCAGCGCGGCGGAGAGCTTGCCGAGGACGACGGCGGTCGGGTTGCTCTCGCCGCGCTCGATCTTGCTGATCATCGCGCGGGACACGCCGGAGGCGTCCGCAAACCGGGCCAGCGACCAGCCGCGCCGGGCCCGCTCCGCCTTGACCCGCCGTCCGAGGGCGTTCGAGCCCTCCATCAAAGTGGACATGGCTTCACCCTAGGATTCGAGGTCGCGGTCGAGGCGAAACTCCATGAAGACGCTGTTGGGATCAGGGACGTAGCCGGCGAACGGCTCCCGGACGGTGAACCCGTGCCGCGCGTAGAGCCGCCGGGCCGGGGCGAAGAAGTCCTGACTCCCCGGTCTCCAACAGCACCCGCCGGTGCCCGCGCTCGGCGGCGACCCGCAGCAGATGCCGGAGCATGACGGTCCCGACGCCCTTTCCGCGCGCGGCCTGCGCGGTCCGCACGAACTTCAGCTCGACATCTCCGCCGCCAAGGTCCTTGAGTGCACCGCAGCCCAGCAGCTCCGGTCCCTCCCAGGCCGACCAGAACTTGACGGCCGGGTCGCGCAGCTCCCCGAGATCCAGCGCGTGCACCGACTCCGGCGGCGAGGTGGCGTGCATGTCGGCCAGATGCTCCTCCAGCAGCCGATGCACCTCGTACCGGGGTCAGGCCGTCGAGTTCGAAGCGCAGCACCATCCGGACTCCCGTCTCACCCGCCCCAAAATACGGTGCGGTCAACGATCACTGTTTTCTATGATAGTGGACATGTTTCCACTATATGATTCGATCACGGTCAGACTCGGACGGGCCGAGGACGCCGAGAGCGTCCGGACCATCCGCAACGGCGCGATCGAGCACACGACGTCGATCTGGACCACGGTGAAGCAGACGCCTGAGGAGGCGGCGGCGTGGTGGGCCGACCTCCTCGGACGGCGTGCGGCGTTCGTGGCCGACGCCGCCGGCGAGGTGCTCGGGTATGCGTCCTGGTCGCAGTGGCGTCCGAAGGACGGCTACCGGTTCACGGTGGAGAACTCGGTCTACGTCCTCCCCGGGCACCAGGGCAAGGGCATCGGCGGCCGGCTGATGCGGGCGCTGATCGCGGCCGCGCGGGAGTCCGGCGCTCATGTGATGCTGGCCGACATCGAGGCGGAGAACAGCGCCTCGATCGCGCTCCACGCCGGCCTCGGCTTCGAGACCGCGGGGACGCTCCGCGAGATCGGCACCAAGTTCGGCCGCCGGCTGGACCTGACGATCATGAGACTCGGGCTCACCCCATGACGACGGCCCTCGCCACCGGAGCCGTCGCGGGCCTCGGCATCGCTATGCAGGTCGGCGCCGTCGCCGTCTACCTGCTCCTGCTCAGCTCGACGGCGCCGCTCCGGGTCGGCGCCGCCGCAGCCCTCGGGGTCGCGACCGTGGACGGACTGTACAGCGCTCTCGCGGTCGCGGCGGGCAGCGCTGCGAGCCGGATGGTCGAACCGGTCGCCGACCCCCTCCGCTGGACGGCCGCCGCCGTGCTGCTGTGGATCGCCGTGCGCATCGTGACCGGTGCCGTCCGGGAGCGGGACGCCCCGGAGAGCGCGCTCGGCGGCCCCGCCGGAGCGACGTCGCCCGGACGCGCCTACCTGCGGCTCGTCGGGGTCACGGTGCTGAACCCCGGCACCGTCGTGTACTTCTCCGCGATCGTCATCGGCAGCCGCTTCGACGCCTTCGACGCCGTCGACAGGTCCGCCTTCGCCGCCGCCGCCTTCGCGGCGTCCGCGCTGTGGCAGATAGCGGTGGTGGTGACGGGGTCGGCCCTGGGCCGCCTGCTCACCGGATACCGCGGCCGGCTCGCGACGGCCGTGGTCGCCGGGCTGCTCATCGCTGCCCTGGCCGTCCGGACCTCCGTGCAGTAGCGGCGTGCTCAGCGGTCACAGGGACGCGGGTTCTGTCAGGTGAGGAGGGGCCTTCGTCTGCTTGAACTCCAGAATGCCGAGCGGGCCCAGCTCGCGGCCGTAGCCCGATTCCTTCACGCCGCCGAACGGCGCGTCGATGTTGAACCGTCCGCCGTTCACATAGACCTCGCCGCTGTCGAACCGCCGCGCGACGGCGACGGCGACGGCGCGGTCCGGGTCGGCGGGTCGAGAACGGGTCCGAATATTTCTTCCTGGCAATGGTCATCTCGTTCGGGACGCGGTCGAACACGGCCGGCCGGACCTAGTATCCGAGGGGAGCCCGGCCGGCTGTTTCAGGCCACCGGTGAGCAGACGGAGCGGCTTCTCCGACAGCCCCAGCCGAACGTACTCACGGACCTTCTCACGCTGCTCCGGGGAGATGAGCGGTCCCAGGCGGGACCCGGAAAGCGCCGGGCCTCCGAGCGGGACCGCCTCGGCTGGGGATGTCGCCAAGCCTGCCCGAGTATGAACGCTTCACGACCTCACCCCCCGACTGGAAGGCGATCTTCGATCGCAGCCGGCTGCCCGGGTTCCACCTCGCGTGCGGCACGACCGGGAACGGTTTCAAGCTGGCCCCGGTCGCGGGCCGGCTCATGGCCGCCTTCTCGCGCCGCCGGCTTTCGACCGCGACCGCCGGACCGACGTCCTCGGCTGAAGAGCCGCCAGAGGACCCACACGCCCGATCGCGCCCGCGGCCTCCCTCGCCAAGCTTGAAGCATCCAAGAGTAAGCCCCGCGCCACTTGCGCGACCCGCGGCTGTCGCCGCGTTCCATTGCCGCCGCGCACCTTATCTGGGTCAGTTACCTGCACCGCCTGTTCCGCCGGCACGGCACGAGTCTCGCTGCCTGAATCCGGCGGCAACGCCTCGAACGGGCCCACCGCGACCTCGGCGCCCCTGCCATCGCCTGATGCCCGTCCACCAGATCGCGGCGGGGTGGGGGCACCGACCGCGTGAACGGGATCATCAAGAAGGTGTGGACTCGGCATCAAGGACTCGTCCCCCGCCATCGCGAATACTCGCTATCAATATTAACTCGAAAGGGGCGATTCATGGGCTTCGTGAAGCTGGGCTTGTCCGTCGGCATCGCCGCGACCGCGCTCATCGCAGGATTGCAGGCACCGGCGTCGGCCGAAGAATACCTGTGGATCTCAGGTGGGTACGGTCTGTGGCAGGCCGACCCCGAGAGCGGCCGGCCAGGCGATTCCATCAAGGCATGCGACACCTCTTCCGACGGTTGGGCCATTTCCGTCGTCATGACCTGGGGCGATGCCACCGGATACCGGCAGGTGGACACGCGTGGCCACGAGGCGGGCTACTGCTCCGGATGGGCCTCCGGCAACCTCCCGGAAGGAACCTACGTAGACATCTCCGTCGAAGAAATCAAGTCGGACGGCAAGGGCGGGCTGCTGCACCGCAATTGGCAGCTCTTCCGTGACCGAGTGGCCTAGCCGACCGGCGAATCGACCTTTTGAATAGGGGGCAGCCTTCGAGAAACCGCTTTGCACGACCAGACGAAAGCCGTAGCCAGCGGCACTCATGCCGCAACATTCCACGACCTGTGCACGGCCTGCGGCCCCTCCCTCGCGGGGCTCCGCAGCCTGCGCCCGGAGGAAAGGACCGCGCATGTCCACGCTTCTGGAGATGACCCCGCGAGTCGCCGGGACCGACGAGGTCGAACCGGCCGTCGAGTTCGAGAACCGGTGGGAGCGGGACTCGGCCGACAACGCCCAGTGCCCGCTCACCACCTATCTGGGCTACTCGCTGACCTGCTGAGTCATCCGGTCGGCGCGGTGCGGACGGGCGACGGGCTCCACTCGGGATGGCAGAAATGGACAATACGGGTTCCCCGGATTGGTTGGAACGCATCGTCAGGCAGCATGTTGGCACGGGTCATTCGGTGATAGCGGGCCCCGTCTGGCTGGCCGTCCGGCCGGACGGAGCCGTGCTGCCGAAGCACGGCTGGAAGAAGCACGTATCTTCCAGCGCGGCGGACTTTGCCGAGCTACTGGTATGGCTGATGCCGCTCCTGGCAGCCGAAGGCTGTGCCTTCAAGCTGGCACGTTCGCGACGAGTTCTGCACGAGCTGAACGACGGCCATACGTCCCCGGCGATTGTCGGGAAGGCGGTCACCGTCCATCCGGAGCGGCGTGTCCGTGACCTCGGGCTGCGGCTCGCCGCGGAACTGCGCGGCCACCGGGGCCGCGAGTCCTCAGCGATCGGAGGGTTTCGGCGCAGGCCCGGTCTACTACCGGTACGGGTCCTTCGTGCTCCGGCGCGGCCGCACCGCACCCGCGTCCATGGGCGGCCTCGCCCGTGAAGTGGGCGACACATGCGTCGCCCGCACGTGGCCGAACTCGCTCGGTCAATACTGCGGCGCCGCCGGCGTCGGCGATTACCTGCTGAACATCACCATCGCGAAGCGATCCGAGCGCTACCAGGACGCGGCGTCCGACCTGGGCCACTGCCTCCTGCTCCTGAGCTCCGGACCGCAGGCCCACCCCGGATTCTTCACCGCCACCGACACCCCCGACCGCTCGCTCTCCTGGTCCATGGGGCTCTGCGGCGTCCTGAGCTCCTTCAGGCTGGCGCACTGCAGCCCCGGTTGCCTACCGGATCTTCCGGCGATGAGCGCCGGACGCTCGGTTCCGCACCCGTCGCACACACCATGATCCGGCAGCGTGGGGCAGCGCCGTGAACTTCAGCGGCTCGCCGCGGCTCCGGTGGCGTCCGCAAGCCGCTGCAGGACGTCGTCGAGCCGGTCGCCCACGACCAGGTCGTCGGCCGTGGCGTGGTCCATGAAACCCGCGTCCGCGGCACGGCGGATCAGTGCGACGAGCGGGTCCCAGAACCCGCCGATGTCGAGCAGGCCGAGCGGCTTGCCGTGCAGCGCCAGCGTCTGCCACGTCCACACCTCGAACAGCTCCTCAAGCGTGCCGAGCCCGCCGGGAAGCGCGAGGAACGCCTGCGCCCGTTCCGCCATCAGCGCCTTGCGCTCGTGCATGGTGTCCACCATGACGGTCTCCACGCCGGGCTCGCCGTCGACCCGGCCCCATTCCCGCTCCACCATGAACCGCGGGATGACGCCGAAGACGCGGCCGCCGCCATCGATGACACCCTGCGACACTTGTCCCATCAGGCCCGAGCCCCCGCCGCCGTACACCAGCTCGATACCGCGGTCGGCGAGCTCCCGCCCGGCCGCGTACGCCGTCTTGGCGTGGACGGGATCGGAGCCGTCCCGGGCACCGAGGAAGACCGCCAGCCGGGACAGCCCAGGCGCCGCCCCCGCCTGCGGGTTCGGAGCGCCCACGGTGCAGGGGCCGCGGTGCTGGTCTGGGGCGGGGTGAAGGACCGGTTCAGGGTTGCACATGATTCCATTTTAGGAGATATCGTCCACTAAATTGGAACCATTATGTGCCTTGATCGCGGCATGCGTGGTCCAGGGCGAAGCGTCCCTCCGCGGTCGCCATGCTGGTGGAGCGGACCAGTCGCCTCGTCCGGCTGGTCGCGTTGCCCCACGGCATCAAGGCCCACCAGGTACGCCCCCATCTGGTCCAGGCCATCGAGCAGATGCCGCCCACAATGCGAGGATCGCTCACCTGGGACCGGGGCCGGGAAATGGCCGAGCATGCCCAGCTCACCGCCCAGACGAGCATGCCGGTCTACTTCTGCCGCAGACGCAGCCCTTGGCAGCGCGGCACCAACGAAAACACCAACGGATCGCTGCGCCGGTACCTGGGCAAGAGCGCCGATCTCAGGCTCCTTGACCAGAACGACCTGGACCGGATTGCCGCCGAGCTCAACGACCGTCCCCGCAGAATCCACGGTTATCGTGCGCCGAGCGCGGTTTACGCTGACCCTTGCGCCAAGGTCGATGCAACGACCCCCTGAGACCGCCTTTGAAGGCCGTGCAACCGTCTTGGCATAGAAGTTCGCATCCGGTTGGCTTTCAGCCATGCCCCTCGGAGTCCCGTACCGAGACCGATCGCCGGTGTGACCCCAGTGCCCGGGGCTGTTATGACGGGAGTCTGCGTGTGCTCCGGATATCGGGGCGCTCGGCGTACAGGTCGGTGGAGCTGGTGTCGCCGATGGCGATGATGCCGTCGGTGACAGGCCCATAGATGAACGCCGGATCGCTAGAGAAGATAGGGATGCGGCCGAGGATCTTGCCGGTCCGGCCGTCGAAGACAACGAGATGGAAGACGCCGGTGTCGTTAGCGGACATGATATAGATCCGGCCGTCGGCCACGGCGAGGCTGTCGGCGAGCTGGGGGAGGTGGCCGGATTCGGGGATCGGCCTGCGCCACAGCTCCGCGCCGGTGGCCGGATCGAAGCCACAGATGGCGTTGTCCTTCTTATCCTCGCAGGAGCTGACCTGGAGCCCCCCGCCCATAGCGAGCGCGTACTGGTCCTTCCACCGCTGCTTGGCGACGATACGGCCGGTCGCCGGGTCCAGGAGGTCGGTCGTGTCACCCTCCGCCACGGCCAGCCGGCCGCCGACAACCCCCAAGGCATCGACCACGTCGCCGGGTTGCGACACCGGTGAGAGGGTTAGGGTCCATCGCATGGCTCCGGTCGCCGGGTCGAACCCGAACACTGCCTTGTCCGGCGCGTCATAGTCCTCACAAGCGACGGCGAGGGTACCCGGCACGACAGCTACAGGGGGGCCGCCCTGGTCCGGACAGGAGCGGGGCCACTTCTTCGTCCAGCGGACCTTGCCGGTCGCACGGGAGATCCCGGCCATTCCATGGCTGCCGAGCAATACCAGCGTCGTCGCGTCGGCGTCCGGCACGACGGAGTTTTTATTGCCGATGTCGTCAGATACCTTCCGAGACCATTGGATCTTGCCCGAACGAACGTTGATCTTCACCAGTTCACCGCTCGTCGATTCAAGGAAGACATCGCCTGTCGAACGATCGATGCCCGTCGGCCACCACATGCTCTTGGTGTAGCGCCAGTAGACCCTGCCCGTGACGATGTTGACGGCCCGCACATCATCACCAGCGGGCATGATCGCGAGCCCGCCGTAGATCACCGTGCGCTCGGAGAGGGGAACATGGACGGTGGCCACCCGTTGCGCCGAGTGCACGGGTGGCTGCGTCCCCACCGGCTGGGGGAACCGCCCGTACGGCCCCCGCATACCGTCATCGAACACCGCCCAGAGGCGAGGCACACCCCAGGACGCCAGGACGACAGCAATCAATGCCGCCACGACCACCCGCAGCCGCCACCAACGTCCCCTCCGCCGGACCGCCGGTTCATCGGCCGTCCACGACATGACGGTCTCCACCCGCGGCGTGGTGGAGGACGGGCGGGTATGCGGCTCGCTGTCGTCGGTCATCCGTGATCCAGTCTCCGTGGTGAGCTTTGGGATAAATCAGGTCGAAGCCAGCGAAGATCTTAGACGTCTCCCCTGTTCGCGGAGGTTCCGACCCGAGACGGGTCGAAATCACCGGAAGGACGCCCGGCGTTCAAAATTCGATCCGAAGCGACGGCGCCTCGACAAACACCCCCCATAGACAGCCCACCTGCTCATCAGCACGGGGCGGAGTTCCAGTCGGCGCTCCACTGGCACGCGCTCGACAAGGGCATCACCCACACATACATCAAACCGCGAACACCGCGGCTGAACGGCAAAATCGAGCGCTCACACCACATTGACGCCGAGTAGTTCTCCCGAATGCTCGACGGTGTCGTCATCGACACCGCCGCGGTCTTCAACGACAAACTCCGCGAGTGGGAGGACTACTACAACTACGATCGGCCCCATGGCACCCTCGGTGGCGAGACCCCTCTACGAACACCTCAAGCAGAGGACCCAGGCCCAGGCGTAAACGATCACCGTCGGTCGCACACGCATGACCTGCGAGGAATCTATGAGACGGCCACCAGGGATCTACCGGTTGCGGTGAGCCCGGCGCGCTAGCTGATCTTCCGCCAACGAGCTGGGGCAGCCCGACGGCGGGCCAAGCCCACAGGCCGGACGTACTTGACCGTCACCACCGCCCGAGTGTTCAGCAACCTCGGGTGACCTTATATGCAGCGCCCTTTTGATCACTAAGCCAGAAGCGGTGCTTTCCTTTCGTACCGCCATTAGTGACCATGCATTTTACAACTATCTGGCTATTCTTTGACTTAATCCAAATCGCGCCTGCAACCTTCCCCGAGCAGTGGTTGTTGAAATAAACCGTGACGGAATCATGATAGCCACTCCCCCACGAGTAGTTGACCCGATTGCTCTTTGGTGTGGAGCACTGGAGGTGCGCTCGGATGGTGGAGGCCTCCGCCGAGGGCGCGATGACGAAGGTGGCCATGGCTGCGGCCGCGACACCGGTTGCGGCGAGTCCGCGGATGAGTTTTACCTGTTTCACGCCAAGCATCCTCTTTCGGTGCGACGAGTGTGTCGGTAGAGACAGTCCGAGTTTGGGTTGAGCGGCAACCGCCCGCCTTGACGGCGTCGTCCAGGCCCTCGCCCTTCAGCAACCTCCACCGATGCCCTACCGGGGATCTACGAGACGGCCACCGGGGATCTACCGGGAGTGGTGGGCCCTGGCGCGGTACCTGATCTTCCCGCAACCGAGCTTGTGCCGGCCCCCCTGCGGCCCAACTTGATCGGCTTGTACTCAAGCGCGCCGGGATGGGGATCGATGCCGTCACAGAACCTCTCGGAGCCAGAACGGACCCTGCCCGGACCGAGCGCGGTCGCGCCGCAGCTTAGCGGCGGCCCCCGACCGGTCCGTTGAAACTATGACAGCACTTCTCACCCAAGTCGTCGTGCCCTAGCGGTAGGCCCGCGAGGAGGAATCGGTACAGGAATTAGCGGCAGGGCCGCCGACCTGCGCCCACGCCACCTCCCAGAGCGGCAGTGCACCGATTCTGCCTGGTCCGCCGTCCACCTCAGCACAGGTCAGCGACTCTGCCGCTAACCACCGTTCCGATCCTCCCCACGGGCCGATACCGCGTCCCGCACCTCGGCCAGCACCGCCTCGACCTCGTCCGACAACCGACGCCCGCCCCGACCACCACTCGAAGGGCCAGGCAGCAAGTCCAAGGCGACCCCCGCGCCCTGCCGCAACCGCCGCAGCAGGGCGCACGCCTGCCGCCGCGAGATCCCCAGCTCGGCCGCCGCCACGTCCGCGGCCGCCGCCCCCCCGCCGGCACCCCGGCGGCCAACGGCCGATCACCTGGGCCCGCCGAACCGCCACAGCCCAGACCTCGTCCGAAGCGGTCAGCACACCCCGTTCGACAACCGTGCCCGCTCGCCGTCCATGCCGCGACCTCGCCGCCGTGCACACCAGTACGGAACCAGGCGGACGGTAGCGCACAGCAGTACGGACACCCCGCTGCTTCACAGACCTCTACATAGATCCCGAAACCCCAGCACAACCGTGCACACGACTTCGGAAATCGAAAGCAGGCAGACCTGGAGCGGGTGTTCTTCCTCGATGACGAGGACCGCGCGCTGCTTGACCGCCGTCGCGGCGAGCACATAAAACTCGGGTTCAGCCTGCCCAAGACATGACCCGGCTCAGCTCGTTCGTGCGCAAACACCTCGGCGTGCACGGCGCGTACAACTTCCTCCTACCGGATCTGGCCCCGGCGCCGTCCGCGACCTGGGCGACCCCGACGCACCCGACGACGACGAGGAATGAGACCCCATGACTACGCGGGCTCGGCGTATTCGGCCACGTATGCCGCGTAGTTCTCCGCGATGCTGGCTCGGCCGGCCTCTGCGGTGAGGTGGTCGGCCGGGGAGGCAGTCGGCACCTGCCGCCCGTCGGCGGAAGACATGGGTAGTTCGATCCGGCGCGCCAGTTCAGCGACCCTTAAAGTAGAAATTGATCTTGAAGTGGTTCCGCTCAGCCCAGTTCGTCTCCGGCGAGGTGGAGTAGGACGTTGATCAGGCGGGCGTTGAGGGGGAGATTCTCGGCGAGGTAGTCCGGGGTTCGGACATCCCAGGCGGTGGTCTGGAGGGCGATGTCTTGAGCGCGGGGCTCGTCCTGGGTGATGAGCGCTAGGGCGAGGTCCAGAGTGGGGCTCGGCCCGTCCAAGGTGGCTCGGAAATCGGTGAACTGCTTGAGGTGCGTCGTGGCTGCCGACGGGTTGAGCGTGGCCAGAAGGAGTAGCTGGGCTTTGTGGGCTTGCGGCGATAACTGCCACAGGGCCAGCAGGCCGGGGACAGCATCGGCAACGGCCCGGGTCGTCAGGGCCCCCGGGCTGTCGGAATCGGCCTCGGAGAGTGCCCAGGCGTTCTGGGAGGCGATGTAGAGCAGGTGCCGAAGGAGTTCGAGACGGCGTTCGGGGAGGAGGCTCGACGAGAGTGCGATCTGCACGAGGAACGGAATGGTGCGCTCCGTTGCCGAATACACGTCGCCCTGGTGCACGATGGCGCTGAAGTACTCATGCACGGCGCCTGACCAGCCCTCATCGTTGGCAGCCAGCGCTCGAAGGATGTCGGGCGTGTCGCCTGCAGAGCCGTATGCGTGGTCAAGGGAGGACCAGTCGACGTCGTCCAGTCCGGTGAGCGTGATCGGTTCTCCCTCGCCTGACAGCGATGAGGGTCCTTGGTCCAGCAGCCGCACAACCACGGCGCTCTGGGCCCGGGGCGGGGTGTGAACGAAGGACGCCATGCGGAACTCCCTCACGTCCTCTATCGTCCGGTCGACGAGCAGCCCGTCGAGGGAGCCGAGTTCCGGCGGACTCGGATGGCGGACACCGTAGGCGTCCTTCAGCCGCGCAACGAACCGGTGCTCCTCGGCTGTCCACCACTCGATGTCGTCGTCGGGATATGGCCCGTCGTCCCACGCCAGGACACGCCAGCCTGGTTCATCACCCCAGCGGCCGCGGTAGGTGCAAGGGGTGAGCAAGACCTGGGTGTAGCCCCGCTCGATAAAGACCTCCGCGATTCGCCGAGCCGTCGGCTCGTCCGCGACTGCGACGTCAGCGGCTTCGCTCCACCGCTCGAGAACCTGCGCGAAGTCGGTCACGTTGCAGCATTCTAGGCAAGGCCGGACCAGGCCTCAGTCTCACGGCCGCGCAGTCGTTACGCCTCATCTTGGCACTGCGCACCCGCCGCGTCCCAACCCGAAGTAGGTCTTGATCGCGCTCTGAGTCTTGTGGGATGGGCGTCGGGATTAGAACTTGGGCTCAAGGGATCAGCGCATCTCCAATAATGATCTCGGTCATTGTGGGAGGTGGTGCGGGACCACGGGTTCTCGGCTGTGCAGCAGGATGAACTGTGGCGGCTATGGAAGGAGAGCGAGGGCGCGTCGCTCGGATTTATCGCGCGGAGTCTGGATGGCGAGCTCCAGCACGTGCGGCGTTTTCTTGGCCAGACCGGTGGCCTGAGGGGGTCACCGCCGCGGCGCTCGCCGCACCACCTCACCTCCGGGGAGCGTGAGGAGATCTCCCGTGGGATCGCCTCAGGCCTGTCCGCTCGGGCGATCGCTGGACAGCCGCGCCGGCCCGCTTCGGCGGCGTCTCGGGAGATTCAGCGCAATGGTGGCCGTGAGGCCTATCGCGCGCATGAAGCCGATGTGGCCGCACTGCTGCGCAGCCACCGTCCCAAGAAGGCGAAGCTGGCTAGCGCGCGCCCTGCGCGCCCTGGTCGAGGAGATGCTCAACCAACGCTGGTCTCCTGTGCACATCGCTGGTCGCCTGGAGCTGCTGCCGTCCGCCGCCGGGTTCGACGGGGAGCCGGTTCAGGTGCTCGTCGAGCGCGTCGGCGCCCCCCAGGGTGTCGGCGTCATGCAACCACCGGGCTCCGGGCAACCGCGGACGCACCACGCGGCTGCCGGTCGCCACCACAGCCGCTCGTAGCCCAACGTGGCCCGTGCGCACAGGTAGACGCCCTCAGGCAGCGAATCGTAGGCGGCCAAGATCCGGGCCTTGTAGGCCTTGGTGAACGTCCGAGTACGGCGTGGCCAGCACCTCGATGCCGGATCTCTCGCTGCCATGATGCGAGCACTCCCTCTCGGCCGCCGCTTCCGGTGGTTCCTCGTCCACCGCGGTCCTGAACGGCGGTCCCGAAGTGGCGCGGTCGTTCAATTGATCAATAGGTGACGCCTTCCTTTCCAGACGATGAACACCTCCCGGAAGTGCCGAAGCAGATGTACGGCGGGGCACATAATGTTAGCGATGCTCGGTCTCGCATACCCTGCAGCATCCAAGACTTGAAGCGCCGTCAACCGAAAGCCAATTATGGGCAGATTCAAGCGGCCGAGCATCCGGTGCCGCCCAAATAGAGGAGGTTCATGAGCGACGAGAACGATGAAGTGTACGTACTCTTCTTTGGCGTTAGCCTGGTGATCGTCCTCTTCGGCGCGCTGTGCAGTTTTCTGATCTGGTTGTCGGGGCAGATGTCCGCCTTGCTCACAGGCGGCGGCTGGCCCGACTCCAGCCCGAAGGACTGCCTGGAAATCGCCTTCCATTTCGTCCGGCATCCCGGCGATCCGAGCTCCTCCTGGCCGCCGCGGCAGAGTTGGGGCCCGCCCCGGCCTTCTACGCCCTGCTGCTCGCGTTTCTGGCGTCGATGGTGATCGGGGTTTACTTCTCGATGCGGCTGCTGCTGAACCTGCGGCGCCACCGGCCGGTCCGGCGGCTGCGGCTGGGCTTCGCGTCCGGCTGGGAGGTCCGCAGGCTGCTGAGCACCCGGACCGTCCTGGGCAAGGCCGCAAAGGTCCGGCCGTCCACCGCGAACCGACCGGCGAATACGGTGAGACCGGAGGAAGTCGGCTTCTACATCGGCAGGGACATCAGATCCCGGCGGAAACTGTATATGTCCTTGGAAGACGTGATGATCGTCGTCGCGGCGCCGCGGCAGGGAAAGGACTTGCACTTCGTCACGCCTCTCACAATTGACGCGCCAGGTCCCTGCATCGTCACCTCCACCCGGCGAGACACGTTCCTCAACACCGCCATGGTGCGGGCGCAGTACGGCGAAGTGCATGTCTTCGACCCGAGCGACCTCACCGGATGGCCGAATCGTCTGCGCTGGTCCTTCCTGGGGGGATGCGAGGACCCGAATGTATGCGCGGTCAGATCCGGCACGCTCGTCGCTGCGAGCGGTCTGCAGATGGGAATGGAGGGCGCCAATGCGCTCGCCGGCGTTACGACCATCATCCGCTGCCTGCTGCACGCGGGCGCGATCGGCGGGCTCACCATTCGCGACGTGATGGGCTGGGTCTACGAGGCGAGCGGTGACGAGCCGGTGGGTATCTTGCGATGGGGGGAACGCGAAGGCAGGGCCGCCCCTGGATATTCGTCGCAACTAGAGTTCAACGCGCGAAATGAGCGGCTCTGGTCCGGTGTGATGCAGGTCATGAGCTGTTTCTCGAACGAGCGGGTACTGTCCGATCTTTCACCGCCGCCCGGCACGGGCTTCAATTTTCAGGAGTTCCTCAAGGGCCGCAATACCCTGTACATCGTCGGTAGGCAGCAGAAGGAGCATGGCGGGATCGCGCCGATCGTCACCACGATGATCGAGCAGTTCTTCCGGTCCGCGCGTGGAAGCGCGATGAAGCAACCGACTGGACGCCTCGACCCGCCCCTCACCTTCGAGTTGAACCACGTGACCAACATCTGCCCGTTGGACAGCCTGCCCACGTACATGGGCGAATCGGGTGGTTATGGCATCACCGTGCACGGCTACCTGGCGTCCTTGGCGGACGCCCGTGCCAAATGGGGCTCGGACGGGGCGGCGCGCTTGTGGGACAACGCCACAGTCCGT
This sequence comes from Actinomadura montaniterrae, assembly GCF_008923365.1. GTDB lineage: Bacteria > Actinomycetota > Actinomycetes > Streptosporangiales > Streptosporangiaceae > Spirillospora > Spirillospora montaniterrae. The sequence goes on from NZ_WBMR01000003.1 coordinate 103,174, forward strand.
GTCATTTCGGGAGGTACCGGAACCGCCAAGGATCTCGCCGAACTTTCCGACCTCATGGGCAGGCACAATGGAAAGCGTGCGCTGGAACCCGAGGAGCTTCGGACCATGCCCTTCGGTCGCGCAGCCGTCATCGCAGGCACGGCTCGTTCCGTCGAGATACGGCTCACCCCATGGTGGAAACGTGTTGACCGTGACGACATCGCCAGGGGCAGACAGGCTCTGGAGGCAATGATCCGCGAGCACGCGACGAGCCATCCGGCCGCTACCGCTGCCGACACGACCCCCTCGGATGAAGAGGAGCCCTGGCCCGCACTATGACATCACGACCACCCTTTCCGGGCTCCGCTCACGCACAGGATGCTGTCGGGCACCGTCACGACCGCCTCGGCGTCGACCACGCACCATCGTCTCCCGCCACAGCGTGTCGATCACCTCGACACCGATCGGGGCCTCTCCAGCGCCCGGTTCCGGATCGGGCATGTCGACTAGCTCGAACACTTCCAGGCTACCGAATCGTCCACCGAGGCCCTGCTGCGCCGGTTCACCTCCGGGCCCACCCAACCGGCCTACGCGGCGATGATGGAGGTCGGCCGCGCCCAACGCACGATCTTCCTGGCTCGCTCGGCTCCGACACCGCGATCTCCAGCGGGAGACCGAGTCCGGGCTGAACGTGGCGGAGAACTACAACGGCGTCGACGACTGCATCAAGTTCGGCGAGCGCGGCGGGCTCGCCTCCAACCGGCGCGAGGAGCTCAGGATGCTGTGCCTGCACATCCTCCAGTCCTGCCTCGGCTTCATCAACACCCTGATGATCCAAGACACCCTCGTCCTGCCGGAGTGGAGGACGTCCTCACCGACGTCGACCGGCACGCCCTCACCCGCTGTTCCACACCAACATGACCGCCTACGGGGAGATCCAGCTCCGCACCGACCGCCGCCTGGACATCACCGAACTGCCCACCCCATCATCGGCGTCCGGCTACGTGGTGGAGCGCCGACGGTAGGCGCCTGCTGGCACGCCCGCCCGCAGAAGAGAGCCTAAGGGCGACCCGTGCTCTGCTTGCCCTCGGCAGCCACGGCTCGATCAGCGCCGGCTCATTAGAACCAGCGCAAATAGGCGTGCATAGCCGTACCCCGGATACAGCACGGGCTTAGGCCTGTCGATCACGAAAATGTGACGCTCTGTAATCGTTCGGGTACCGGTAGAACCTACGTGAAATGTGTACGCACCCTGATTGGTAGCGTGCACGATGCGGCCGCATATCGACGAGCCGGCCCCGCTACCGATGGGCATTCACCCGAAGGACATGGAAGATACGGATACGGCAACTGACCGGTTGCACCATCGCGCCCGAACAGCCCCCTCGCGCTGCTGGCGGCGTACCGCGTTGGCGGTTCCGCCACTTGCGGTGCTCGCATGTGCACTGTTCGGTGCGATCATTTCGCTGTCGAATAGCTACACCCACCACGAATCGCAGGCATGCCATTGGATGCCGCTGCCGTGGACCATTTGGGCCACCAGCTATGGCGGGCTCTTGGCGGCGCTGGGGGCCGTGGTGCTGTGGATTGCCCTGTGGTGGTATGCGCGGGCACGCGGCTGGGATCAAGACGCCACGTGGCAGGGCCGACTGGCCAGCGGATTCGCGATGTTGGGCGGGTTGGCCGTGCTCGTGCTCATCGGCGCTGTGGTCCTCACACATCTCGAGTCGGCCGAGATCACTGCCAGGCTGGGCCAGCCGATGTGCGAGGGGTTCGGACTCCAGATGCCGTAGCAGCGTCATGCAGCCTTTGGAGTCACGCAGCTGGGGGCCGTTACCGGCGGCGTTCGGGGCGGGTGTCCCAGCGGTAGTGGGTCCATGCCCGTCCAATCAGGCTACGAACGGTGATGATCGTGTCAGCGAGGTCGAAGAACGTGTCGATGACGATCGCGTGGCGTTCGTAGCAGCGGGGGCAGGCGGGTGAAGGCGCTGCCAGGCGTAGGTGCGCTCGACGTGCCACCTCCGGCCGGGTTGGATGGGGACTTTGTCGCCTTTGCAGGCTATCTGCCCGCGCAGGCCACGCTCACCGAGCGTGGTGCGGGTCTTGCCGGAGTCATAGCCGGCGTCCAGGTGCACAGTGACCTCCTCGGGGAGCGGACCGAGGTCGTCAAGCAGGTCGAGGGTGGGTTCCAGCAAAGGAGAATCGTGGCGGTTGGCTCCTGCCAGGACCCGTCCAAGCGGAACGCCGTACACGTCGGTCATGTTAGAACGCTTCACACCCAGCTTGCCACGGTCGGCCGGGGACCGGTCGGCGGCTTCGCCTCCGCCGGGTGCCTTGGTGATGGTTCCGTCAACGGCGATCTGATCCAAACGAGCCCGATGACCCGGTCGTAAGCGGCCAGGGCGATCTGCTTGAGCTGGGCGAATATGCCCAGGGTGATCCACTCGTCGCGGCGGTTGCGGATGGTGTGGCCGAGCAGGTGTCATCGGCGGTGGCCTCATACGAGCAGCCGAACCGCAGCACCTGAATCAGCCTGTCGAACACGACCCGGTCGTTGATCCGCCGCCGGTGACAGCCCAGCGGTGGGCGGGATCATAGATCGCACGCTTGGGCAGCAGGACCTCGAGCTCGACCCACAGCGGTTCGCCGAGCCAGGATCGGAGGACAGGCGCGGATGACCTCTTCCTTGATCACGAAGCGTAGGCAACTTGGTGATCACGCGGCTCCGTGCCTGCGTTACTTCCACTCCCGACCCGATAGCCAATCTGCGCGAGTTCTTAGTCACATCACCAGATGCCGCATCAACAGATCATCGGCGACAACAGTCCCCACAAAAGCCCGTCAGGACGAGAGAGCGGCCCCAACTTCCTGTCGAGATTCCCTCACCTCCCGTGTGACAAGCTGGCCGGTATGGACGTCGAACGGCTCCGGGTCACGGTGTACCGGATCTTCGCGGGTACGGGGCGTGCGCCGAGCACCGAGGACCTCATCCGAGAGCTGGATGCGCCGCGGTCACAGGTGGATGAGGGCCTGCGCGTTGGCCGCCGCCCGCCATCTGGCTCTGGACGCACACGGCTCGATCACCATGGCCCACCCGTTCTCAGCGGTGCCCCTCGGATTCTCCGTCATGGGAGCGACCACTCTGTGGTGGGGCGGCTGCGCATGGGACTCCTTCGCCCTCCCCCACCTGCTCGACGACGCCAACCCCGCACTGGTAGCCACACGCTGCCCGGCCTGCGACACCCCGCACGTCTGGAATGTCACCCGGCAAGCACCTCCGCCCGGAGACCAGGTGGCACACTTCCTGGTCCCCGCCGCCCACATGTGGGACGACGTCGTCCACACCTGCGGACACCAGCGCATCTTCTGCTCGCAATCCTGCGTCGACGCCTGGCTGAAACGAACAGGCAACCCACCCGGCTACGTCCTTGACCTCCCCACCCTGTGGCGGCTCGCCTCACGCTGGTACGAGGGCCGCCTCGACCACGGCTACATCCGCCGTGAACCCGCCGCCGCCGCCGACTATCTGCGCTCCGTCGGACTCACCGGCCCCTTCTGGGGCACCTGACCACCCGCCAGGCGAACAGTCCGACGCGGTACGGACCTGCCAGAAAGTCACGATCGGATCGCCGACTACGCCGCGGCGCTGAAGCGAGCGCCGCTGGACGGCGACACTCGCCGCGCCTACGACTCCCCGGGTGCGGACCTTCCTAGCCTGGCTGGAGACCAGCGCTCTGGACGACGCCCACGACCGCGACTTCGCCGTCCGCGACTACAAGACCCACTTGAAGACCGTCTTGCGCCCGGGCCTCGAGCACCGTCAACGCCCACCTCACCGCCCTAAACCACTTCCTCACCCAACTCGGACTCGGGCCCCGTGATCCGCCGCGACGACGCTCCCAAGCTCGCCCTCGCGCCCTGGACGCCCGCCAGCAGAAGCAGCAAGCGATGTCTAGTCCCACGAGATGCTTGACGTTCTAGTCCCAGGACATGCTTGACGGATGTCCTAGGTTTCACGGGGTGGCCTTGCGGGGCCGGTGGGCTTTGATACTGCGGACGGGCTGGGTGCTGGTCCGCCGGACCGTCCCGCACGTCATCGCCGCCCAGCTCGATCGACAGCGTGGTGTCGGCGACGTGGGTGGTGATGACCTGGCCAGCGTGCAGGCGGCCGAGGGAGATCTTCGGTCCGGCGACCATGACGACGCCGGTGTTGCTGGCCCGGCGTTGCACAGTGACCGGTTCGGTTCGGGGGCGTGGCGGCGGCCCGGCCCAGCGCGGACCGCGCAGTGCCCGGACCTGCTCGGGTGTGAACGTGTTGGGTCGGGTGCGCAGCGGCTCACGGGTCTGCAAGTCGAGGAACATCAGCGTGGCGGGTTCGATGCGGATGCCGATCCGGCGGCCTCGCAGGATCTCCGCGGCCAGGACCATCCGGCCGCCCAGGCCGACGTTGCCGTCCCTTGTTGACGGTCCGGTCGACCTCAACGGCGTCGCCGTCCTCGGCGGGCGGCAGCGGCGGCGGTCCGGCCTTGCGGGCGCCGCGGGCGGCCAGCGCGGTCAGGTCCGCGGTCGGCAGGTGCGATCGCACCGACTTGATCCGCGCCCCGGCCTTCAGCAGGTGAATGACGTCGGTGTCAGCCCAGAACGTCACCGTCACACCCGCTTGAGCGGGGCCGAGCCAGAACTGGCGACCGGCCACGAACATGTTCCCGCTGGCCGGCACGGTCCGCTCGAACTCCACCGCCCCGCCATGCCGCACCCTGCCCTCTGTGACGCCTTCCGTGATCGCTGCGGCTTGGTCCGGCGAGGGTGGCTCGGCCAATTCGGGCTCGCGGGCGGGTGGGACGGCGGCCAGACGGACCGCGGCGGGCAGCCGCAACGGCAAACAACTCCTGCTCGTCCTGGGCGGTGCGGGTGTCGAACCGGTCGACCGGACACGCCATGCCCAGCGACTGGTGAGGGCGGCGGGTGTTGTATTCGACCCCCCAGCCCGCCACCGCCGCCCGGGCCGCGTCCAGGTCATCGAACGGCACCGCATCATCCAGCAGCTCCCGCCGCAGACTCTGATGGAACCGCTCGACCTTGCCCGTCGTGGTCGGCGACCGAGGCTGCGTCAACCGATGCACGATCCCGTTGTCGCGGCAGATCCGATCGAACAACACCTCACCGCCATGCCCGAACCGGTCGGTGAACTGCTTGCCATTGTCGGTCAGCACCTCACCCGGCACCCCGAACTCGCGCAACGCCGCAGCGAACGCCAGACACACCGCCCGATACCGCTGCTCGACAACCGACAACTCCGCCAGGGCCAATCCCGGCCTCCCTGACACGCGGCGCCCGCAAACGAACACGCGACAGCCAAGCCGAACAGGCACCCGTCAAGCATGTGATGGGACAGAGGTGTCAAGCATCTCCCGGGACAGGACAGAAGCAACCAGCGACTATTGCCGAATTCCGCCCGTTTGAGATCGAGGGGCGGCGGCGCTCGGGCTGCTGCGCGGCCCCGCGCCAGACCGCCCGGCGCGTGCGGCGTGGGCGCCGGTCATCGGGCGGCCGCACCGGGCCGCGCACCGCGCCACGTCCGCCGGCCCGCCCCGACCGCTCACCGCAGGGGCACGCCGCCGCCCTGACGAGTCGACGCCGGAACCTCTAGGCTCAGATAACGAGTAGCAGAGCGTGACCGTGGTCGAACGCCATTTAAATCCGCATGGGAGGTTGCCGGAAGATCGGTTGCGGGTGCGCTACTGGGGAGCCCGTGGTTCCCCAGACCCTCCTGGAGCCGAAGGGCACTCCCGCGCGAATCTGTCTGTCACGGGGCTGAGCACCGTTCGCGCGGGAGCACCCTCCGGACAGTTCCGTTTCGACTGTTGAGGCTCGCGCGTCGATCCGTGACAGGGCCGCGCCTACCTACCGTCTTCCTCGGCTGCGGTCATGAGGACCGCTCGCAGGACAAGGCCAGCCAGCCAAAGACCGCCAGACGGGCCTGGGTGATGGTGGACCAGCCGCCGGCGGGCAGGATCTCGCGTTTGAGGCTGGCGAAGAACGCCTCGGCCAGGGCGTTGTCGGCGCTGGAACCGACCGTGCCCATCGACTGGCGTATCCCGGCCGCCGCGCGCGCCGGCGAACGCGGCTGATGCGTACTGCCCGCCGTGATCGGAGTTGGAGATCACGCCCGGGACCTCGCCGCCGCGGGTCCGCAGCGCCGCGTTCAAAGCATCGACGACCAGTTCGGCGCGCATGTGCTCGGCCATCGAATAGCCCACCACCCGGCGGGTGCCGATGTCGATCACAGTGGCCCGGAACATCCACCGACCGGCGACCGGAAGATAGGTCACATCCCCGCACCAGCGCTCATCGGCCCGGCCGATGCTGAAGTCGCGGCGCAGCAGGTCCGGCACCGCCGCTGCAGCCGGAGCGGGCACCGTAGTGCGGTAGCGGCGTCGTTGGTGACGGCCGACGATGCCGTGTTCGCGCATCACCCGCTCCACCCGTTTGCGGTTGACCATCGTGCCCGCCTCCCGCAGTTCGGCATGCACCCGCGGCGCCCCGTAGACGCCGCCCCAAGCGGCAAGCACGCCGCGGATCCGTCCGGCCAGCCGCGCATCGCCGGCGACCCGCGCAGCCCGCGCCAGAGCCGAGCCGCGCCAGCGGTCATAGCCCGAACGTGACAGGCCCAGCACCCGGCACAGCCGCTGGACGCCGAACGCGCCGCGATGATCCACGGGCGAAGCCGAAGCGGCTCACCAGCTCGTCTCTTTGGCGAAATAGGCAGCCGCCTTGCGCAGGATCTCCCGTTCCAGCTTCAGCTCAGCGACCTCCTTGCGCAGCCGCGCCTGCTCGGCGTCCTTGGCCGTCTCGACGGCCGCGCCGGGCCGCTCGGCCTCCTCGGCCTTGCGCACCCAGGTCCGCAGCGTCTCGTGATCGACGCCCAACTCCTTGGCCACCTGCGCGATCGGCCGGCCCGACGACCGGGCCAACGCCACCGCGTCAGCCCGAAACTCCGCCGGATACCTGTAGGTCCCCAACCACGACTCCCTTCCCCTGGACCACTCATGATCCACGTCTGAAGGTGTCCACGATCAAGGGGAAGACTTGTCTGCTGGTCGGGATCGAGCATGTGCCGTCCTGCGGGGGCGCGTCCATTGCGCAGGATCAGGCCTGCCGTGCCGTTCGGCGTCAGCAGTGTCGCGTGGCGGCGCATGGCGGGCCACGCTAGCACTCTGGCCTCGTCCCGGCCGCGAACATCTCCTGCAGCCTCTCCAGGTACCGCTCGCGCTGTCCCCGCCACTTCCGCGACGTCTGCCCGCGCCGCGACACCAGCAAACAGCAGGTTCCTGGCCCGCCCACTCCCGGGAACGCGGGCGGCGCCTCGATCGGCCGGACCGGCCGCTCGGGCAGCTTGTGAACGGTCCGTGTGGACCGATGCGTCGGCGGTGTCGCCGCAGTGTCGCCTTCACGCTTGAGGGCTGCCGTGTTTTCCGGCGGGCCTGTGCAGGCTCTCCTCCGGCGGAGACGGTGGCGTGAGCAGTGCACGGTCGATGGAGGCCGCAGCGATCGCTGTGGTGGTGACACGGGCCGAGTGGCCGAGGTGCCGGGAATCCACGATCGTTTCGACGGCGAGATGACGGTCGAAACCGAACAGGAACGCGTCAGACCCGACCTTGCTCAGGCTCGCGCGCACATGGGCGATGTTCACTGGGGAACCACCGTGCGGCGTCCGCTCGGTGAAGACCACGAGGGTGCGCCCCACCAGGTCACTGAAACCGGCCGCCTGCAGCCAGGTGAGGGCGCGGCTCGCGCTGGCCGCCCCCAGCGCCGTGGCGGGAGTGACGAACACCTGGGCGTGAGCGCTCGCGAGGATGGCGCGGTGGAGGTCCGACCGCAGGCCCCCGCCGCAGTCGATGACAGTGACGCCGAAGAACCGGCTGAGCGGCAGTCCCGCGGAACCGTAGACGACGGCGGCGTCGCCGTCCGATCCCCGCCTCCAGCCCGGCGAACCGGTTAGCGTCCACAGCCGCTCGCCCAGCCGCGCCAAATAGGGCTCAAGCTCCTCGAACGGCGCCGTTCCGAGGCCCGCCCGCGCCAGGTCCCTGAGGGACCGGCCGCCGGAGACACCCAGCCTGAACGGCAGCGATCCGAACTCCGGATCGAGATCCAGGGCGAGCACGCGGTCCTGCCGGTAGCGGGCGAACGCCACCGCGAGGAGAGCGGCGATGGTGCTCTTGCCGGCTCCGCCGTGGATCCCGGTTACCGCGATCCGCAGCCCCGCGATGACCGGTTGCTGGACGTAGCTCACGTGCTCGGCAAGCCGTTGCGCGTCCCCGACCGCCAGGAACGGCTTGGCAACCCCCCGTCCGAGCCGCCGCAGCAGTGATTCGCCGTGCACGTTCTTCAGAGCGAGACCATCCGGCGCCATCAGCCGAGGAGACGACGAAATCGGTGCGAGTTCGACTGTCCGCTCCGATTCGGCCCAGTTGTGATCCAATCTCCGTTCCCCTTCAGAAAGTGCCGAGCAGGCGTTCGAACGTGCCGGAGGTCCCGACCACTACCGGGCTACCGCCACCAGGGGAACAACCTCACCAGGGTGTACACGGCGGCGGTTCGCGGCGCGTCCAGGCCGAGCGGGGAGGTGAGTCCGAGCAGCGTGGACAGCACGGCGGTCGCGGTCCAGCGGGCCGCGACCGGGCTCCATCGGACGACCTGCCAGTGCGGCCCCACCACCTTCGGCGCCTCATGCACGACGGGGGCGGGCAGTATCACGTCGACTCGGTGCCTCTCCCCGACCAGGGTTCCCTTGCTCCACGTGCCCATGATGCCTCTCCGTACAGGTCACCGAGGCACAGAGCGACCGGGTGACGCGTTCGAGGTAGCCCGTCCGCAGCAGCCAGCGGAGCGTCGGCAGCGCGGGCGGCGGTTGAAACAGTCCGGCATCGACCGTGAACCGCACGCCGCCGCCCATGCTCCGGCCAGCGGCGCCGACACCGACGCCCCTCACGGCGAGCGGTTTGACGACGCGACAACCATGTAGACGGAGGGCTGATGGGTCTGGGAGGGCAATCCGCGTGGCCCGACCGCCATCCCGAACGGAAACAGCACCGACCGGCCCTTCTGCCCGAACGCGTCGACCAGCGTCTCCTTCGGCAGCGCGTAGACCACGGAGGCGCCGCCGCCTTGTGTGACCTTGCTTCGCACGTCCGCCGCCTGTGCAGCGCCCCGGCGATCGCGTCCTGGCTCGGCCTCCTTGATAATCCTCAGGCGACGGCGGAACTCGATCCGCCGCTTGGCGAACGCCCGGGGTGAGGCGAGCCGCCGGTGAGAGCACGGAGAGGGCAGTGCGGGGCGGCCTGGTCACCTTTTGTGGCCGATCACCGTGAGCAACCGTTCCAAGCGACTCGATGTCTCCCGTCACGGCGGATTGCGGCAGTATCCAAAAGACCGGACGGTCCTATCCGCACGCGGGAAGCACTCACACCTCCTTCCGGGTCCGTGGGAAACGCCGCTAGGTGGGTCCAGGGTGGTTGCCTTCTTCCCAACGGAGCGACCATCCGACACCGCCGGGATGCTCCGGTGTACGCCCTCGGCGGGCCCGACCTCCCGCATGCGAGTGGTCAAGGTTGCGCAGGTCGGCCTCGATGCCGGCGCGGGCAGACGGCCCCTTGACGTCGAGCAGCATCGTGGGCTCGAACGGAGCGACGAGGACGAGGTGGGCCATTGTTGACAGGTCCGGCACCTTCAACCCAGCGGTGGACCACCAGTTGCTTGTTCACGCGTTTCAGTGCCGCCTCGTCGCCGCCCAGGGCTCGCCCTGCGTGTCCATTTCGGTGGCGGCGCGCTCGGTGATGGCGGGCCTCCTCCTTGAAGACTGCCTCGCACAACTCCCGCTTGCCGCGGAAGTGGTAGAGCGACCTCTCGGTCATACCCGCCCCTTCGCAGACCGCGTCGAGACTCGCCGGCGCGTACCCGTCGCGGGGAACGGCACGCGAGCTGCGGAGAGGCGATCGAAAGACGGCTCGGCACGGCCTTCGCCCCCCGAGCGCCCGGCTCAGCGGAGATGAACCGCCGGATGGCTCGCGCTGGCTGCGGCGCGTCCTGTCCACCAAGCAGGGCCGGTCGCTTAACAGCGGCGGATCGGGGCCTTCGGCCCGCTGACGGGCGAGGACGTGGCCGGTGGTCTCGGCGCGCTGCGCGACGACGCAATCCGCTGACCGCCACATCTCGTGGTTGACACTTCGTCCTGCTCCGCGACTGTCATGGATGGCGGTCGGCGGACCGGGTCAGGGGCCCATCGCCGGTCACCTCACGGCCCCGACCCTGCGTTGCCCCCGTTACGCAGGGCGGAGCCGGGAAACCTGCTTCGGTCGAGCACTGGAGGAACGACAATGAGGCTACGTGCGACGGCAGGCATCGTCGCTGCCACGGGTGTCCTTTTCTCTGCCCCGACGGCCGCATTGGCCGCTGACGGCTCGGAGCCTGGATTCTCCAAGGTTGCCGGCGCCTGCGCGGAACTTACGGATCAGGGCGCCGGCTGGGCGGTGCTGCGCAACGACTGCCCGTGGAAAATCAAGGGGTCTGTCGTCCTTAGCAGCGGAGACACGCCCGCGTGCGCGCAGATCGCGCCGCAGGGCACCAACATCGTCACTTGGGAGGGGGACGAGGCTGCCGAGTACGCGATCGACTGCCCGGCCCCGGCGGCCGCTCGGCCGGCACGCTGAGGACCGGCCGGGATGGGGCAGGGCGGCCGGCGGCGAACCACGGTCCCGCCGCTCTGCCGAGGAATTGAGAGACCATGGTGAACTCCGTATGACGCCGCATCAGCCCCCTTACGGCGGGCAGCCCGTCCCGGTGCCGCAGCAGGGAGCCTACGGCTCCCCACCGTACGGACCCCCTAACAGCTGGCAACCCGCCCCCGCGCTGGGCGGTGGCCCGCCGAACCCGCCACTGCCGCCGAACAGGCGCAGGAGCGGCGCCGTTCTCGGCATCATCGGCGGCGGTGTCTGCGTAGTCCTCATAATCGTGACCCTCATCGTGCTGATCACGCTGAGGTCCGAAAGCGGGTTCCCGGACGCCAAGTCCGCCCTGACCCTGCCCGAGACGCTGGTCGACGGCCGCTTCCAGCTCGCCCAGGACCTCTCCGACTCGGAGGGGCAGAGGATCGAGGACGAGGCGGGCGCCGGATACGTCAAAATCACCGACACGGTGGTCGGCAAGTACGACCTGGGCGGCGACGAGTCCAGGGGGGCGCTGCTGCTGTCCGGCATGTACGGCCGCTTCAGCAACACTGTCATGCCGCGCGAGAACATGCTCAAGGGGGCCGGAGAGGGCGAGGGGATGACCGTGGCGGTCGGACCGAAGGTCTTCATGCAGAGCGGCTCGCCGACTGTCAGCTGCGAAGTCCTGAAGCAGGATAAGTCGGGTACGACTCTGACTTACCCTGTGTGCGCCTGGGCTGACGAGAACACGGCCGCCGCGGTCGCTTCCATCACCAGCGAGACGGCCTCCCAGGATCCTTCCAATATGGATCTGCGGTTCTACGCAAAACTCACACTCCAGGTCCGCTCCGAGGCAGTGCAGCCAATCGGATGATCGCGCACACCGGTCTACGACAGGGCGCAATGAGGCGAGGTGCAGGCGGGACGCCGCAACGCCACTGCTGGCCGGACCAAACGGCCTGCGCACAGTAGACGGCATGAGACGAGCACGACGTGTCATGGTGATCGGCGACATCGAGATCGCCCGGCTCACCTGTACCTCACTCACCCGGCAGGGCAGCACGGTCGCGCACCTTTTCCAGCCGACCGAGAACCAACTGCGCGAGGCCCTGGCCTGGGAACCGCATGCGGTCGCCGTTCTCGTCCGCGGTGACGTCGCCGCCCTCCGGTACGCGCTGCTGGTCGAGCATCTGCGTCCCCGCATCCACCTGGTGGTCATGCTTTTCGACCGGACGGTCGCCGACCAGCTTCTGAAGACCGTTCCCAACTGCCAGGTGACCTCACCGGCCGACGTCTCCGTGCCCGCGATCATCGGAGCGTGCCTCGGCAAGCCTGTTCTCGCCGTCGACGTCCACAGTTCTCCGGCCAGGGTCCTCATCGAGGACGCCGAGAGGATCACCATGGACCGCTGGCGCCCCGATCCCCGCTCGCGAAGACTGATGCGTGCGCTTTCCCGCCAGTTCCGCTCCCACGACCTGACCAGCGGGATTCTGCTCACCGGGCTCACGGGCCTGACCATTACTCTGCTATTGGAGTGGTTGCTGGCGGTCGTCGTCCTGCATCAGCCGGTGACCGTCGCCTTCTATTCCGCCACCCGTGTCGTCGCCACGGTCGGCCCCGGAGAGGCCCAGCCCGCACCGAACTGGTACCTGGTCCTGTCCGGTATCGGAATGCTGCTGACCATCGGTTACTCCGCCCTTTTCACCGCCAGCATCGTCAATCGGCTCCTGTTTCGACCGCAGTATCGACATCATCGGCGCGAGGACGCTGCCGACCCGCGACCATGTCATCGTCGTAGGGCTGGGACAGATCGGGCTTCGTCTTTGCATGGCACTGCGACACCTGCACATACCCGTCCTGGCGGTGGAACGCGATCCCTGGGCCACCAATCTGCGGCTCGCCAAGGCGGCTGGGATCCCCGTGCTGATTGCGCATGCCGAAGACCGTGCCGTGCTTGGCCGACTCTCCTTGCACCGCGCCCGGGCCTTCGCCGCCATGGGCGCCGACGACCTGGACAACGTCGAAGCCGCCATCGCGGCGCTCGCGCTGGAGCCGGACCTGCGCGTGGTGCTGCGAGCCGGAGACAACACCGTGATCAGCGAGACCAGGTCACTGTTCCCGATCGGCGACGTCTGCGACATCTCAGCCATGACGGCGGCGGCGGTCGCCGCCGCAATGCAGGGGGAATCTGCGCATTTCGTCTACCCTCACCGCGGAAAATTGAGAACCCACCCTGATGCCGACTGCGTTGCGGCGGCCCGCGATCTCGTTCGCAGATGCGATTGCTCTGACCCAATCCACCGGTGAGGGCGCGCTTCAGTGGAAGGCGCCCTCACCGGTGGTCATCGGTCACCGCCTTCCTCTCCGACCAGGAGGGGGGTCGAAGAGATCGGCATGCGCATCACTCCGCGCTGGAGGCGGATGGGGACGTTTTCACCGAGGGCGTTGATGCCGTAAGGGCGTCCCCTGAAGGGCCACGGGCAGGTGATGTGCGCTGTCTCGTTGACGCGGCTCCAGCCGACGAAGGTCGAGCTCCGTCCGCGCCGCTGGATTTCGTACAGGTAGGTGCCCGGCCGACCAGGGTTGTGGTGAAGGACGGTGTGGGCGTCGGCGAGGTGGGCTGCCATGAGCGCGTAGGTGTCGGCTTGGGGCCGCCGGCGGCCGATGTGACCGCCTTCGTAGTCCATGAGCGCGAACGCGTCGAACATCAGGGACCGGATGTTGAGGCGGCTGCCGGTGTCGCGGGCCTCGGGCGCCAGCTGGAAGCACGCTACCCGTTCGACGCCGGAGGCCAAGAGCAGCATCGTGCGGATCACGATCTCCTCCTGGAGATGGCGGTCGCGTTCCGCGGCGAGGTCGGCTGGGCAGTCGGCCATGAACATCTGCAGGGTGGGCGGCAGCTGGTCCCGGCAGTCGTAGAGGTCGACCATGGCGGGGGTGGTCCGGTCAAAGTCCAGTCCTCCGTCGGCCAGCCGGGATTGGCCGAGAAAGACGCGGCGGTGCTCGGTGAGCACATCGGTCAGGTACGGAAGGTTCTCAGGGAAGCCGGGGGGCATGGGGCCGTTGTGCTCGCCGACGACGATGGCCTTGCCGGCACCGTGGGCGGCCAGGAGCGCCCTGCTCGCCTGAATGAGAGCGGGGATCGCATACGGGTCGCCATAGGGGTGGAGGTCGAAGAGGTCGAAGTGGTCGCGGCCCTCGCCGATGATGCGGTCGAGGTCTTCCGCCCATCGCTGGTTCCCGCTGGCTTCTTCGGCGAACATGGCGGCGGGGACGGCGCCGCCGAGCACGACGAGCGAGCCGGGGGCAGACTCCCTGACGGCGTCCGAGAAGACGATGAGCTGGGAGAGGTACTCGTCGACCTTGCCCTCCCACAGCAACGGCACGCACGGCTCGTTCTCACACTGCCAGTACCTGATCGCGCCGCCGCAGCGCCGGACCAGTTCGGTGACAAAACGGCGATAGTCGTCGATGTCGGTAGCCGGTGAGGACGGTAGGAAACGTGTCGCGTGCTGTGTCGCCCATGGGGAGCTGGAGCAGACGGTAACCCATGCTTCGTCGCCGTCCTCGAGCTGGTCGAGGAACGCGTCGACGACGTCCCAGGTGAAACGACCAGGCTCCGGTTCGATCTGCGACCAGAACAGATTGATGCGCGCCAGGCCGACGCCCAGCGAGCGTACGGCGGGCATGAAGCACTCAGGGTCGTCGAGCAGGCCGTAGCTGATCCCCCGGCAGATCCCGATCCGTGGGCCCGACAGCGAGGTGGCCGGCGGCGGTGGCGAGGTCATCGCATGGCCTTCTGAATCTTGCCGCGGTGTCCCAGCACGACGGCCAAGCCGATGCCGAGGATGGCCAGGCCGACCAGCCTGGACACCGCCAGCACCTGGGCGGTGGACAGCACCACTGCGAGCAGGGTGAGGACGAGGGCGTGGACGAGGAACGTCGCCCCCATGATCGTCGTCAGTACGATGGAGGCCTGCCGTCGCTGCGCGTCCACCTGTGGTTGCCGCGGTTGCGGCTTACGCCGGGCGAGCAGTTGCGCGGCGACGAGGAGCAGTGGTCTGCGCACCGCAGCCGAGCCGAGGAACAGCAGCCCGACCGGCCCGGTCACGACGGCTTCCTGCATCTTAAGGACGAACGCGTTGCCGCCCGACAGCAGTACCACGATCAGTGCGATACCGAAGGTGACGGCCGCGATGACGCCGATGGCGTCCACTCGCCGCCGCCAGGAGAACACCGCGAGTGTGCAGACGACGGGGATGGCCATCGCAATCGCCAGGGCGCCGGCGTCACCGGACAGGTGCGGGCGCAGGAGCAGGTAGGCCAGCAGCGGGACGACGCCGTTGAGCGCCAGGCTGGGCAAAAGGGTCCGGACGCGTGCGCGGTTCACGAGGTTCCGCCTCGCCGGGCGACGAGCCAGCTGATGCCGGAGGCGACCAGTGCCAGGCCTCCGGCCGCGACCGTGATCTCCCGGAATCCGCCGAGGTCGAGTGCGCCGGCGGCGACGAGGGCGACGCCGACGAGGGCCAGCCGAATGGCCATGTTCCTCTCCTGTCTCTGTTTGAACCGGTACACTTAGATACCGTAGGTACCCTTTGAAGGTACTCACAGTCCCTTAATTTTACAAGCACAATGGCAGATCGGCCGTCAGCAAGGTACTGATGACCGTTTGGAGGCACCGATGACCTCGGATGACACCGACCCGCCCCCGACGGCGGCCGACGGCAGCGGCGGATCCAAGGCGACGCGGAGACAGCGGCGGAACGCGGCAGAGGTCGAGAGTGCCGTCCTCCTGGCCGCGGTCGAGGAACTCTCCGAGAACGGCTACGACGGCTTCACCATGGACCGGGTCGCCGCCCGCGCCGGCACGAGCAAGACGGCGATCTACCGGCGCTGGCCTAGCCGCACCGCGCTGGCATTCGCCGCCTATAAGCAGATGGTGGCCCGCCCGCAGGACCCGCCCGACACCGGCGACCTCCGCTCGGACGTGCTCGAACTGCTCCACGCGGCGGCCGACCGGATGGACTCCCCCGTGCAGAGCCAGATCATCCGCGGGCTGGTGATCGACGCTCGCCGCGAACCCGAGGTGATGGCCGACCTGCGCGATGAGTTCGGCCAGGGCGCTCCCGGCACGATGTTGACCATCCTGGCGCGCGCGGTGGCCCGGGGAGAGGCGCGCCGAGATTCGCTCATCCCCCGCATAGCCACGCTTCCCATCGCCCTGCTCCGCAACGAGTACCTCATGTTCGGCCCTGGCCCGGTCTCCGACCAGGTCATCACCGAGATAGTCGACCAGGTCTTCCTGCCCCTGGTGCGCCCGCGCTGACTCACCGCGGCACCTCGACCTCCCGCGCCCTCCGCGACATCGTCGGACGGAACGCCACCATCGTCCGACGTTCACACCGCAGGGGGGCCTGCATTCGGCCGGAAGCCCCGGCGCCGACCTCTTCGAGCGCCGCCTCGTGATCCTCACCCCATGCCCGATGGCAGGCGTAGCCGAAGACGTCACCGGTCGCGGTATGGGCCTGAAGAATCTCGCGATGCGCGGCGACCTCGCGAGCCTTGCTGTAGTCCGACAGGAAAATGCCGTCGTTGACGGCCTCGACCACCTCGCGGTCCGGAATGCCTTTGCCGCGGGCCTCGGCATAGCCCATCGCGCGCTCCCCCCAAAAGACGAGCCACGCGAGGCGCCGAACACCGGCCCCCGATTTGCGTGCCGCTCTCAAGTGGTCGAGCATCACAATCCTGTCCTGCCATCGATCAGCGTGCGGTCATCACGTACCGTCCGCGGATGGGAGCGGTCAGCAAGTCGAGCGGTGCGGCCCGCCGCCCTCGGCCACGTTGCAGGCCGATGCACCCACAGGACGGTCACTCGCGGAGGCGAATAATGTGACAAGCGGACGTGACGCGGTTACCGACGGTCCACTGGCCGGCCTGTGGGCGGTTTTTCTGACCTGACGGGAAAGGTCGAGAAGGAAATCGTCGATCTCGACGATGCCCTGCTTGAACTGCGAAAGCGCGAGGTCGTCGACGCGTCAGCTTGCACATGGCGCGTCGACCCGATGACTCAGTCCTTCATCCGGCGAGGCCCGGAGGACGGCGCAGCCTGGCGGCCGGCCGCCCCGTCCGAATCCGCGGAGACAGCGCCGATCGACATGACCGGTGAAAAGCCGGGGGGCGTCGGCACCGCTCCCTTTCCCCCGGCCGCTCCCAGCGAGCCGGCCGCAGACGACAACGCCACACTCCAGGCCTGGTTTCCCAGCGAGAGGCCGAAGCAAGCCCCGAAGCCGGCGAGGAGGCACCGCCCGATGCTGTACGCCACTGTCGCGGGCGCAGCGCTGGTCCTCATCCTGCTCATCGCCGTGGTCGCACAAGTCGATGGTCGCAGAAGGGAGCCACCGCCGCGGAGCGAACCCACTCCATCTCAGACGACCCTGGTCACGCGGCAACTGTCGACACTCCCGAGCGGCCTCGCATCGGCGGAGCCCTATTCGGTACCGCCATCGGAAAGATGTACCGCCGTTCTAACCGAAGTCAGCTCAGGCGACCTGAACCGTATCGGCCGGGTAACGGAGCGGAGCCAGTACAACTACAACAACCAGCGCCTGCATGCCGCCATCTACTCCGGCTGGGCCAATGCCGCCGTCACCATCGATCCCTTGGCCCCTGTCGGGGATCCGTCAGGCACATCGGCGATGCAGAACTGGGAACTTCATGACGGAAAGACGGTCATCGCGGTCGCGGTCGTCACCTGGCGGCGCGCGGGGCCGACGTCCGCATGGCTGCTGACCCAATGGCCAGAGTTCCGCTCCACCAGCTGATCCGGCCGTCCCGCTGCGTTCCACACCGAAGTGAGTCACGAAAGGGCAAGCGAATCTCCCATCCCGTGAGAGACGTCGACACGCGTCATCTTGTTGAGAAGCTCCTGGGGCGTTGTCGCCTCCAGCAGGACTGCCCGACCGTACCGTGTCACCGCCCAATAGTGGCCGGTCCTGAACCCGTACCAGCAGAGCCAGCGTCCGCTGTGCCGCTGGAGCTGCCTGGCCGCGTCCTGCGGGTCTTCACCGAGGCCGTGCTTCACGGAAACTTCACTTTCTCCCCATCGGGGCCAGGGACGCGAAAAGGGCAGGATGAGGACGACAGCCGGCTTCGCAAAGCAAACCGCAGCGACAGGGCTACTTCGGCCCTACTTCCACATCAAGGCTGCGTGAACTCGATCTCGACCCGCCGGTTCTGAGCTCGGCCTTCGGGGTTGTCCTTCCCGCCGACCTGATTGGGGGCGATCGGTTTGCTCTCGCCGTACCCGGTGGCCTTGACATGCCTGCCGGCGCCCAGCATGCGCTCGATCTCGGCCTTGACGGAGTCCGCACGCTTCTGTGAGAGCTCCTGGTTGTAGCTCGGGTCTCCGATGGAATCGGAATGACCCGAAACCTCGATCGTGCCGACGGCGTCTTTCATCTGCGGCGCGAGCTGCGAGATCCGCTTTCGCGCGGCGTCGGTGAGGTCGGCCTTGTCGAAGTCGAACAGGAGGTCAGCGGAGATACGCACGGTGACGTGCTTGCCGTCGTTCTCCACCGTCTGCAGCGGCTGCACGGAGGGACCGACCTCGATCGCGTACACATACCGATCGGCTTCGATCGTGCGGACGGACTCCTGGATGTTCACGTCGGAGACGCTCGGGTCGGCTCCAGCGACCCCGGGAATGACGGAGAAGATCACCGCGAAAGCGCCGACGAGCGCCGCGGCGCCCCGCGTGGCCACCGTCTTCACCGCTGGACCGGGACGTTCTTGAAAGCCGGCCAGTGGCCGTAATGCACGTCCACGGACTGCACATTGGCCGGCGGCGCGGCGAAGCTGTAGGTCGCCACACCCGCCTGTTCGTTGTAGATGGGCGCCATGACGTCGTCGGTCTGAACCTCTTTTTGCTGGTTGTCCTTGACGACGACGTACCGCCTCAGGTTGACGGTGTCGATCAGCTCGGGGGCGAGCGGTATCTCGTCGTTGAGTTCGTAAGGATTGGTCTTCTCAGGCGACCCCTGGGGCAGGTGCGGCGTCAGCCGAACCGTCAGGATCGCCAGCTTCCCCCGCACCTGCAGGCTCATGACGGCGACCTCGACCTTGCCGTTGGGGAACTTCGGGGTGTCGAAGGTAACAGTGGCCACGGGCGTACTGGAGCCGACGGCACCGCCGCCCGCGCCGCCGCCCGCGATGCCGTCCGGACTGGGAGCGCCCGCGGCCTGGCCCGAGCCCTGCGCGGCGACCTTCTTCTCGCCCGCCCCCTTGTCACCGCCATCGGGCGACGAACAGCCGCTCACGAGGGCAGCCAGCGCCACGATGAGCACCGTCCCTCGTCGGATGCCGATTTGCATGGCCTGCCTCCGTTTCCAGCGGGTCGGCTCAGATTTGAGCGTTCGCGCCCGTCTCTCCCTTTGAGATGGGTCGCCGTCCCCCCGACGAACACCACCCAAGACCGTCCGAGACGCCCGCCAACACGCAACCCGTCACCCCGGCACGCCTTCAACGGGAACCATGGGCACTCAGGCTGCAACAGGTGGCGCAAACACGGCGGTCCAGACCGGAGTGATCGGCTCTGGGCGAAGGGCCGCAAGACGCCGGCCGCCTCGCAGGATGGTTCCGGGGCCGGGAGGGACCTGCTCGGCTTCACGCTGCTCAGCGGACACACGGCGACCTCCCCGCACGTGCTCCCCCACCGCGCCGGATTCTTCTCCCTCGGCGGCTGCCAGTTGCAGCGGCTTACGGACTGTCCAGCAAAAGCGCGGAACCGCGCTCGGGAGGTGGCTCGTCTCGTCGATTCGGCTGTTACCGACGAGAGACCCCTTCTGAGAGGGGGGCATCCAGGATGCAAGTGGCGGGCGTGGCCCGATCTCAGTAAATATTCGATGTCGGGCACTCGCTGAACCCGTCGGCTACAGGAGCGGGGCGCCTGGAACAGCGACAGACTCGGTCGGCAAGCTCAGGTACGCAATCGTGCCGGTATCTCTTGTGCCAGCAGCCACGAGTCCGTCGAGATGTGCCGGTCAAAGCCGCTCCAGCCCTGCCTTCTGGTTCTCATCTCGCGATAGAGGAGTCGACGCCTCCACCCTCGTAGGCCGACCGGGGCACCGAACGACGCTTGTCGGCGTCCGACCCGGTCGAACAG
The DNA here is from genome assembly GCF_008923365.1 of Actinomadura montaniterrae. Taxonomy (GTDB): domain Bacteria; phylum Actinomycetota; class Actinomycetes; order Streptosporangiales; family Streptosporangiaceae; genus Spirillospora; species Spirillospora montaniterrae. The sequence continues at coordinate 123,019 of NZ_WBMR01000003.1, forward strand.
GGCCGATTGGCTCCCATTGCGCGCATCCATGCCTCCGAGCCAGCCGTCCGGCGGCGGGTCGCGGGCGTGTCCCAGAACATACGGCTGCGAGGCTTGCCGCAGTGGACGATGCCACCGGAAAGCTCGTCAAAGTGACGCGTACGAGGTGCCGCTGACCGGAGAGAAGGGCGGCGTACTTTACGACCTTCGTAGAAGAACTGGGAGAAGGAGAACGACGAGCCCATGAGCGCGCTGCTCAGGATCACAGCGAGGCCCAGCCACGGGAGCCGCCCTCTACCAGCCCGTAATGAGTTCCCCACTCCCAGCATGTACAGGGCGTTCCCCGAACGTCGATCATTGGCGCGCTCGGGCTGCGGGACTCGCCCAGTGCGCGGAGGCCGGCGACCAGCAGGACCGTGCCGATGGGCACCGAACGAATGGTCGCGTCGGGAGCGCCAGCCGAGATGATCGTCTCGACCTGTCGGCCGAGGGCTATCGCGCCAACGCCCACGTGCACCACCACCGAACCCGCATCAGCCTGGCCTGCCGCGCCAGGGGCATTTGCCTCCTGGGAGACCCCTGCCCCCGAACACCGCCGATGTCGTCACCAGTTTGCGCGACCTCTCGAGCCGGATGCGCCTCAGCGCTTGCGGTCGAGGTCGTTACCCGGACGATCGGGGCCGTGACCAACTGTGCGGCGACCGACGAATCTCTGCGAATAGGCGATGCCTCTCTGGGCGCGGGGACCGTCCACAGCACCACCGGTTCAACCGGCGTCGCGCAACGAACGGCAGGTGAACGACCGGCTGCGGATGCGGGAGACGACAAGAAGAAGGAAGATAGCTGCAGGCTCCGCACACGTGCCCGTCATGCTTCATCCCACAGAGGGCTCCATGAGACGCTCCCAGCCCGCGACCCAGGTCAGGACCTGGTTCATACGCCCCCCTTCGACGACGACTTCGATCGTGGCCTTCGCGGCGCCACTGGGCTTCTGCCTGGCCGAGGGCACCGTCGTGGTACTGGTCGGAGCGGGGACGGTGCTGCTGGGTAAGGCACTGGTCCTCCGCAGAGCGCCGCGGCGGTCCGTTCTCGATGCCATCGATACGATGCTCGCGCTCTTGATCGCCGACATCATGGTGAGTTCCGCGGGTCTTCCGTCCGTGGATCCGACCACCACACAGATCGGCGTTCTCGCCGTCGCCGCCATGGCGATCGACGCCATCATCAGCCGCTCAGTGCGGGCGGCGTTGATCGGCGAGGGGCTCGCCAGAGCCGGCTTCGCCGTCGCGTTCGCCGTTCTGGTGCTTGAGGCACTGCAGAGCGGACATCTGATATGGGGACTGCTGGCCCTGATCCCCGGAAGCGCGCACTACCTGGACACCCGTGTCCTACTGACCCGCGAGAGCGCGCTCAGCACCGCGCAGCAACTGCTCAGGCTTCCCAACCTGATCGCCGTGCAGCGGACCACCGTCGCGGATCTGGTCCCCTTCGTGGACGACCTTCGGCGAATCCTGGGCTCGGACGTGCTGTGGATGCACACGACTCTTCCGTCCGGGACCGTGCTGGTCGAGGCATCCGCCCACGGCAGCGTCCAACGCAGGCCGGACGATGACCTCGGGTTCACGCGGCCCTCCCGGCCGGAACGGCCCCAGATCCTCAAACATGAGGCCCTTCCGCCCGGCTGGCGCGCTGCCGTGTACGTTCCGCTCTCTGCTCCCGACGGACGGGACGCTGGATACCTGCTGCTGGGCTGGACGAGGCGGACCGGCCCGTATCTGGCACGCTGGATGGTCGCTGGCGTCCTGGGCGGGGCGATGACAAGCACCGGCCGCGCCTTGGGCGCCTTCTGGGCCAACGTCTGGGCCGCCCACGATCTCGAGAGCGAGCGTTCCAGGCTCAGTGCGGCCATCGATCACTCCGACGTCGCCATCCTCGCCCTTGAGCCGTCCGGCCGTGTGATGGTCTGGAACGCCGCGATGGCCGGGCTGACCGGCACGCCCACCGCCGACGCCGTGCAGCGGCGGCCCGAGGAGCTGTTCACACTGACCGACGAGGGCGGCTCGATGCTGGACCTCGTGGACGGAGTGAACGGCAGCGCCCGGCTGACCATGCCGACCGGCCGTTCGCTCTGGGTCGAGATCTCCTCATCGACCCCGGACGATGTGCGCGCGTCCGGACTCCGCACCGCAGTGTTCGTGGACAAGACCGCGATCCGTCAACTGGAGTACATGCGGCATCTTCTCCTGGCATCGGTCCACCACGAGCTGCACGGTCCGCTCACCAGCATCAGCGGCCATGCCCAACTGCTGGGCACCGTCGTCAGCGACGAGGCCGAGGCGGCCTCACTGACGGCCATCACCGACGCCGTCGAGATCATGCATCACGTCATCGCGGATCTCGTCCTGGTACTCGGTGAGGACCCCTCCGCCCGACCGGCCGCGGCGAGGGGGCCCGTCGATCTGCCGTCCCTGCTACGGAGGACGCTGCAGATCCTTCCGTCGGTGGCGGCCCGCACGACCACCGTCACGCCGGCGAAAATGATCGTGCACGGCGATCCCGTCCGGCTTCGCCAGTGCCTGCTCCTGGTGCTCGGCAACGCGGAGAAGTATGCTCCAGACGGCAAGATCACCGTGACCGTGCACAGCGAAGGCGACCACGGTGTGATCTCCATCGCGGACGAAGGACCCGGGATCCCCGAGGACGAACGCCGGCTGGTCCTCAAGCCCTACTATCGATCGGCCGCCACCCAGGACCTGCCCGGGTCGGGTATGGGCCTGCACATCGCCGAGGTGATGATGGCCGTCATGGGCGGAGAGATCCGGCTGGCCGACGCGCCGTCGGGCGGCCTTCAGGTGGACCTGCGGCTTCCGCTCACGGCCGGGGACGGAAGCCGCGGAGGAGACCATCCGGAGGACGGCCGAACCCGACTGTGATCGTTGTTCAGTTGCCGGCGAGTTCGGAAAGGACCTCACGCAGGTCCACGAGATCGAAAGGCTTGCCGAGAACGCGGGTCAGCGTCCCGTCGTCGAAGTCGCGAGAGGTGCTGGCGGTCGCCGTCAGCATGAGCACGGGCAGTGCCGCGGTCCGGGCGTCACCGCGGAGCCGGGCCAGCAGGTCCGCGCCGTCCATGTCGGGAAGCATGCGGTCCAGGATCAACATCTGCGGCGGGGTGGCTCCGGTGAGTTCGCGCCATCCGTTCGTGCCGTTCTCGGCGACGACGGCTCATGCCCGTCGCGCTCCAGGACGGCGTGGGGCAACTGACCAACCCGGGAGTCCTCAAAGCCGCCAGCCGAGGTGGACGGAGCCAGCCGAGTCGCCCGCGTTCTGCCACTCGGCTTTCGATCACTGTGGGTGCGCAGAAAACATGTGGTCGTGGCTCGGGTACTGGTGGTGGATGACGATCCACGGCTTGTGAAGGTGGTACGGAGCCTTCTGCGAAGGCACAACCACCTGGTGGAGTCGGTGCCCAACGGAGAGCTGGCGCGCCAGGTGCTGCGCCGTGGGGATGTCGACATCGCCCTGCTGGACGTCAACCTCCCGGATGTCAACGGTCTCTCCCTCGTCCTCCAACTCCGCGAGGAGGGGAACGACATACCCGTGATCCTTCTGACGGCCCGTAGCGAGGTGCACGACCAGGCTCTCGGGCTGCGGCTCGGCGGGGACGACTATGTCGCCAAGCCGTTCGAGCCCGAAGTGTTGCTCGCGAGGATCGAAGCCGTGCTGCGGCGCGCCGAGGGGGGCGCCTTCCAGCGGGCCGAAAGCCCGTGAGGAGACCTGCTGGAGCTCCCGCCCGTGATGATCGATTTCGCCGCACGCCAGGTGTTCAGGGACGGAGATCTGGTGCGCCTCGCCCCCATGGAGTACGCCGTCCTGGAGTTCTTGGCGACGAACCGCGGCCGGCGGTCTCCAAAGAGGAGCTCATGCTGCACGTGTGGGGAACAAGCCGAGGCGTCTCCCGGACACTGGCCGAGCACATCTCGAGGTTGCGCCGCAAGCTGGGCGATGGCCTCATCGTGCCCCAGACGGGGCTACAGATACCTCATCCCCGCGAGGCCGGATGATTCCGCAGCCACAGGTCGGTGACGAGGGTCGCCTCGTCTTCCAGCCGCGACCACATCTGGTGGCCGTGAGCCTGCATGGCCGTGCACCAGCGGGCCAGCCCGAGGTCACTGCCTAACCCGTTCTCCACCCGCGTGGGCCAGGGCAGGCCATCCCGCGCTCGAGCGCGTTCGAGAGCGGGACGCCGCAGACCGGCGGACGTCGAACGCACGGTATGGATGGTGAAGTCCCCCTGCCGCCGCTCGGAGACCTGCTCATCGGTGAGTGCGCCCACGAGAGCGGCGTGGGTGCTGAGGGTGTCGGCGACGATCCGGGCGGCGGGCACTTCCATCATCTGCGCCTCTTCCACCTCCGTGAGCAGCCATGCCAACCCGTCGACGACGCAACCGAGCATCTCGGAATCCTCGGTCATCCCGGCCGCTTCGTCCAGGAGTCCGGCGGTGACGGAGGCGATGGTCATCTCCCCCGCCATGCAGTGACCGAGTCCTCGCGCGAACCGCTCGTGCCACTGCCCGAGCCCGTCCCGCCGACCCGGCTGAAGACCATCGCGGCGGTCTCATTCAGCGGGACGGCGGTAAGAGAGCCGCTCGTGGACGTCGTCTGCCAGGTCAGTACCTGGCCTGCAACGACCAGTGAATTCCGATCCAGGGCAGCATCGCCCGCACCCTGTCAGCTCCTCCACACTACCAGGCGGCGTTCCCGCCTGCGCCTGGACCAACACGAAACCCATTGCACCGTTTTACCTCAGCACCCGGCGGTAGAGGGCCGATCCGGACCGAGCTATGTCAGGCCCCCGGCTCATGCCGGTGGTGGCCCGTCGCGACGCCGATGCCCCCGGCGGGCGGTGAACGCGGCCCTGAACCGCCGGGATCATCCGTTGGATCTCCGTTTGCTCTCCTTCTCGCGGGTTTGCGGTGTCGCCGCCCGTTCCCACCAGAACGCTTAACCTCCGCCATGCCCTCTAAAGTCCGTGCGCGCACGGATCGGCAAGCTGTTTTCGCTCAAGGCCGTGTTGTTCGGCTAATTTGCACACTACAACCGCACCGCGGGGACCACCGGCGCATCAACGTGCCGCCTGCTAGCGATTAATAACGTGTCAACGGAATACGACAGCGGCCCTGGTCCGGCCGCGCCCGTGGATCTTAGCGATGGCCTCTCACCTGGATATACGGCTACTCCCTCGCCCTATCGCCCGAGAATCCCGAACGTTTTCCGCCGTCTGCCACCGTCATCGGCCTGTCAACAACCTCTTTTCCGCACCGACCGTTATTGGAGATCGTCACCTCGCAGCTTCCGTGGAGAACAAGCCAGGGAGAGTGAGATGGACATCGCGCAGCCGACCAGTGACGGACGTCCCGCCACCCAGCTCCACAGTCGGAACGACGAACTCTTCGCCCGCCGGAAAGAGCTCTCGGATCGCATCGCCGAGCTGCGGGCCAAGGCCGAAGCCGGCGAGATCGACGAGGTGTCCGAGGCGGCATTGCGGCAGGACGAGCGCGAACTGGACGATCTGACGTCCGAGATCACGGCCGCCAACTACGGTCTCGTGCGGCGGTATGTCGCCATGTTCACCTTCAGGTCCAGTCAGCACAGTGAGGATTTTCAGAGCGCCGGCAAGGTCGGGTTGCTCTGGGCCATCGCGTCCTACGATCCCGCACGGGCCTCGTTCGCCAGTTGAGCGTTCAAACCGATCCAGCGCGAGGTGCTGCGGGCCGTCCGGGACGCCGATCATCACAATCTCAACCTCAGCGACTTCGAGAAGCGCCCGGCCATCCTCGCTGCCGAGCGCGCCTTCCTGGAGGACCACGGAGCCGACGCGGTCTGCGATCACGCCGAGATCGCCAGGCGAGCGGGTGTCACCGAGGCCCAGGTCACCGAGCCCTGGATGCGCCTCGCCTGGAGAGCCTCCAGGCGCCGATCGGCGGGCAGGGTGAGGACACGATCCCCTGGGAGGACCGTCTCCCCGATCCGTCCTCGAGTATCGAGCACCAGGTGCAACTTCGGTTCCACCTGCGTGCACTTATCAATCACGGGCTGCCGAACCTCAACACACGCGAACTGTACGTGCTGACCCGCCGATTCGGGCTGGATAGGGAGGAGGAACAGCCGCTGCGCGTCATCGGTGAACAGCTCGGGCTGTCTCGTGAGGGAGTTCGCCGAATACAGCAGAAGGCTCTGGCCAAGCTCAACGAGCCCATCGCCGACGCCGTCTGAGGGAATGCGCTATGACCAGGAGTCCGGGCACGACAACAATCTCGCTGGCGGACGAGAAGGCTTGCTACGTCCTGTTCCACCAGCCCACCGTGGGGCTCGTACGCGCCGCCGAGGGCCTCCTGAGCGCGGCTCTCGCGGGGTGGGCGGTGAAGAACTTCCGCGTCACCGTGGCCGCGGAGGTCGCCGTCAGCGAACTGGTGGATGAGGCGGTGTGCGGCATGCGGGGCCGCGGGCCGGGCGGAAGAACTGGAGGTCGCGATCCGGCTCATCCACCGCCAGGACGGGCGATACGTCCGTATCGAGATCTTCGACAAAGCCCCGGCACGGCACGCCCAGCGGGCCGGCTCGGCGGACTTCGCCGACCTCGACCTGCCCAACACCGCGTTCGGCCATCACTCGATGGGCGACGGCTCGTGGACGTGGGCCGAAATCGACCTCGACCAATAGCGGGCGAACACGCTGTCGTTTCCGCCGGTCAGCGCCCCTCCGGGTCACCGTCCCGGAGGCTTCGGCCGGGGCTCGGAGCCGGTCGCCCGCCGCAGCCCTTCCCACAGGATCATCTTGGCTGCGGCAGGGGCGTGCAGGTAAAGCGCACGGACGATACGAGCGAAACGATCACCGTCCTTGTCGCGAAGGGCCGCCTGCATCTGATCCGCCAGGGCGACTATATGCGGCGGGCGGGGCCGGGAAGGATGCGTCACAGGCCCTACCATCCGACGCCACCGGTGTTCGGCCGCACCCACTGGTCCCCGCAACGCGGGAACCGCGCCTCCCGCGACTTCCACAGCTATGGATATGTCCGTGCGCCTTCCACGTAACTCAAGACGGTGGCCCCTATAGCTTTATCAGCCGAATCAAGGACGCCGATGCCTGAGCCTTCGCCGCACACCACGGTCCCTGCACGCCGAGGCACAACGGCGCCGACCCGCCCTTCCCGTCGGCGACGAAGGCGACCTGCCGACGATCGTGTCGTCCAGTTGTGCGCGACGGTCGTCCGCTCGGCCCTGATGGCGGGTCTGGGACTGGTCGCGGTGATGATTCTGATCAGGACCGAGCCGTTGCCGCCGAAGGTTCGATGGGCGCTCGTCGTCATCGCTGTAGCAGCGGCAGGGGTTGTTTTCGGCGCGGCCCTCGCGGCAGAGGCGACAGCCCGCCGGGCGTGGCCGATGCCCACCGCGCCGGCCCAGAGAGGCGAGGGAGCCCACTCGCGACTTGACGCATTGGCCAGCCTGATGCTCCATGGCAGAGAGGAACTACGGGACCTCAGCAATCGGATCGCGGCCGGCGAGATCCCGTCGCTTCGTGCCGTCGATTCTCACCCGGCCGAGATCGAGGACCTGGCCGCGCGGCTCGGATGGGAGTTGCAGCAGGCTCACAACGAGGCATGGAACGTACTAGTCGAGTTGGCGACCCGGCAGCAGCCTTCGAACGGCCTCGAGCGCACGGTAGAGGTGTTCGTCAATCTCTTCCTGCGGATGCAGACATTGCTGCATCGGGCGCTCGAGAGCCTCGACGAGCTGGAGAACCAGGTCGAGGACCCGGATCTCCTCAAGGAACTCTTCCGAATCGATCACCTCACGGCCCGGGTGCGCCGCCAGGCCGAAAGCCTCGCCGTCGTCGGCAGAGCCGCCCCACGCCGCCAGTGGAGCAGGCCGGTCTCGGTTCACGAGGTGCTTCGCTCGGCCATCGCCGAAGTCGAGCAGTACGCCCGGGTCAAAGTGGTTCCCGCCGTCGAAGGCACCCTCGACGGGGGCGCGGTCTCCGACGTCGTCCATCTTCTGGCCGAACTCATCGAGAACGCCACGAAGTTCGCTCCGCCGCACACGGAGATGTTCGTCCGGGTAGAGACGGTGACCGCCGGACTCGCAGTCGAAATTGAAGATCGCGGCCTCGGATCACCGGTCGAAGCTCAGCACCGGCTGAACGACCTCCTGTACGACGCGGAACAACTCGGCGACGACCGTTTGCTGGAGGAGGGGCGCATCGGCCTCCTTGTGGTGGCCGCACTTTCACGCCGACACAAAATCGCCGTCAGGCTGCAGGCGAACATCTACGGTAGGACGCAGGCGGTCATGGTGATTCCGCACGAGCTGATCGGTTCGGAAGTGCCGGGTATCGGTGCTCATCCGGCGCCGCCGGCCGAGTTCCCCGGCTCCGCGCGGCCCCCTCGCCAGGCATGCCCCCGGCGCCTCTATCTCCAACTCAGTACGGGACCCCTCCGAGCCTGGTACCGAGTTCGCCGAATGGCGACGATACCTACCGTGCAGCGCCGTCCGAGTCGTGGCCGAACGGAACTGCCGAAGCGGCTGCCCAGACCAACTTCGCCCCTGAACCAACAGAGGCTCCCCTGCCGCCGGACAGCGCCGCGGGCGTCCAGCTCAATCACGGTCTGATGGCCGCTTTTCGTCAGGGGATGCGTGATGCCGAGCGACCACGTCCTGCGAATAGGCCGAATGGCATCGACCCCTCGACCACCATGAAGCCGTAAGGAGCGGCGAATGGCCGGCACCACTTCGAACCAGCCGGCGGACCTGGCCTGGCTCCTCAAGGGGCTGGCTCAAGAGGTTCCGGCGATCGGTGGTAGCGTCCTACTTTCCTCCGACGGAATGGTAAAGGCCCGTCACGGCCTAGACCGCACCAGTTTAGAATATCTCGCGGCGCTCACCTCCGGCCTGTTCTCCATATCACGTAGCGCCAGCACGAGATTCGACAACGGGACCGATGTCCGGCAGGTCGTGGCCGAACTCCACTCAAGTCAGCTTTCCATTTCGTGGGCCGGGTTCAACTCGGTCCTCGCGGTGCTGGCGGAAGGGAGCGCCGACCCGGCCGTCATCGGATTCGAGATGGCCCGCCTGATCAAAGCCGTCCGCCCCTTCCTGGACACCGCCCCCCGGCCGGCGCCCGCCGCGGCCGACGACCGGATGCGGTGATCGTGGCTGGCCGCGAGAACGGGGTCTGGGTCGACGACGCGGCCGGTCCGCTGGTACGCGCATACACCGTGAACGGGGGCGGACCCGCCCGAAGGTGGAGTTGGTTCTGCTCACGTTGCCGGTCAGTACCGGCCGCGCCGGCTCGACTCTGGAGTTGGAGCACGTTCAGGTAATGGAACTGTGCCGCAGGCCGATCTCAGTCGCCGAGGTGGCGGCGCGCATGCGTCTTCCCCTGGTGGTGATAAGAGTCCTTCTCGCCGACCTGGTCGACTGCGGCACCATCGCCCCTCAGGCACCAAATCCTCGTGCCCCCGCGCACGACAGAGCTCTTCTGGAGAGACTTCTCGATGGTCTACAGCGAATCTGAAGTCTCCTCCATACAGGTCAAGGTCCTGATCGCGGGCGGCTTCGGCGTTGGAAAGACGACCTTCGTTGGTTCGGCGAGCGAAATCGAGCCGTTGAACACGGAAGAGATCGTGACCACGGCCAGCGTCGACGCCGACGACATGAGCCGGGTGCAGGGCAAGTCGACCACCACCGTCGCCATGGACTTCGGCCGCATCACCATCGTCCAGCACGACATCGTGCTGTATCTGTTCGGAATGCCCGGGAAGGAACGTTACTGGTTCATGTGGAAGGAACTCGCCGCCGGGGCGCTCGGCGCGGTGATCCTGGCCGATACCCGCTATCTCGAGGAATGCTTCGCCGCAGTGGACTTCTTCGAACGCGGAGGTATACCTTTCCTGGTCACCGTGAACCAATTCGAAGAAGCGTTCCACTACGAAGCCGCAGAAGTGCGCGCTGCTCTCGGGCTCGATCCGGACGCCCCGATCATGCTGTGCGATGCCAGAGAGTCCCGCTCCACGATTTTCGTCCTGCGTTCTCTGATCAAATACCTTTTGGATGCACTGGCCCCACACCGAGTCCAAATCCAAGAAAAATGAAATGAGGAGTGCGTTAACATCATCAGTCCGGAGCGGCAGTTCTTCGCAGGAATCTATCCATCCTCCGAGGAAAGGTGCGTGAACCGGAGAACGACCCCTTCCGGGTGATGTCCTGCGACAGTGGTTTCTGCATCTTCGCGACCGCGCGCCATGCACGCGCTGGCGCTGGACGAGGTGAGCGACTACCACATCTTCGCCGGCAATCCAGTGGTCGATGCGATCGGGGTCCGCTCCTATCTGGGGGCTCCGCTGATCGATGGGACGGTGGCGCTCGGGACCGTCGCCGTCATCGACACTAAAACTCGTGAGTTGGGGAGCGGGCGGGATCGCGTACATGAAGTCACGGGCCGCCGAACTCATCCGCAAGATCGAGCGCCGGGCGCGCCCGGGCGCCGGATCCGGACTCGTGCCGGATCGGCCGGAGTCGTGAGCGGCGATGCCCGCTGAGAGCACTCTCGCGGCGCCGCCACCGCAGTAAGCCTTCCCCGCCGGCTGGGATTACAGGCCGGCGGGGAAGGCTCCGAGCCCGGCCGTCACCGGGTCAAGGTGAGGCGAGCGCAGGTGAGCCCTGTTGCGCTCTTTGGCAATGTCCTCGGCGGCCGAGGGATGCTCACGGCCCTCGTGCCGGATCACGCGCGGTCGGGGTGTCCGCGTCGCGGTCGGGCTCGGGCACGGTCGGTGCGCTCGTACGGACCCTGTGCCAGACGATGGCCAGCGGAATCCCGGTGACCAGGCCCGCGGTACCCGTGAGCGCGATCGTGGCGGCGGGGCCGATGTGGTCGGCGAGCAGGCCGCCGAGCAGAACCCCCGCACCCTGGACGGCGGTGATCGCCGGGGCTGCCAGGCCGAGAGCCTGACCGCGCCGGTGGGCGGGCACGGCACGAACGAACTCCGCCTGCGCGATCACCTGATAGGCCGCGGCCACGCCGGTGAGACCGAACAAGGTCAGGGATCCAGCGGCCCCCGGGTGCAGGACGCAGGCGGTGAGTGGGAGCCCGGCCAGTGACGCCAGCGGTCCCATAGCCGTGACCCGCGTCCGTTGCCGCAGCAATCGGCCGATCACGACCATGCCGACCACGTTTCCGGCCGGGATGGCGGCTAGCAGCAGGCCCACTAGCCGCGTCGGCAGGTGAATCTGAGCGGCGTACGGAACGGCGAGGCCCACGGGGACCACGAAGTATCCCGCGAGCAGAGCGAGGGCGAGGATCGCGCGCAGTTGCGGCGAACCGGCTATCAGCCGGAATGTCGCGGCGAGTTCAACTCGCCAGCTTCTTTGCCCTGCTGTGGGAAGAGCGGGACGCTGTCGAAGACATGTCCGAAGAAGCAGCGCACAGCAGGCGAATGTCGTGGCGTTGACCGCCAGGGCTGAATATGGGCCGATCGAGGTCACGACCATGGCGCCGGCACCGAACCCCGCCAGCAGAGTCACTTGGTACATGAGTTGATTGGTCGCCACTCCGAGCGTGTAGAGATCCCCGGACAGCAGGTCCCGGACCAGGGCGGTGCGTGCGGCCCGTTCCGGCGCGTCCAGGAGCGTCAACGCGAACACCAGTGCGTACACCGCGGCCAAGGGCAACATGGGCAGTGCCATCGCCGCGGCAAGGATGGTTCGGATCAGATTGGACGCGATGAGCAGGTCGCGACGTGGGTACCGGTCGGCCAGCCCGCCCAGCAGCGGCCCGCCCACCATCGCTGGGAGCAGGGTCAGCGCGTAGGTCAGCGCGGTGAGGAATGATGAACCGCTGCTGTCGAAGACCAGGAGGGCGAGACTCACCCGGGCGAGTTGGTCCCCCAGATTGGAGATCAGGTTGGCGATCAATAGCGCCCGGTATTCGCCGACTCGGAAGAGGTCGGCGAACGTGGCCGTCCGATCCGCTGACACGGTTCCCCACGCCTTGATGAGCTCAGCTTCTTCGGAGTACTTCTCACACCCATCCGTGAGCGCGCGGATGCGCGGAACCCCGGCATCCGCGCGCCCCATCCGCGGAGGCGACCCTCTCAGGGGTGCGAGCTCAGCCGAACCCGGCCTGCCACCGCTTCATGAAGGATCGGTCTTCTGATCGGCTCGTCAGCCCCAGCCGCTGTCACGCATGACTGCCTCCAATCTGCGCTGTCTTGGTTTGCACCAAGGGCCATCTAGGACCGTCCGCCGGGTGAGCGACATCGCAAGCGGCGACATCCGGCGCCCGGGATGATTGCGGCCGTGGGAGGCCGACGGACGGTAATCCGGGCTGGTCAAACCGGTGGCCGGTGTCTCGACCGGAACGGTGAGGTGTGCCGATGCGTATTTTTCAACACGGTCTGGTGGCAACTCTGCTGATAGTAATCTGCGGTTGCGGTGTGATCCACGGAAAGGCGGGCGATCAGGAAGGAGGCTCGCGGCCGGCTGGTAACTCGCCGTCGGCCAGGGTGGATGCGAATGGGGCACCTGCCATCGCGACCACCGATGCGCGTGGGCTCTATCTGGACTCGCTGCGCCGGCAGGCGCTGCAGCCGTCCATCAACCTGGTGCAGGAATACTACCTGGAGCGGCAGGCCTATCCCGGCGGCAGCCGGGAGGCGGTGATCTCGGGGGTCGACTACCGGACCAAGGACGTGCGCCTGGAGAAGTCAGAGGTCACGGTGGAGAACGGCAAGGCCAGCGTCGCATGGGCGAACTGGTGCCAGGGCAGATACCAGGATTGGTTCTGGTCAAGTGTGGGCCGCTGGACTCAGGAGAGTGACCAGTGCCCGTCCGTTACTGATCAGACATGGCTCAACGACGGACTCGGTGTTGGCGGGTTGACTCCCGAGCAGGCCGATATCTTCGTCGGACACCTCGCCGATTGTAAAGGCTTGATCAACACCCGCGGGAAAAGCGTGGTGGAGCGGGCCGGCAAACAGTATGTGCGCCTTGAGATCCAGGTGACGCCTCAAGTCGTCGGAAGTGGGGACCCTATCGGCGCAGGTATGTACTTGGATGCCTTCAAGTACACCGAACTCAAGGCCGATACCCACCCGTATAACCTCATCGGCAAGGAAGTGGACGCCTTGCGCATCGTACGCTATATCGATCCTCAGACTCGGCTGCCCGTGTACTCGGAGACTCAGGCGAGCGGCGACGGCGAATGGACCATGCACAGGGTCGAATACTCGTTCGGCGGCCCAGTGCAGAGCCGCCCGCGACCCGCCAGGGTCGGTATCCCCCAGATGACCTGGCAGCCCGAGCGCCGGTAAGGAGAGGCAGCTGAACCCACTCGCTACACCAACCTATCTCGTGCTGTCAGAGCGCCGATGTCCAGGACAGTCTCATATGGACATCGGACGGGCAATCCGGCTAGGAGAGCGTCGTGTACACCGCAACCGCCATCGCCGTCACCGTAGTCTCGGACGAGATGAAGACTTACAAGCGCGAGTGCAGGCACAGGCATCTCACAGAGGCGGGGGCAGCGCGCTGCGCGCTGCATTTGGAGGAAGAGTTACGGGAGCTTGCCGGTGAGCAGGCCGACCGGCTGACCATTACGCATACGGTCACCTCTGCAGATGACCGCTGATCCCTGGGGACCCGGCGGGCCTGCGCCACTGCCTGGGACGCGGCTCCGGCTAGCGCGGACCATCGCGGCAGGTCGGATCAATGGTCGTTTAAGAATCTGGCAGTGGTGGCTTTCTTTAGACTCCGTCCATCGCTCTCGAAGATACGAAAGGTGTAGGTCTGCTCACTCAGTTTACATTTCCCGCCTTTACTGGCCCGATGCGTCATAAACTGCCGGACCCTGCAGTAACCGTGGCCCTGCAGCTTTTGTGATATACATCTTTGGAAACGTTGATATTGACTATGACGCTGACCGAGCTCCCCTTCCTCGATAAGTCGCACATGGAGATTTCCCTAATGGTTCGTGTCATCCGACGTTACACGCTGGCAGGTGACTATGCAGGTCGCTTGAATGGGCGGATCCGGGAGTTGCCGTGCAGCGCTTCTCATAGCGCGCGAGCGACCCCAAGTCCGTTCTTGCAGACAGTGGAGATGTTGCCGTGGATGGCCAGGAACGTAACGGCTCCGTGCAGGGTGCGGAACCTGCCGGCTGTTTTGGTCTTGATCCCGACATGCGGACGGCGTGCTCGGCGGTGTTGTTGGAGAAGGCGACGGTGAAATCGCGGTGAAACGCAAGAACTCCTCGCGGCGGTCCCGTAGCCGCAGAGCGAGGTTGCGGGCCCGGCTGTGTCTCCCGGGCCGGGATGGATGGGCGGTCAAGTGCCCGATTGACCAGCTCATCCCAGCGTCCGCGCAGGTCATCGGCTTCGAAGCCGGGCAGCCGGGTGTGTCATTTGCGCTGCCAGGCGCCGGACTGCCGGTGAGCGTCACCGAGCAGGCCGATCATCTCAGCCGCTTAGCCGTCATCACGGGCGACGGCGTCGAACTCGGCGATCGCGTCCGGTTCCCGTACCGCATGGGCGTTACACAGCGCGTGCACACCCGGTGAGGCTGTCATATCCGGCGTATGCATCATGGACGGCGACCCCGGTGAAGCGCGGCAGGATCCCGAACGCCGTACGGCTCGCCGCCACGAACGACCTGCGGCTGTCGGTCTGGCCGCCGGCTCAACACGCCAGCCCGGGCGCCGCCGAACGGACGGTGTATGCCTAGCGCCTGTCGGTGTGGAGGTTGGGGGTCGTCTCCAGATACGCCTTGAGGCGCCGCAGTGTGGCGGCGATGTTGGTGTCGTTGGCGTCGGCACGGTCGGCGACGCCGGTGATCAGGATGCCGAACGGGAGGAACCAGGTCGGCACACGCAGCCAGTTGGTCTCGGTGACCCTGCAGCCGTCCGCCGTGGGCTCGATGTCGTACTGCCAGCGCGAGATGGGGACGTTGAACGGCGCCGCCACCTCGTAGGCGAAGCGTCGGCCCGGTTCGGCGTCCGTAATGCTGCAGGTGGTGGACCAGCGACGCGGCCCGTTGCGGTTGTAGCCGCGGAAGCGGGCGCCGACGGCGGGCCCCGTGGCGCCGTCCAGCCAGCGGGAGCTGTGGGTCTCCTCGGCGAGGAGGGCCATGGACGGCGGATCGCTGATGACGCGGTAGACCTCGTCCGGCGTCGCTCCGATGGTGACCGTGCCCGTCGCGGCGGGCTCTGGGAATCGCGGTATGCGCATCAGGTATCAACCTCCTGGGTGCGGAATCCGCTCCGAAAGGCCTCTAACGCCCTGTAGGTGAGCGTCTTGTGCCGCCTACCGTCCGGGCGAAGGGCATCACGGCCACCCCGGTCTGCTTCTGGAGAGAGTTTGCCGTGTGGGTGCTCGATTGTCTGTGCGATGCGGGTCGATCAGCAGCGGCCCGTCACGGTTCCGGTGGTACGCGTTCACCCGCGTCGGAGTCAGGACGTGGCGAATACGCCTCCGACCAGGTGGTAGATGTACGCGACCGTCATGAACGAGGCGGCGCACAAGGTGTGGGCGGTGTAGGCGATGCGGCTGGGCAGGCGCCACCAGCGGCGCAGCCAGGCGATGATGCTGCAGATGGCCAGGCCGGCCGTGAGAACGAAGGCCGACGAGGATGCGAGCAGGCCCGCCGTCAGCAGCGGCGAGCCGAGGAAGATCGCGTCTCCGGCGTTGTTGGAGTCGAGGATGAACAGCCAGGCGAGGACGGCCACGAAGACCAGCACGAGGGCGCTGGTCAGCCAGGCCAGCCACCATGCGGACGGATGGTCGGCGCGGCGTTTCCGCAGCCGCCGGACGAGCGCGACGATCGGGACGCCCGCGAACGACAGCAGGAAGGCGGTCAACCCGGCGTACACCAGGACCTGATGCAGCACCGGTGAGGAGAGCCCGTCACGGCGTTCGAAGGCGGATGCCTCCTCGGTGTGGCCGCCGGCCAACCGGCCGTGCCCGTCGAAGGCGATGCGTTCCTGGCCGCCGCGCTCGGCGAACAGACCGACCCCGATCTGCGTCCAGTCCTGCTCGGGCTTGTCGGGATCGGGTGACAGCCCGGTGGTGTGCAGCGTCCCGTCGCCGGTCGCCTCGACGGTCACCGGATTGAACAGCGTGCTGAAGCTCAGCAGGTCGCCGCGTCTCCGGCTCGGCACGTAGGTGCCTGCGTACTTCGAGGCGTCTGCCCTGATGGGCCGGGACGGCGCGGATCGCCGTGCCGGGAAGTAGCGGTCGACGAGGCGGTCGACGAGGCGTTCGGCGAGGACGGTCCCCTTCCCCATCGACGTGCCCTCGCCGTTGTAGACGACGTAGATGCCCACTCCGTCGTCCGGCAGCAGCGCCATGATCTGATGGAAGCCGGTGACGTCTCCACCCTTGACGAGCCGCCGGCGGCCGTTGCGCGGCCATTCCTCCAGCCCGTAGCCCATGCCGGGCAGTCGGGGGTCCTGGGCGTATTGCCTGGCCTGCATACGCACGGCCGCGTCCTTCCCGAGCAGCGGGTCATGGCGCAGCTGGGCGATCATGTATCGGCCCATGTCCGCCGCGGTGGTGACCGGTCCGACGCCGGACGGTGCGGCACCGTAGTAGCGCCGGTAGGCGGTGAACCCGTCGCCGTCGGGACGGTAGCCCTTGGCGAGCGCGGCGTCGATCGCGAGCGGGCGCCGCAGTGCGAACGTCGTGCCGCTCATGCCCAGCGGGGCCAGGAGTTCGCGCTGCACGTACTGGTCGAACGGCTGGCCGGAGACCACTTCCACGAGGTATCCGGCGAGCGTGTAGGCGTAGTTGTCGTAGGCGACCAGCGTGCCGGGCGGGCGCACTCGGTCCGGCCGGTCCTCGGCGAGATCGGCCAGCCGCGGGACATTGTCCGGGTCTCCCCAGGACCGGCCGAGCACATCGTCCTCGAACCCCGCGGTGTGGGTGAGGAGATCGCGGACCCGAACCGGGCGTCCCGGAGCCCCGGTGACCTTGAAGCGGCGCAGATAGGTGTTGACGTCGGCGTTCAGGTCGATCCGCCCCTCTCCAGCCAGCTTCAGCACCGCGTTGGCGGTGATGGTCTTGGCCAGCGAGCCGGTGAAGAACTCGGTGCGCTCGGCGCTCACCGGCACGCGCCGGCCGACGTCGGCGAGCCCATATCCCTTGCTGAACACCGTCCTGCCGCCCGCGACGACGGTGACGGCCGCTCCGGGGATCTTCTCCTCGGCGAGTTGATTCGGCACGATGGTGTCGACCAGCGAGCCGACGTCCCGCATGTCCGGCGCGGAGGGCGGGGACGCAGCCGCTGGGGTGAGCGGGCCCAGGGCCATACCGAGCGCGAGCGGCAGGGCCGTCCACCGGACGAGGAATCTCGGCCGCTTCGCCGCCCCTCTCCCATGTTCGTGAGCCTGGACACTATGAGTACCTGTCCTGTGCACTGCCAGGCTCTGTGCGCGCGGCGGCCCGGCCGCTGAGGCAACGCCTTCGGACGTCAGGCCGGACAGGGCGGCGCGCAGGAGTGCGCCCTTCACGATGTCCAGCCGCGTCGGGCGATGAGCCAGCCGATACTGGAGCCGAGCAACGCCACAGTGCCGGCCACGATCACGAACTCCCTGAGGCCGCCAAGGTCGAGCACGCCGAGGACGATGAACGCCATGCCAGCGAGGGCCAACCGGATGCACATGATCTCCTCCTGCCTTCCTTTGTAAGTACTCCCAGTACCCTCATAAGGTACTAAGAGTCTCTTTATTGCTCAAGTAGAATGTGCCCGCCAGCACCCTGCAAACCGATGACAAGTGATCGGAGGGGCATCGATGCGAGCGGAGGGCATGCTCCCGGTGGAGAAGGCCGACGGCCCGGCACGGCGTCCACGGCGCCGCGCCACGGAAATCGACAGCGCTGTCCTGCAGGCCGCCATCGAGGAGTTGACCGAGCGGGGCTACGGCGGCTTCACGATGGACCGGGTCGCCGCCCGCGCCGGCACGAACAAGACGGTGATCTACAGGCGCTGGCCCAGCCGCACTGCACTCGCCTTCGCCGCCTACAAGCAGATGGTCGGCCGTCCGCAAAGCCCACCCGACACCGGGGAACTCCGCTCCGACGTATTGGAGCTGCTCCGGTCCACCGCCGCCCGGATGAGTTCCTCCGCAGGGACCGAGATCCTCCGCGGGCTGATGATGGACGCGCGCAGCGACCCTGGACTGTTGGCCGGCATACGCGACGAACTCGCCGAGGGGGAGCCGGGCGTGATGCTGGCCATCCTGGCGCGAGCGGTCGCCCGCGGTGAGGCACGTCAGGAAGCCCTCGTCCCCCGCATCGCCACTCTCCCCATCGCCCTGCTTCGCAACGAGTACCTGATGGGCGGCACCGCCCCCATCTCCGACCAGGCCCTCATCGAGATCATCGACCAGGTCTTCCTGCCTCTGGTCCGTCCCCGCTGACTCATGCTCCCTGGGCCGGCGACCCGCCCGCCACAGGCCCGGTAGTGCACATCGCAGGTCATTCCGGACTGTCGGTACGGAGACCTGTGGCGCGGGCTGAATCGGCGGCGGGAACTGGAGGCTGCAAAGGCCGAGGTTGGCCCGGATGTCGTCCCCCGTACCAGAAAGTCCGGTTGGTGGGGACGACGAAGGGTGCCTCTGATGGGTTCGGGAAAGCCCGCGCCGAAGGCCCGGGCGCGCATC
Organism: Actinomadura montaniterrae; assembly: GCF_008923365.1. GTDB lineage: Bacteria > Actinomycetota > Actinomycetes > Streptosporangiales > Streptosporangiaceae > Spirillospora > Spirillospora montaniterrae. The sequence continues at coordinate 141,703 of NZ_WBMR01000003.1, forward strand.
GGCGGCTGGGGCGCGGCCGCCCTCATCACTCTGGCTCTTGCCGCGACACTGCTCGGCAGCGGCCAGATCGGCCACGCCACCGAGGCGTCCGATGGCAGTGCCTGGTTGTGGAGCCGGACGGCAGGTGAGGTGGCGCGCGTCAATCCCGACAGCGGCCAGGTGGAGCAGCGCCGCGGCGTGACCGACGTGCCCGCGGCCATCGGGTGCAGGTCACCCAGAACGACGAGCATCTACTCATTCAGGATCTGGACACCGGCCGGGTGTCCTCCCTCGACCTGAGCGGCCTGGGGCTGTCGGGACAGCTGGACGTCGGCCTGCGCGGTGACCCGCACCTGGCGATGACCGCCACCGCCGCCGCAGTGATCGACCGCGCCTCGGGCTCGGTGCGCGCTTTGGACCCCGCCACGCTTCGCCCGGTCGGACCGGTGCTGCAGTTGCCGGGCCCGCTGGCCGGTGGCGAGTTCGACGACGCCGGGCGGTTGTGGGTGGCGGTGCCCCAGCAGGGCACGGCCGCGGCGTTGACGGTCTCTGCCCGGGGTGCCGCGGTCACCTTCACCACCGAGGTCGCTGAGCCGGGCCGTGATCTCGGGCTGAGCGTGCTGGACCAGGGAGCGCTGGTCGTCGACCGCGGCGGGCGCGACCTGGTGGTCGCGACGCTCGGCGGCACCCGCCGCGTCACCGCGCCGGTGCCGCTGGCGGGCGCGCTGGTGCCCGAGCGCACGCATGGTGCGCTGGCCGCGATCACCGTCCCCGCCGCCGGCTCGGTGGTCACGCTGGGCGACGTGGGCAAGAGCGGTCCGGTCCTGTCCTTCCCGTTGCGCGATCCCGTCCAGGAGCCCGCCGTACCGTTCGCGGGCAAGGTGTACGTGCCGGTGAGGGAGACCGGGCAGGTCCACGTGTACGACCCGGCCGGACGGCAGACCGGTGTGCAGTCGATCCCGGCCGGACGCGGTGACCTGGAGTTGCAGGTCCGGGAGGGCAACCTGTTCATCAACGCACCGGGCAGCCCGGACGCTCGCGTCGTCGGATCCGACGGTCGGGCCAGAATCGTCGGCAAGTACCTCGGCAAGGCGGGGAAGGGTGGAGACCGTCCGGTCGTGCCGGTGGGCTGGGAGAAGGCTCCGCCGCTGGTGCCGGCACCGTCCATCGATCCGATCTTCCCCAACCCGTTCGACCCGACTCCTTCGCACCGGGGGCCGGCGAAGCCCGAAACCCCGCCCGAACCCACTGGATCCAGAACCACCGCGCCCAAGGCCAGCTCTTCGGGTGGACGTCCCTCCGCGCCAAGACCCTCCACCAGACGGCCGAGCAGCAGACGGCCGAGCAGCAAGGCGCCTGCGAAGAAGCCGCCCCCGCCGGCGACGAAGCCCAAACCCAAGCCCACGCGCAACCCGTACACACCGCAGCAGGTCTGCAACATCGGGTCGGGCGGTGGCTACTACGTGCAGCGGTCGGTCTCATTCCATGGGGGGCGGGCCTACCTGCTCTACAGCAACAGCACCAAGAAGAACTGCGCGGTCACGATGAAGACCGCCAACGTCGGTAAGGGCACCAATGTTTGGGTTCAGCTGAAGAAGCAGAGCGGAGGCAGCCCCGCATACGACGGCGGCACCTTCAAGTACTACGCCGGGCCGGTGTATGTGGATGCACCCGGCATCTGCGTCAGCTTCTCTGGTGGCGCGTCCGCCGCGAGTGCATCAGCCGGGTGGGGCAACTGCAGATGCCCCTGGAAGGGATGAGCTTGAGCATCAGTACACCCGAGTCTGCCGCGGTCACCGGCGAGGAGGCCATGCGGGCGGCCGATACCTTCGACCGGATGGCGGAGAGCGTGGGGACCGTGGCCCGCTCCGGCGACGGTGCGGCTGCTCCTCACCGCGTTCGCCACGGGCGGGCACGTGCTCCTGGAGGATCTGCCCGGCATGGGGAAGACCACGGTGGCCCGCGCGCTGGCGGCGGTGACCGGGGGGGACCGCACGCCGCGTGCAGTGCACCCCGGACCTGTTGCCCTCCGACATCACCGGGGTGACGATCTTCGATGAGCGGACCCAGGAGTTCGAGTTCCATCCCGGTCCGGTTTTCGCCAACTTCGTCATGGTGGACGAGATCAACACGACCTCGCCCCGTACCCAGTCGGCGCTGCTGGAGGTGATGCAGGAGGGGCGGGTCACGGTGGACGGGAAAGCGCATCCCGTGCCGGACCCGTTCCTGGTGGTGGCGACGCAGAATCCGGCCGATCTGGAGGGCACGTTCCCGCTCCCGGAAGCTCAGCTCGACCGTTTCCTGATGCGGCTCTCACTGGGCTACCCCGGTGAGGAAGCGGAGCTGTCGCTGATGCGCGGAGCGTCCATGGCCGCCCCCGAGGACCTGGCCTGCGTGCTCGACGGAGCGGAGATGTCGCGCTTGGCCGCCGCCGCCGACCGGATCATTTTCGCCGATCCGGTGTACCAGTACGTGCTCTAGCTGGCCCAGCGGACGCGTCGCCACCCGAGGCTGCGCGCCGGAGTGTCGATGCGCGCGTCGATCGCGCTGTGCCGGGCAGCGCGCATGTACGCGCTGGCCGACGGTCGCGTGTACGTCACCCCCGACGACATCAAGGACCTCGCCGGGCCCGTGTGGGGTCACCGGCTGGCGCCGTTCTCTCGCGCCTCCACCGCAGAGGAGAACACAGCGCTATTGGCCGAGGTCCTGGCCGAGGTTCCGGTACCGGGGCCGCACGGGAACCGGCCCTAGCGGATGGCGGGTCGCATGCCTCGGCCCACCCCCCGCGGCTGGGGGATCCTCTCGTCCGGTGCCGTCCTGGCCGGTGGCGGCCTCGGCTACCTGGCACCAGGCGTGCTGGGCGCGCTCGCCTTCCCCACCGTCGCGCTGGCCGTGATCCTTGCCCGGCCGCCGCGCGCTGCCCGGGTACACCGCCGCATCACGAACACGCGCGTACACGTCGGCGAGTCCGTCACCGTCATCATCGAGACGGACGTCGCGGACGCGGGTGGCGTGACGGCCGCCGAACGTGTGACCTCGCCCGCCGGCACGTACGACATTCCGTTGGGGAGAGTCCGGGCCCAACTCCGTTACGAACTGTCCGCGCGGCAGCGGGGCGTGCTGGAAGTGGGCCCGCTCAGCCTGGTCCGCACCGACCCGCTGGGGCTCGCACGCGCCATCCGGCTGCTCGACGACCAGACCGTGCGGGTGCTCGTGCATCCCCGCCACCATGAGCTGGCCGTCCTCACCGCTGCCGGCGCCGGCGGCCGGGACGCCTCATCGGCCGTGACCCGGTCGATCGAAGGCGCCTTCGCGGGGTTGCGCGAGCACACACCCGGCGACGACGTCCGTCAGATCCACTGGCGCACTACGGCCCGCCGCGGGCGGCTGATGGTGCGCGAGCACGCCGTCTCTCCCCGGCCCGGCGTCACCGTGCTCGTCGACGACCGCCATGGCCAGGCGGAGCTGGACGACCTCGCGGAGGCGGCGGCCTCGATCGTGTTGTCCGCCCGCGGGCTCCCGGTCGAACTGCGGCTGGCCAGTGGCGGGTATTCGCCCTCATCCGCCGGGGTCACCGCGCATCTGGACCTCCTCGCCGAGGCGGCGGCGCGGCCCGGCGCGGACTTCCAGGCCGCGTGCGCTCTGCTCCGTTCAGCCCCGACCGGGCGCGTGGTCGTCCTGTTGTCCGCCCGAGCTACGCCGGCGGACACCGCGGCGGCGCTGGACGCTCTGGCCGCGCGGCGCGTCCTGTCGCTGGTCGCCCTGATCGGCCACTTCCGCGAAACCGATCATCCCCCCGCATCGACCGCCGGGGGGCGGATCCTGCAGGCCCACACCCCGGCGGCCTTCGCCACCGGCTGGAACCAGACCTGTTGGTGGACCACGTGAATCGGGGACGCGCCGTCCTCGCCTCCGCCGCTGTGGCGGTGGCCGCGGCGGCGCCGGCGCCGTTGCTGGCCGCCGGCTACGAACGGTCGGCGCCGGTCACTGCCGTGCTGGTCAGTACGGCGATCGCGGCGGTGGCCGTCACCTCCGCGGCGCACCGGGTACTGCGCGGGCTGGGGCCCGTCGCGGTGCCGGCCGGCCTGCCCATGGCCGCGGTCGTGCTGGTCGCGCTGGCCGCCCGGGCCGATCAAGGAGCCGGTCCCCGCGGCGGTGGACGCGGTGCTCCACTCGGGAGCGCGCATCTTGACCACGGGGCCACACCCCCTGGCGACCGTGGACCTGCTCGCGTTCCCGGTTCTGGCGATGTGGCTCGCCGGAGCGATCACGACGGTGTTGCGCCGCGACGGCCGCGTCCTTCCCGCCCTGCTCCCCGCCACGCCGGTACGCGCGGCCGATCCGCGCGGGCAGCGCGATCTTCCCGAGAAGCCGCGCGAGGTGCGCAATCCGCTGTCCTACCTGTCGGCGTGGTCGGCCGCCCCGGACGTGCCGCTGATGACGGTCTCGGGTCCGCGGACCACGCTGCGGTGGGTCGCGCTCGCGGATTTCACAGGACCTGTCTGGCTGCCCGACAGCTCCTACCGTCCTGCCGGGCCGGACCTGCCTCCCCCCGAGGTGGTGCCGCCGCGGACGACGCGGACCACCGTGAAGGTCTCGGCCGGCGACCTGCCCGGCGACTGGCTGCCGGTCCCGGGCATCGCCACCCGGGTGGACGGCGTCGCGGTCGGCCACGACGCCGTCTCCGGCACACTGCTCTCCCTGGACGGCGCGGTCGCTGGCCATTCGTACACGGCTGCCGGAATGGTTCCCGACTGGAGCGGATGGAAGGGGACCCGGGCGGCGGCCGCCTCCGGTACCGGGTACGAGCGTTACCTTCGGTTGCCGCCGGGCGCGCCGGCGCGCCTGCGCGACATCGCCCAGGCGGCGGCGGGGAACGGCACCGCGCACCAGCGTGCCTCCCGGATCGCCGAGTACCTGCGAGATTCCTACACCTTCGAGCCGGGCGCCCCGGGCGGACACGGCTACGCCGAGCTCGCCGAGTTGCTGGTCCCGCCGGGACGCAAGGGCGGCGGCGCCACCTCCGAGCAGTTCGCCAGCGCGTTCGCGGTCCTCGCCCGGGCGGCCGGACTGCCGAGCCGGGTCGTGGTCGGGTTCGGGGCGGGCGGCGGCGGCAGCCGTGTGATCCGCACCGGTGACGCGGTGGCTTGGGGCGAGATCTACTTCGAGGGCCTGGGCTGGGTGCCCTACGACCCGAACCCGCGGAAGCGTTCGGAGGCGTCGGCGCGTCCGGGCTCGCAGGAGCGGGCGGGCCACGACGGGACATACCGCGGCGGCGAAACCTCCGACGCTACGGACACTGGTGCACGCGGCGCCGTGCCACGGCTGTCAGGTGGTGAATACACTCTGCTGATCGACACCCAGCTGGGGCTGCTCGTCCTCTTGCTGCTGCTGATGCCGTTGCTGCGTTTGCGTGGGGTGCGCAGATCGCGCAGGGGAACGGCGCGCGCATCCTCGCGGCCTGGGCAGAACTCCTAGTGGCGATGCGGCTCGCAGGCCACACCGTGCCCGCGTCCGCCACAACGGCAGAACTGACGGCGAGCCTCGCGGCGGCACTGCCGGACACCGATACTGGACGGCTGCGCACGTTGAGCCGGCTGGTGAACGCGGCGGGTTTCGGTGGTCCGGTCACACCGGACGACGCCTCGTTCACGTCCGAGCAGGTTCGCCTGCTGGCCACACGGCTGCGGCACTCCAGTTCACTGCCGCGCCGCCTGTCGTGGTGGGTGAACCCGCGAGCGGTGCTCTGGGCGGCTCGACCGTCCCGCCTGACGCGGGGAGAGCCCGTCACCGGGCTCCGCGGTCGGGTCAGCCGGCCCTCTTGACGCGGTGGGTGCAGACGGGCTCGGCGTGGGCTACGCGGTCGACGTCCAGGACGGCGACGACCGTCAAGCAGTAGTCCACGCTCGGGTTCAGCGCGGTGACCGTGACCTTCGCGGTTCCCGGCGGTGCGCTGGCCAAGGTGGAGGGTCTGCGTCCCACAGGCCCCCCGACGTAGTACGCGGCTCGTCCCCGTTGCGGTCCGCCCATGCGACCTCGATCGATACCCTGGCGTCGGCGATCCGTACCCGGCCGGGCGCGTACTCCTTGATCGGCCTCACCGCTGTCGGGGGGGACGTCGGGCCCGGCGAAGAACTCGAAGGCGATGTTTCCGGCCGCGAAGGGCTCGGCTGCCGATGCTGCGCGGCCTCCCCGTCGTCCCCGGCCATCAGTCCCGCCGCACCGATTCCCACCCCGGCGAGGACGAGCACGGCGAACACCGCCAGGACCGCCAGCACGGGCTTGCGGCGGCGGCCTGCGCCGCCGGGCTCCGCCACTGTCGCACCCGACGACCATGCCAGCAGGGATTCCCAGTCAGTGGGGGATTCGAGAACGCCCCGCATGCCCTCCTCGAGCGCATCGGTGAACGCGCGGTCGCAGGTCGCCCAGAAAGGACTTCGGGCGCGGCGACCCTCGGATCGATGCGTTCGAAGTCCACCGGTTCGAGCATGCCCGGCGAGGAATGTGCCGCCAGGCCCCGAAGACTCGCCGCCCCGGTCAGCAGCGGCCTCCCGGCGTCGCTCATGATACGGCCGGGATTGACATCACCGTGGATCAATCCCTGCTCGTGCAGCGCCTGCAGACCCATGCCCAGCGAGGCGGCGACGTGGACCGCCTCCCGGAGCGACAGAGGCGGTTCCGATGCGTACGCGGGGCAGTGCACTGAGGCCGTGTACACCTGCCCGGCCGGGGTGCGGCCGGACTCCAGCACGGTGACCATGTGATCAGTGAGGGAGGCGCGCTCCAAGGCGGCCAGTTCGTCCGGCGGTGTCTCCACACCATCGTGCCGGATCCGAGGGCGACCGTGGTCCCGGATTCTTCGTGCACGGCACGGTAGGTGACCGCAGCGACGCCGCGATGGGCGACCGTCAGTTCGCCGTAACCGGGCGGGGTCTCCAGAGGCTCATCGCCGACGCCGCTCTGGACCGGACTTGCCGGCGGCTCGTCCGCGGGCCATGCCTGGCCGGTCTGCCCCGCGGCCGTCACGCCCGGGAGTACCCAGGGCTCCGGCGGCGGCTCGGGCAGAAGGTCCGGCTGCTCAACGTCCTCCGGTGGGGCGGCGCCGAGCGTTGTCAGCAGTTGCGACAGGCTCATCGGCTCCGCGCTGGTGAGAACCCCCGAGCTGAAGCAGTCACCACGTTGGGTGAAGAAGCAGTGGACGAGGACAGTGAACCCGGCGGCCGCCAACCCGTTGGCCAGGTGAGTGACACAGACGTCGGGGAGGTCCTCGTTGAAGTCCGCGCGAACATGAACGCGGCCGGAGGCCGAACCTCACCGCTCTTGGACACGGATCGAAGCTCGGTGGCGGAGGCGACATCGAACACGGCCGGAAACCGTCCTGTGCCACGCAACTTCCGTGACAGGCCCACGTCTCCCGCCACGACAAGGTTCAGGGCGTTGGTCATTGATCGTTCATCCCCAGCGTTCAGACGGCCAGCCGGACCAGCACACCAGACAGACAGTTCAGGCGAGCGGCGCTACCGCCATCCCCGATCGCTCCGGCCCGTCGGACACGACGGCGGCCCCGAGCGTCACCGACCAGGGCGCGGTCAGAAACCCGGGTCGTGTCCTTTGCTATCGGTCTTCGGTAAGTGGTACATCGGCCCCGACCGCGGACGGTCTCTGAGAGACCATCATCTGGTAATGCTTCGTCTCGGCATGTGCGAGACAAACGACAACGGCAGCAAGGAAGGGTCATGGTCCTCGACATCGAGCAGCCGAGCATCCAGGAGCACTTCTGCCATTGGGTGCGTACAACGATCTACAACCACCGGCTATCGCGGATGGGGGCGTCCACGTGGTCGAGGGCCTGGCGATGACACGCGGCCGCGTTCGCGAGTACGGGGTGCTGGGCGGAGGTTGGGCGGCGCTCGCGGCCCTTTTCGTCATGACCATTTCGACCTGGCCGACGGACGACACGGACCCCGAGAAACCGCCTTTTCAGGGGGGCAGCGCGGGGTGGGGTCTGGGGACACTGGCGGTGGTGGCGGTCATCGGGCTGATGGCGGCCGTGGCGGTCAAGGATGTGCGCGCCACCCGGCGCGATGGCAAGCTCTGGCCGATGAGGGGCCCTGGCCTCGACGTGGCGTTGGGGACGTGCGCATGGTTTCTCGGCGGCCTGTTCTGCCTTCTCGCCTTCTTCTACACCCAGGCGGACGTCTGCGGAGGAGAGGCGTTCCTGGCGTTCGGCTGTCTGAATCGACCGGGTCCGCTTCTCGATGCGCTCGGCCTGGTGTGCGCCGCATCGGCGACTCCCGCGCTGATCGTCCTGACCATGCCGGCGAACCGGACGCGTCTCACCCGGTGGCTGGCGCCGGCGCTCATCCTCGGCCTGTACTTGCTCGCCGTCCGCATGTGGGTGCCTCACGTGGGACTGGGAGTCCCGTCGCGCGACTACCCGATGTCCTGAGCACGTGAACGGGCCGATGACGCTGTTCGCCTTCCTCAACGGGTACCTGCCTGCGGTCCTCAGCGGCGACCCCGAAGGGCCCGCGATCGGCGCCAGACCCCCAGGCGGCAACGATCAAGGCAAGATCGGCCACTGCGGCCAGCGAGACGAGGCCAGCGACCATCCCCCAGGCCCGCTGGGCGATCGGCCCGACGCTGGTGAAGTGGAAGCGAACCACCGAGTCCTGCACGTGCGGGCGGTTGATCCAAAGTGCCTGGGGCCGCGCTTGATCTCCGAGGCGGCTGATCGACGGCGGAGGCGGGATGGTGGCGGTTCCGAGAGAAGACACACGGCCGATGAGGTCCAACGGGCTCTGCGTGCGCTGGAGGAGCAAATGCAAGTGACGCGGTCGGCAGTAAGAGGCAATAACAGAGTGTGCATGTAGCGCGACATAGAGTGATGGCCGGGTGTGGTGTGGGCGGGTGCGTAAGGGCGAGCAACCCCCGTGGATCGTGCCTGACAGTCTGTGGGAGCGGATCGAGCCGCTGTTGCCGAAGGTGGAGCGCCGTAAGCGCCACGCCGGGCGTAAGCGGTTGGACGACCGCAAGGTGCTGCGCGGGATCTTGTTCGTCCTGCACACCGGGATCCGATGGGAGTCCTTGCCTCAGGAGCTGGGTTCGGTTCGGGGATGACGTGCTGGCGGCGGCTGGCTGAGTGGCATCAGGCCAGGGTGTGGGAACGTCTGTACCGGCTGCTGTTGGACGAACTGCGCGCCGCCGGGCAGTTGGACTGGTCCAGGGCGGTGATCGACAGCTCCCACGTCCGGGCTTTGAAGGGCGGCCCAACACCGGGCCGAGCCCACTAGACCGTGGCCGACCGGGCTCCAACCACCACGTGCTGACCGACGGCCACAACATCCCGCTCTCGTCGTGTCGTTGACTGGTGGGAATCGTAACGATGTCACTCAGTTGATGCCGCTGCTGGAGGCGGTGCCACCGATCCGGGGGCGGCTCGGCCGGCCTCGTCGAAGACCCGGGCGGCTGCTGGCCGACCGCGACAAGTACCGGCGCCTGGTCTGGGTCAAGGGCATCAAACCGGTCATCGCCCGCCGCGGCACCCCGCACGGGTCCGGGCTGGGCGTCCACCGCTACGTCGTCGAACGCACCATCGGCCTGCTGCACCGGTTCCGCCGCTTACGCATCCGCTGGGAGATCCGCGACGACATCCACGAAGCCTTCATGACCCTCGCCGCAGCCTTCATCTGCTCGCGACGCCTCGTCCGCTGATTCTGTTACGACCTTTAAGACGCGGGCGACAGGTTCATCGCAGCACGGCGGGACGGCGGCACCCCAGACACTCTAATAACGGTCGGGTCACAATCTCAGTCTGTTCGGTTGCCAGGAACCGCCACGGAAGGACAGTTCTTTTCCGGTCACGCCTGACTGTGGTTCGGACGAAAGTCCAACGAACAAGACGCGGGCAGAGGGTCTGCACGGACTGAGACTCATGCACTGATCTTGGGGGAATCCGGGTTGTCACTCGGGATCTGCCGGCAGTTGTGCACGAGGGGGGTGCTGCATGAAGCATGCAGTGAGACAGAGCGATCAGCATTGGAGCCCGGGAGCTCAGCAAGGGAGCGTGGAAACCGTTGAACGGTTGGAACTCAAAGTCGTTTCCTCTGTGAGCGTTCCTAGCGGGACTGAGCCTGACCGAGCCGACGGTGAGATCACCACGCGAGCGGCCGCTGTCGAACATCGCATGGTCACCGGTGCCTGGGAGGTCACGACGCGTTGGCCGACGATGACCACCGGCGGCCCCGTTGAACTCGTCATCAGGCCCAGCCGGGAGGCGAATCCCGAGTCGGTCGAGCAGGGAATCACGGTCGACACATTGCGCTCGATCCCACTGGCGAAGATGACCAGGGACGCCCGGGAGATGCTGAACTTGATGGCAAAAATGGAAAGAGAGCATAATTTTTCTGAAGTGATCGATAGGATGGCTTGCCAGATACAATGTGTGGTACGGTCAGTGCCCCGGCCCGGGCGAGCGGGACGGTCAGACGATTTTTTTGCGCTGGTTGCCGCGTTGTACTCATGGTACGTCGACCTGGGGTATCCGAATCCCGTGCGGAAAATGGAAGTCATTATCGAATGCAATTGGCGCGCGGTTGCGAACTGGGTTCGGCTCGCCAGGGTGAAAGGTATGCTCACTGAAGTATCTCCTGGTCGGCGGGGCGGCCTGCTGACAACCAAGGCGATGTGCATCCTTGAGTCTCAGGGCTATCGTTTCAACGAAATCTTCGGGCAATACTTTCTGGTTGCAGGCTGACCTCGCATGCGTCTTCGACGTCGAAGACCTCCCAGTCTGAGCCCTCGGCCCGATACATGAGCCACTACGTTCTCCGGACCGTCGGCCTCGGACGATGTGCGGCCTGGTAGCGGTCGCGCAGGCCGTCGACGTGGACGGGCGCCCGGCGGTGCGCTCTGCGGGCGAAGAAGGGTGAATGCCTGGCGGCTTGGCGGCCAGGCGAGGTCGACGTGCACATCGCCGTCCGAACCCGCAGGTGCGAAGACCCCAGAGGCGACTCGCCAGGCCCGTGGCTCCAGGCCGCCAACGCCTCGGCTGCCAGGTGCAGGAGATCTTTGCGGGTTGCTGTGAGAGGTCGTGCACGGACGGTACAGCTCGGACGACGACTCGGGGCGGAGCAAGTTGGCCGGGTGATCCTTCACGGGGTTAGCACCTGGATCTCCTCTCTTGCCGGTGCTGCTCCGTTCCGAGTCGTCGCCGAGACCGCACTCGCCGGTGCGCTCCGACTCGGGTTCCGGATTCTGTTCCAGTGCGCGGGACTCCGCGTGGCCGAACGCCTGAACGCAGCGGCGGCGTCCGCCCCGTCCGTCACGACGTCGCACGCCTTCCGCCGTACGGCTAATCCGAGTAGCCGCCGGTGGTCTTGCGCCTCCACCGCGTCCAGCAGCCACGCGATGTGGCACGCGGTCTCCTGTGCACCGTCGGCTCATTACGTGGACCCAGGCGTCCGTCAGGAACGACGTCTCCGGGAAGTCGAACCCGATGAACTTGTAGGTGTGCAGCCGTTCGCCCGCGTAGAGGCGCACCCACAGCCCCGCCGCGCCGACGATGGCGGCCGCGGCCGCGACCAGCCCCACCGCCCTGCGCAGGCCCACCTGCAACAGCGCCGCCGCACCCGCCAGCGCGTACACCAGCGCCACGCACGACAGGTACCGCCCATACGCGTAGTTGCCCACGCGGTGCTCGTCCGGCAGCGCGGCGGACGACGCGTACGCGATCCCGAACGTCACGGTGAGCAGCACGCCCGCCATGACCCGGTCCGCGGCGTGCGCCCGCCGCCGCACCAGCACGGCGACGACGGCCGCCAAGCCGACCCCGCCGAGCCCCCACGTGGAGACGGCCAGGTACCAGATCTGCCCGGCCGCCCCGGACAGCGCCCACGCCCGCCCCGCGCCCGTGGTGAACCGCGCGCCGAGGTTCTCGGCGAGGTCGCGCGCCCCCGCCGGGTACAGCTCGGCGCGGACGTGCCCGTTGACGGCCGCCGCGACCAAGTAGCCGCCCGCGGCGACCGCCAGCCCCGCGCCTCCGGCGGCGATGGTGGCCCAGCGCCTCCGCACGATGCCGACGACCGTGAGCGCCGCCAGCGTCACGACATGGACGGCCAGGACGACCTCGCCCCGGCTGTGCACCGCCGCCGCGAACACCGCCACCCCACTAGGGCCTGTTTCTTGGATCAGGTGCGTAGCCAGATGAGTAGGACAGCGATGGTGATGGTGCCGGTGAACAGGTAGCGGCGTTTGTCGAAGCGGGTCACGACGGCGCGGAACTGCTTGAGGCGGTTGATGGCGCGTTCGACGGTGTTGCGTTGCTTGTAGCGCTCGGGGTCGAAGTCGGGCGGGCGTCCACCGCGGCGTCCGCGGTCGCGGCGGTGCTGCCGCTGGTCGGCCGGCACCGGGATGGTGTGCCCGATCCCGCGTCGACGCAGATACGCCCGGTTGGCCCGCGAGGAGTGGGCCGCGAGGAGTAGGCCTTGTCGGCCAGCACGTGATCGGGACGGCGGCGCGGGCGACCCGGCCCCAGCCGCGTCACGTTGATGGCGTCCAGGACCGCGACGAACTGCGGGCTGTCACCCCACTGACCA
>NZ_WBMR01000030.1 GCF_008923365.1 Actinomadura montaniterrae
GGGCCGCCGGGGCGGCGGCCGCGCCGGCGGACATGGACGCCACGTACCGCGGCCACTCCTCCACCCAGTTGCGGCCGAGGTCGTCGATGAACGACCCGGGCGGCGGCGTGACGCCGTGCGCGGCGCACCAGGCGCCGGGGGCGTGCATGCCGGCGCGCAGCATGCCGTTGCTGGGCATCTGCTGCGGCGGGATGGGGGGCAGCTTGCCGGAGTCCAGGCCCATCTTCGACTCGGCCTCGAGCTCGGAGGCGTCCTTCTCCTCCGACATGCCGATCGGGCCGATCTTGCTGGCGTTGAGGAACTGCCGGACGACCGGCTCCTCGCTGGACAGCAGCATCTCCCGCGGCCCGAACATCGCCAGGTGCCGCTGGTACAGCAGGCCGATGTTGTCGGGGATGGTGCGGGCGGTGTTGATGTCGTGGGTGACGATCAGGAACGTGGCGTTGAGCTGCGCGTTCAGGTCGATGAACACCTGGTTCAGGAACGCGGTGCGGACCGGGTCGAGGCCGGAGTCCGGCTCGTCGATCAGCAGGATCTCGGGGTCCAGCACGAGGGCGCGGGCGAGGCCGGCGCGCTTCTTCATACCGCCGGAGATCTCGCCGGGCAGCTTGTACTCGGCGCCGAGGAGGCCGACCATCTCCATCTTCTCGAGGACGATGCGCTTGACCTCGGACTCGGACTTCTTGGTGTGCTCGCGCAGCGGGAAGGCGATGTTGTCGAACAGGTTCATCGACCCGAACAGCGCGCCGTCCTGGAACAGCACGCCGAACAGCTTGCGGGTCTCGTAGAGCTGCGACTCGGGCAGGTACGGGAGGTCCTTGTCGCCGATCCAGATGTGCCCGCGGTTCGGCTTGAGCAGGCCGACGAGGGACTTCAGGAAGACCGACTTGCCGGTACCGGACGGGCCCAGAAGAACGGAGATCTCACCTGCGGGGATGGTCAGCGACACGTCCTGCCAGATCACCTGGCGGCCGAAGGACTTGGTCAGGCCCTCGACTCTGATCTCGACGCCCACTCGTCACCTTTCGTCCAGGCCGGGGGAATCCCGAACCAATGAGCGAGTAGCACTCTGGCTCTGTCTGCCCGTCACACCTCGTGTCCGCCTCGTTGCTACCGTCCGGTAGCCGTGACGGGTGCCACTACCGTAGCGGCCCCCCGTCCAAATGGAAGGGGTTCCACCCCAGATCAGCGGCAAAATCCGACGTCGTAAGACAATCGTTACTTACGGGCCCTATGAGACTAGTGGTCCAAGAACCGGCGCCTCAAGCGGGGGGGTGCGGCGGCGCGCTGGAACCGCCGGCCGGGACAGGAGCGGCCGGGTGTGGCCACAGCGCCAGAACGGGACGCTACGCCGCCCGCCGACTACCGCACAACCCGCCCCGGCACACGCTTTTCACCAGCTCTTTATCACTCCCCCACAGGAAACCCACCCGGAACGCGCCCTCCCTTGCACCCGCACGACAACCCGCCCGCTCACGGACCGGCGACACGCCCGCCCACCTGCGCAAGGACCCGGCACGAAAAGAGGCGGCCGCCCCACCCGAAGGTGGGACGGCCGCCTCGAAAGAGCAGCGGAGCCGCGCGGGCCCCGGACGCTCCGGAGCGCCTTACTTGACGGTGACCGTCGCGCCGGCCTTCTCCAGGGCCTCCTTGGCCTTGTCGGCCGTCTCCTTGTTGACCTTCTCGAGCAGCGGCTTCGGCGCGCCGTCGACCAGGTCCTTGGCCTCCTTGAGGCCGAGGCTCGTCAGGGTGCGAACCTCCTTGATGACCTGGATCTTCTTGTCGCCGGCACCCTCGAGGATGACGTCGAACTCGTCCTGCGCGGCGGCCTCCTCGCCACCGCCGGCGGCACCGGCGGCGGGGGCGGCGGCCACGGCCGCGACGGGCGCGGCGGCCTTGACGTCGAAGACGTCCTCGAACTGCTTCACGAAGTCGGACAGCTCGAGGAGGGTCATCTCCTTGAACGCGTCGAGCAGCTCGTCGGTGCTGAGCTTCGCCATGATGTTTCCTCCGCTATGGCTTAACGATCTGGGGTCTTACGGGGAACCGCGGGTGCCTACTCGGCGGGTGCCTCGTCGGCGGCCTCGGCGGCCGGCGCGTCGGCGGGGGCCTCGGCGGTCTCGCCGCCGGCCTCGCGCTTGGCGCGCAGCGCCTCGGCGAGCTGGGCCGCCTGCGTCGGCAGGGCGTTGAAGAGCGCGGCCGCGTTGGCCATGGAGCCCTTCATCGCACCGGCCAGCTTGGCCAGCAGGACCTCGCGGGACTCGAGGTCCGCCAGCCGGGTGATCTCCGCGGCGTCCATCGACTTGCCGTCGATGAAGCCGCCCTTGATCACCAGCAGCGGGTTGGCCTTGGCGAAGTCACGCAGGCCCTTGGCGGCCTCGACCACGTCGCCGCGGACGAACGCGATGGCCGACGGGCCTTCGAGCAGCTCGCGGAACTGCTCGTCGACACCGGCCTCGTTCGCGGCGCGCTTGGTCAGCGTGTTCTTCACCACGGCGAACTTCGCGGTCTCGCCGAGGTTGGTGCGCAGCTCCTTGAGCTGCGCCACCGTCAGCCCGCGGTACTCGGTCAGCACGGCGCCGTTGGAGCTCTCGAAGTCGTTCTTGAGCTCGGCGATCGCCGCGGCCTTCTCGGCCTTAGCCATGTGGCCTCCTTCCGATTACCTGGGTGGTCAGGACCCTCGCCCGGCCCTCGCGGGTCGGGCGCCGATCCACCAAAAAACGCCCCGGCGCAGGTGTGCACGGGGCGTCATGCCAGGCCCGGGAAGGCCAAGCGGAAGGCTCACGTCTCACCTACGCAGGCCGCCCGAACGGATCGGGACCTTCGGCCGTCCCTCGCGGAACGGCGACCGGCGGTCTTCGGCAGACAACAGAGTACGTGCCGGGACGGCGCGAGGCCAAATCGGGTGCGAGGCCGAATCGGGCGCGCGGCCGAATCGGCGGAGGGCCGCGCTGTTCGGCAGCGCGGCCCTCTCCATCCTTCGTTCGCGTCAGGCGCCCGGGGTGAGGCCGGCGCCCATGCCCTTCATCAGCGAGGCGAAGTCGGTGACCTCGTTCGCCGGCGGCGCGGTGACCTGCACCGGCTTGCCGAAGTCGCGGTAGCTGGTGGTGATCGTCATGACGCCGGCGGCGGTCTGGCCGGTCTTCATCGTCATCTTGCGGGGCAGTTGCTGCCCGTCCACCCACAGGTCGAAGTGCATGTCGCCGTTCATGCCGGACTTCGCCAGGTTCTTCTCGTACGCCTGGCGCTGGTCGGCGGGGAGCTTCGCGACCGCGTCCGCCATCCGGTAGGTGCCGGTGAAGTGCGTGGTCTGGATGCCGTTCACCGTCTCCTTGCCGACCTCGCGCGCGTCCTTGGACGCCGTCAGCATCTTGGTGTTCTGCACCGGGTCCATCTGCTGCGACTGCTGGAGCAGCTGGTCCATGTTCAGCCCGGACTTCGCGCCGACCTCGTCCAGCGACAGCTTCACCCAGGTCTTCGCGGACGCGCCGCCGCCGAGCTGCGCCAGCTGCGGGATCTTCATGTAGATCGTGCGGCCGACCAGCACCTCCTTGATGCCGGCCATCGACTTGCCGCCGACCGACATGCTGTCGAAGTTCATGCCGAAGGCCAGGTCGGGCTTCGTCCGGTACTGCATCGTGCCGGACATGTCGATGTCGCCGCTGGGCGAGCCGGTCGACGTCATCGACATGTCGGCCTGGAAGGAGTCGATCTGGCCGGTCTTCTGCGCCGTCTTGCCGAGCACCTGCGCGGCGGTCAGCTTGATGTTCTTGCCGGCCTCGTCCACCTTGTTGCCGGCGTCGCCGAGACAGCCGGTCAGCGCGAGGGCGAGGCCGGCGGCGGCCGCCGTGCCCGCGGCGAAACGTCGGATCATGGGGGAATCTCCTCGGTCTGCGTCGTGATGCCCGGACGCTCGGACCGGACCCTGAATGAGACGCAGGGGAGACTAGCGGGGTTCAGTCTGTCCTGTGATGTCCGTGTGTGAGCTGTGCGTCAGTTTCCGCCCAGCAGGGACCCGAGCGACATGGTGCCGACCTGGTCGGACGGCGGCGGGTTCACCCCGAAGGACTTGCCGTAGTCGCTGTAGAGCACCGTCACCGAGCCGTTGTCGCCCTGCTTGTCGGACGCCTTGGACACGAGCTTGCGCGGCAGGTTGTTCCCGTCCGTCCACAGATCGAAGTTGATCTTGCCGTTGGCGTGGTCCTTCGGCAGCCAGCCATCGACCTTGTCGCGGGTCTGGGCGTCGAGCCGGTTCAGCGCGTCCTGGACGGTGACCGTGCCGGCGTAGTGGACGGTCTTGACGCCGTCGACCGTCTCGGTGCCGACCCGGTGGGCGTCCTTGGAGCCGGTGAACATCTTGGTCTGCTCGGCCGGGTTGACCTTCTCGACCTGGTTCACGAGGTTCTGCACGTCGAAGCCGGTGCGCTGGGACACCTGGTTCACGTCGATCTTCACCCACGGCTTGCCGCCGGTGACGAACTGCGCGAGCTGCGGCACCTTGGCGTACAGCGTGTTGTCGGTGAAGATCGCCTGGCCCTTGGCGCCCGGGACGGTCTGCCCGTTGTGGGTGACGTCGTCCAGCTGCGCGCTGAACTTCAGCGTCGGCTTGAGCCGGAACTGGCCCGTCGCGTGGATCTTCCCGGAGTCCGAGCCGGAGCCGGTGACGGTCAGGTCGGCCTTGAAGGTGTCCGACTGCGCCGTCTTCTGTGAGGATTTCAGCAGCGCCTCGTTGGCGCTCAGCTTCATGTTCGCGTTCGAGCCCGACCCGTCCCCGTTGCACCCGGACAGGAGGAGCGCGGCACCCACGGCGGTGCCTCCGGCGGCCACTACCAGTCGTCGGTTCATGAGGATTCGGCCTCCCTTGTCGCCCTGCTGGTGTTCCCCAGTCTGTCGGGGCGCTAACGGCGCTACATCCCCCGGTGGTACGAACGGGTCCCACTGCGGTACGACCATCGGCGTACCCCGTACATGGCCGAACGGACGTGTCCCAGAGCGCGCGCGGCGGGCGTTCCGGGACGGGTCGAGCGGCGTTCCCGGAGGGTCCGGGCGGGCGTTCCTGGAGAGTCCGAACGGGCGTTCCGGGAGGGTGTCAGCGGTAGGAGCCGAAGTTCATCGTGCCGTTGAACGTGCCGCCGGGCGCGTTCGCCGCCAGCCCGATCGTCGCCGGCCGGTCCTGCTTCCCCGAGGACAGTTCGAGCGAGACGCCGGCGTCGTCCGGGATCACCTTGCGGGCCTCGTCCGCGGCCTCCTTCGGCAGCAGGCCGTACACGCTGCCCATCAGCGCCTTCGCGAGGTAGTAGGTGCGGCCGTTCGCGTCCGGGCCGGTCACGACGTTGCCGGGCACGCCGCGGATGAGGTAGGTGAACTGCCGCGGGTCGGAGCCGGCCCGCAGCTTCTCCAGCTGCGCGGCGCTCAGCTTGGACTTCGTCCACTTCTCGCCGTCGAACCCGGACAGCGTGGCGCCGCTGATGATCACCTTCTGGGTGATCTCGCTGAGCGTGCCGTCCTTCATCGTCTGCGTGACGCCGACCGCGTTCATCGAGAACGACGGCCACAGGCTGATCGTCGCCGTCTCGGTGGCCTGCTTGTAGTCGCCGCTCTTCCCGTACGACACCATCACGCTCGTCTTGCGGACGAACGACTTCAACTCGGGGCCGGGCTTCGGCGACGGGTTCGCGGCGGTGCCGCCGGTCCCGGTCGTCCGCCCGCCCGGCGTGCCGCCGCCGGTTCCGGTGCCCGAGCCCGGCGCGCCGGACGCGGACGGCGTCACCGCGCCGGACGTCGCGCTGTTCGGGTTCGCCGGGTCCGCCTGCGCCATCTGCGCGCTCGGCGGCAGGTCGCCCGAGTCCTTCGACGCCATGACGCCCGTCTTCACCGCCATCAGGATCGCGGTGGGCACGACGGCCACGGCCGTGACGGCGGAGACGGCGATGATCCGGTCGGTTCGGCGCTTCACAAGGACGATTCAACACCAAGCACACCAAACGCAACAAAACAATCAGTCCAATAGAACTGTCCTGATGCGGCCGCGGTTCGCGGTATCCCGCAGGTCAGCGCCATTTCACGATGCGGAGGCGCGGCGCGGGGCCCGCGCGCGACCGCGTCTCAGGCCCCGGCCAGGCGGTCGCGGAGCACCGCCTTGCGGATCTTGCCGGTGCCGGTGCGCGGCAGCGCGTCGACGTACTCGATGCGGCGCGGCGTCTTGAACCCGGCGAGCCTCGCCCGGCACGCGCCGATCAGCTCCTCGTCCGCCGGACGCGCGCCGTCCGCCACGATCACCGCGCACACCGACTGGCCCCAGCGCGGGTCCGGCAGCCCCACGACGGCGACCTCCCCGACGCCCGGGACCGTGCGCAGCACGTCCTCCACCTCACGGGACGAGACGTTCTCGCCCCCGGTCACGATCACGTCCTTGAGGCGGTCGACCAGGTACAGGTAGCCGTCCTCGTCGACGCGGCCGACGTCGCCGGTGCGGAACCAGTCCCCCGCGAACGCCTCGGCGGTGGCGGCCGGGTCGTCCCAGTAGCCGGGCGTCACCTGCGCGCCCCGCACGACGACCTCGCCGAGCGCCCCCGGCGGCACCGGCGCCCCGTCCTCGCCGATCACCCCGATCTCGACGCCCTCGGCGGGACGTCCCGCCGACGCCGCGAGCTCGGGCCTCGACGCGAGGGCGGCGCGGTGGTCGTCCGGGGACAGGAACGTCGCGTTGCCGGACAGCTCCGTCATCCCGAAACCCTGGTTGAGGTCGCAGCCGAGCACGTCGTGGACGCGGCGCAGCAGCGGAACCGGCATCGGCGCCGAACCGTACGAGACCACCCGCAGCGCGCCGCGCAGCACCGCCAGTGCGGCCGGGTCGTCCGCGAGGTGGGCGAGCAGGTCCTCCAGCATCGTCGGCGCCAGCGACACGTTCGTGACGCCGTGCCGCCGCGCCGCCTCCACCAGGTCCGCCGGACGGAACCGGCGCATCACCACCGCGTGCCGCCGGAACAGGTGATGCAGCATCACCTGGTAACCCGCCACATGGCACAGCGGGAACGGCGTGCAGAACACGTCCCCCGGACGGACCGGACGCCCCGACGCCGACACCCGCAGGCCCGCGAGCAGGCTCCGGTGCGTGAGCCGCACACCCTTGGGACGGCCCGTCGTCCCGCTGGTGAGCATCAGCCACGCGACCTCGTCCGCGCTCGGTTCGGTGCGGGCGGGCCGTGCCGGCGCATCCCACGGCACCTCGGTGACGGGGACGAGCGGTGGGTGCCCGGCGCCCAGTTCTCCCTCGCCGGCCAGCCGGTCGAGCAGGTCCGGCTCACCGAGGACGAGCGCCGCGCCGCTCCGCGCGATCTGGTCGGCCCACTCCCGGGGATGCAGCCGCTGGTTGAGCGGCACGAGGACCCGGCCGTCCAGCGGGACCCCGTAATAGGCGGCCACGTACTCCAGCCGGTTGTGCGCTAGCAGCGCCACGCGCGCCCCCGGCGGGCACCGCTCGCTCAGGTAGGCGCTCAGCGCGTCCGTGTGCGCGCGCAGTTCTCGGAACGACCATGTCGTCCCGTCCACCGACAGCGCCGGAGCGTCGGGGGCGTCCTCCGCCGCGGCGTCGAGCACGTCGTAGAGCCGTTGGAGGTCCCCGCGCGGCGATCCGCCCATCACGCCCCTCTCCTCAAGATCCGGCGACGCAATCTACCGGCCGGGCCCGCCCGCCCGGCCCGCCGATGCCGCTCAGCGGAACGCCCCGCGAAACGCGGCAGGGCGCCTCCCGAAGGAGACGCCCTGCCGTTTCGCCCGTTCCGGCCGCGGGCCGGGAAGCCCGCGATCAGGCCTCGTCGAGCTCCGCGGTGAGGTTGCGGACCGCGTTCGGGTCGACGGGGATGCTCGGCCCCATCGACGTCGTCAGCGCGGCCTTCTTCACGTACCGGCCCTTCGCCGCGGACGGCTTGAGCCGCTGGATCTCCTCGACCGCCGCCGCGTAGTTCTCCACCAGCTGGCGCTCGTTGAACGACGCCTTGCCGATGATGAAGTGCAGGTTCGCGTGCCGGTCCACCCGGAACTCGATCTTGCCGCCCTTGATGTCGGTGACGGCCTTCGCCACGTCCATCGTCACCGTGCCGGTCTTCGGGTTCGGCATCAGGCCGCGCGGGCCGAGCACCCGGCCGAGGCGGCCGACCTTGCCCATCTGGTCCGGCGTCGCCACGACCGCGTCGAACTCCAGGAACCCGCCCTGGATCCGCTCGATCATGTCGTCCGACCCGACGAGGTCGGCGCCGGCCTCGCGGGCCTCCTCCGCCTTCGCGCCGCCCGCGAACACCAGCACGCGGGCCGTCTTGCCGGTGCCGTGCGGCAGGTTGACGGTGCCGCGCACCATCTGGTCCGCCTTGCGCGGGTCGACCCCGAGCCGCAGCGCGACCTCGACGGTCGCGTCGAACTTGGTGACAGTGGTCTCCTTGGCCAGCTTGACGGCCTCGGCCGGGCTGTACAGCCGCTCCCGGTCGATCTTCTCGGCCGCCGCGCGGTAGCCCTTGCTGCGCTTCATGCTCGTTCCTCCAAGGAACTCGTGGTACGGGCCGCGCCCGGCCCTGCCACTGGGTGGTGAACTACTTGACCTCGATGCCCATCGACCGCGCGGTGCCCGCGACGATCTTCTCCGCGGCCGCCAGGTCCTTGGCGTTGAGGTCGGGCATCTTGGTCGTGGCGATCTCGCGGATCTGGTCCGCGGTGACCGAGCCGACCTTGGTCTTGTGCGGCTCGCCGCTGCCCTTCTCGACACCGGCGGCCTTCAGGATGAGCTGCGCGGCCGGCGGGGTCTTGGTGACGAAGGTGAACGACCGGTCCTCGTAGATGGTGATCTCTACGGGGATGACGTTGCCGCGCTGGGACTCCGTGGCGGCGTTGTACTGCTTGCAGAAGTCCATGATGTTGACGCCGTGCGGACCGAGCGCGGTACCCACCGGCGGCGCCGGCGTGGCCTGGCCGGCCTGCAGCTGCACCTTGACGAGTGCGGCGATCTTCTTCTTCGGAGGCATATGAACCCCTATGTCCCGTTGATCGGTGGTTCCGACTCCCGGTCGCCCGGGCAACACGGCGGCGGGACGCGTCCGCCGTGTAGGAACCGCTTGGAAACTCGTGCCCCGCTCGCGCGGGGATGCGTCAGATCTTGGAGACCTGGTTGAAGCTGAGCTCGACCGGCGTCTCCCGGCCGAAGATCGAGACCAGCACCTTGAGCTTCTGCTGCTCGGCGTTGATCTCGTTGACGGTCGCGGGGAGGGTGGCGAACGGGCCGTCCATGACGGTGACCGACTCGCCGACCTCGAAGTCGACGGTGGCGGCGACCTTGGCCTGCTCCTTGGCCTTGGCGACGCCCTCCTCCGGCTCCGGCGCCAGCAGGTTGGCGACCTCGTCCAGGCTCAGCGGGGACGGCTTGTTCAGCAGGCCGACGAACCCGGTCACGCCCGGCGTGTTGCGGACCGCGGCCCACGACTCGTCGGTCAGCTCCATCCGGACGAGGATGTAGCCCGGCAGGACCTTCTCGTTGACCTTCTGCCGCTTGCCGCCCTTGATCTCGGTCACCTCGTGCTGGGGGACCTCGATCTGGAAGATGTAGTCCTCCATGTTGAGGGTCTGGGTGCGGGTCTCGATGTTGGTCTTGACCCGGTTCTCGTACCCCGCGTAGGAGTGCACGACGTACCAGTCGCCCGGCTGGAGGCGCAGCTGCATCTTGAAGTCGGCGTACGGGTCGGCGGGCGGCTCGGCCTCGGCCTCTTCGTCCGCGGCCTCCTCGCCGGCCTCTTCGTCCGCGCCCTCCTCGGCGGCGGGCACGTCCGCGGCCTCGGCGCCCTCGACGGCCTCGGCGAGGTCGGCGGCGTCCGCGGCGGCGTCGGGGGCGACGCCCTCGCCCTCGAGCTTCTCGTCCGCGGGCTCGGCCTCGCCGGCGGCGACGGCGGCCTCGGCCGCGTCCTCGGCGGGCTCGGCCGCCTGGCCGGCCGCAGCAGCCGCGGCGGACTGGGCCTCGTCAACGGCCTCGTCGTAGGGCGGCTGTGAGGGCTCGGACACGGTGACTCTCTCTCCGGACGGTCTGCGGTGATGGATTTACGGTGCTGGCTTGCGGGTGGTGCGGCCGGGCCGGGCGGCGGTGACCGCGCGGCGGGTCGGGCTCAGCCGAAGATCTCGTAGATCCCCTTCTGCAGGCCGTAGTCGAATCCGGACACGATCGCGACCATGATCAGCACGAACACCAGCGACACGGTGGTGTAGGTGACGAGTTCGCGGCGGGTCGGCCAGATGACCTTGCGCAGCTCGGCGATGACCTGGCGCACGAACAGCGCCGGGGTGGTCCGCCTGGGGGCGGGCTTCCCCTTGCCCTCGTCCTTGGCCGCGGCCTCGCCGCGCGTCTCAGTCGCCATTGCCGCCGTTCACCTCATAGGTCGTGTTCCAACCACCCAGTGGTTGTCGCGCGGACCCGCGCCGCGGGACGCCACGGCGGGCGCCGTGGCGCGGCCGGCACCGGTGCGCGCACCGCACCTCGCAGGGCAGGAGGGACTCGAACCCCCAACCGCCGGTTTTGGAGACCGGAGCTCTACCAATTGAGCCACTGCCCTTCATTCTCCGGTTAAGGAGAACACCCCGGCCGCGGGACCGGGTGGGTGCCGTGCCCCAGCTTACGACCTCTTGGGGATGCCCGTGTGCGGACAGGGTCGTATACCGGTGACGCGTCACTAGGGAGGTGAGTCTACGTCGCCGAGCGCCCCGCGTCGAACCGGACGGCGCGCGAACCCCCGCGCCCGCCGCGGACGCCGTGCCACCGGCCCGGATATATCGCTCGGGTCACGGCCTCGCTTCTGTAACGATAGGGATATGAGCATCGACCGTCCTCGCATCTCCAAGCGCATCGCCGCGATATCCGAGTCCGCAACGCTGGCCGTGGACGCCAAGGCCAAGGCCCTGAAGGCGGCGGGCCGCCCGGTCATCGGCTTCGGCGCGGGCGAGCCCGACTTCCCGACGCCGGACTACATCGTCGAGGCGGCGGTGACCGCCTGCCGGGTGCCGCGCTTCCACAAGTACACGCCGGCGGGCGGGCTGCCGGAGCTGCGCGCCGCCATCGCCGAGAAGACCGAGCGGGACTCCGGCTACAAGGTCGAGGCGTCGCAGGTCCTGGTGACCAACGGCGGCAAGCAGGCGGTGTACGAGGCGTTCGCGGCGCTGCTGGACCCGGGCGACGAGGTGCTCGTCCCGACCCCGTACTGGACGACCTACCCCGAGTCGATCAAGCTGGCGGGCGGCGTGCCGGTGGACGTGGTCGCCGACGAGACCACCGGCTACAAGGTGAGCGTCGAGCAGCTGGAGGCGGCCCGCACCGACCGGACGAAGGTGCTGCTGTTCGTCTCCCCGTCCAACCCGACGGGCGCGGTGTACTCGCGCGACGAGATCGAGGCGATCGGCCGCTGGGCGGACGAGCACGGCCTCTGGGTCATCACCGACGAGATCTACGAGCACCTCGTGTACGGGGACGCGGAGTTCCACTCGATGCCCGTCGTGGTGCCGGAGCTGGCCGACCGCACGCTGGTGCTGAACGGCGTGGCGAAGACGTACGCGATGACGGGCTGGCGGGTGGGCTGGCTGATCGGCCCCGCGGACGTGGTGAAGGCCGCCGCGAACATGCAGTCGCACGCTACGTCGAACGTGGCGAACGTCTCGCAGGCCGCGGCGCTCGCCGCGGTGACCGGCGACCTGTCGGCGGTCGCGGAGATGCGCAAGGCGTTCGACCGGCGCCGCCAGACGATCGTGAGGATGCTGAACGAGATCCCCGGCATCGTGTGCCCGGAGCCGGAGGGGGCGTTCTACGCGTACCCGTCGGTGAAGGCGCTGCTCGGCAAGGAGATCCGCGGCAAGCGCCCGGAGACGTCGGTGGAGCTGGCGTCGCTGATCCTGGAGGAGGCCGAGGTCGCGCTGGTGCCCGGCGAGGCGTTCGGCACCCCCGGCTACTTCCGCCTCTCCTACGCCCTGGGCGACGACGACCTCGTCGAAGGCGTCTCCCGCGTGGCGAAGCTCCTCAACGAGGCAAGCTGAAGCTCGAATGAGAAGGGCCCCGAGGCATTCGCCTCGGGGCCCTTCTCATTCGAGGACGCTCCGGCGGGGTCGTCCTGGCGGCCCCTCTCCGCCATTCGAGGACGTCCCCGCCGGAGCGTGGTCTAGGGGCGCACGCCTTCGGCGATGCGCATGAGCTGGTCCTTCGCGGTGCCGGCGGCGGTGACGGTGACGCCGGTGCCGGGCTTGGCGATCCAGGAGACCTGACGGCCGGAGCCGGGGCGGTCGCCGGTGAGCGCGGGCATGCCGCGGACGGTGGTGCGGGTCGGGACGCCGCCGACGGGGGCGAGGTCGGCGAGGCCGACGCCGCTGCCCTTGACGAGGGCGATCTGCACCGAGCCGTCCGTCCCGCCCCATTTGCAGGTGGTGGTGCGGCGCTTGGCGTCGCCGGTGACCGTGCAGGGGCCGGCGGCGGTGAGGCCGCCCGGCAGGTACGTGACCCACGCCGGGAGCTTCACGGTGGCGCCGGGGCCGCCGGGCCGCCCGCCTCCCCCGCCGGCGTCGCCGCCGGACCGCGGGCGCGCGGACGGCTTCGGCGTGGATCCCGCCTCGGGCCTCCCCTCTGGCGACGGGGACGCGGGGAGGCCCGAGGCGGGCCGCCGTTCCGGCTGCTCGAGGATCGCCGGTCCGCCCGAGGGGCGGGAGGTGGCGGAGTCTCCGGCAGGTGTGGCCCGGAACGACTGGTAGGTGGGCACCAGGGCGAGCGCGGCGACGGACGCGGCGGCGACGCCGACGGTGGCGCGGATCCGGTTCGTGCGGCGCCGGTGGCGGCGCCGCACGTCGGCCACGAGCGAGGGCGGCGCGGCCGTCCCGGCCACCTGCTCGGCCATGGCCGCGCGGAGTTCGCTCTCCAGGTCCATCGTTCAGCTCCCCATTGGCGCCAGGTTCGCGCCGAGTCGCTCCCGGAGTCTGGCGAGCCCCCGGGAGGCCTGGCTCTTGACGGTGCCGACGGAGCAGCCGAGCACCTGTGCGGTCTCCGCCTCCGAGAGGTCCTCCCAGAAGCGCAGCACCAGCACCGCCCGCTGCCGGGCGCCGAGCCTGCGCAGTTCGTCCATGAGCGTCCCCCTCAGCTCGACGGCGTGGGTGCCCGGGAGCGTCGGCGTCTCGGGCGGCCTCGCCATGTGGATCTCCCGCAGCACCTTCCAGCGCCGGGACCGGCTGATCACCAGGTTGACCAGGATCCGGCGCACGTAGGGCTCGGGGTCGGTGTCGGCGTCCAGCCGGCCCCAGTGCCGGTACGCCTTCTCCAGCGCGGTCTGCAGGATGTCCTCGGCGTCCTGCCGGGCACCGCACATCAGCGAGGCGGTGCGCAGCAGGGCATCGCCGCGTTCCGCCACGAACTCAACGAACGACTCGTCGTCTCGACGCCCCACTGTGCTCCGTCCGGGTGGAGGGGATCCCGCGTCCTGGGCGGACGGCCCCGCGCCTGGCCGTCCGCCCGGGTCCTTGCCGCTACTGCGCCTGCCGCAGGGCGGTGGCGACGTCCTTCGGCCCGCCGGCGAGGACGGGGCTGCCGTTCACGAACAGCGAGTAGCCGTTCGGGTCGAACACCAGGACCCCGCCGCCGCGCGGCCCCTGGTAGGCGGCGAAGCCGTCGACGGTGAGCGGGGTGCCGCCCTCGGGCAGCTTCAGAGCCTGCCGGAGCTGATTCTGCGTCATCCCGGCGGGGGTCTTCAGCGTTTCGACGGTGAGCCACCGGCCGGCCTTGCCGGTCCACTTCTGCGTGACGGCGCAGATGTTCAGCTTCTTGAGGTCGGCGGTGCCGGGGGTGGCGGCGCTGTACTTGAGGCCCTTGGCGAGCATGACGGTCTTCTCGACGGGCCCGCCGATCTTCACGGCGGGGGCGAGGGTGCGGCAGTCGAGCGCGGGCACGGCGGGCACCGCGGGCTTGCCGGGGACGCGCGCGGACGGCTTGGTGCTCGGGACGCCGCCCTTCGGCAGCGGCTTGGCGGACGGCGCGCACGCCGGCAGCTCCGGGTGGCCGGACGGGAGCGAGGTCGGCTGGGTACCCGGGGCGACGACGCCGGGGACGCCGGGGTTCGGGACGCTGACCGTGGGCTTGGCGGCCTCGGCCTTCTTCTTGGCGGTCTCGGCGTCCTTGCGGAGCTTCTCCGTGCCGGGCAGCTTGCTCGCGGGCACCTTGCCCTCGGGCAGCTTCCCGGTCGTCGGCAGGCCGGCGGTCGGCACGTCGCCCGGCTTGGGCAGGGCGCCGGTCTTCGGCAGCTCGCCGGTCTTCGGCAGCTTGCCGTTCTTCGGCGGCTGCGCCGGCAGGCAGGTCGGCGCGGTCTTCGGCGCGGCGTCGACGACCCGGTGCGCGGCCGGCAGCTTCGAGTCGCCGGACTGGAGGCCCGCGTCCTGGTGGGAGCCGGTCATGGCCCACGTGGCGCCGCCGCCCACGGCCACGGTCCCGATGGCGCCCGCCGCGATCAGTGCGGCCTTCAGCGTGATCATCGTCTGTGTCCCTCTCTGCCCGTCCGGTTGTTCTCCTCTTGCGCCCCTCGTATACGCGCGACCACGGAACGGGGTTGCACGCGTTTCCCAAGTTTTTTCGGTGATGTCCACGGGCGGGGATGGCCGCCGGGTGCCATGCGGGGTAGTCCGGTGTGATGATCCTGGTGGGGCGGGGGTTCAGCGGGACGCGCGATCCGGCAACATTGGTCCATGGAGGCCCGTACCGTGTCACCCCGCCCGTCCCACGACCGTTCCGCGCGAGCGGACGCGGAGCCGGCCCGCCGCGAGCCCGCCGCCGCGCGGCCCCGCTCCGGCCGTCCGGACGTGGCCCTGCTCCCGAAGGCGCACCTGCACCTGCACTTCACCGGGTCGATGCGGCATTCGACGCTGGTGGAACTGGCCGCCGAGCACGGCGTCCACCTGCCGGACGCCCTGGTGGAGGACTGGCCGCCGAAGCTGCACGCCACCGACGAGCGCGGCTGGTTCCGGTTCCAGCGGCTGTACGACATCGCCCGTTCCGTCCTGCGGACGCCCGACGACATGCGGCGGCTGCTCCGCGAAACGGCGGAGGACGAGGCGGCGGAAGGGTCGGGCTGGCTGGAGATCCAGGTGGACCCGAGCGGCTACGCGGCGAAGTTCGGCGGGCTGACGCCGACCGTCGAACTGGTGCTGGACGCGGCGCGGGAGGCGGGCGAGGCGGCGGGCGTCGGGATCGGCGTGGTGATCGCCGCGAACCGGACCCGGCATCCCCTCGACGCCAAGACGCTCGCACGGCTGGCCGTCCGGTACACCGGGCAGGGCGTCGTGGGGTTCGGGCTGTCGAACGACGAGCGGCGCGGCCGGGCCTACGACTTCGAGGGGGCGTTCCGGATCGCCAAGCGGGGCGGGCTGCTGTCGGACCCGCACGGCGGCGAGCTGCTCGGCCCGGCGAGCGTCCGCGAGTGCCTGGAGACCCTCGACGCCGACCGGATCGGGCACGGCGTGCGGGCCGTGGAGGATCCCCGGCTGCTGGCGCGGATCGTGGACCGCGGCGTGACGCTGGAGGTGTGCCCGGCGTCGAACGTGAGCCTGGGGGTGGCAGCGCGGCCGGAGGACGTCCCGGTACGGCGGCTGTTCGAGGCGGGCGCGTCGATCGCGCTGGGCGCGGACGACCCGCTGCTGTTCGGGTCCCGGCTGGCCCGCCAGTACGACATCGTCCGCGACGTGCACGGCTTCTCCGACGCCGAGCTGGCGGAGCTGGCGCGCCAGTCGGTGCGCGCATCGGCCGCCCCGGACGACGTCCGCAAACGCCTCCTGGCCGGCATCGACGCCTGGAGGAGTTAGTTTGCAGTGCCCTCGGCGTCAGGCGCTAGAGCGCCTTCCTTCAACGGGCACTGCGTGCGATCGCTGTGTTGACTGCACCGCCCTCGGCGGTCGGGCCCTGGAGGCCCTCCCTTCAACGGGCACTGCGTGCGATCGCTGCATCGCTCCGGCTCGGCCCTGGGGGCCTCGCTGCGCGATCAAGTTCTCGCAAGCTCGAACTTGGCTTCGCTCGCGATCGCGACGGTTCAGGTCGCAGCGGGGCTGGGGTCGTCGGCTGAGGTCGTCGGGAGGCGGGGGCGCGGGCTGAGGTCGCCGGGGGCACGGCGGGGCGTCCGCTGGGGGACGGCCCGCCGCGGCGGCGTGGTCAGGCGGGGGTTTCGGCGGGGGCGGGGGTTTCGGCGGGGGCCTGCTCGGCGGTGACCGGGAGGTGGGCGGGGATGAGGAGGGCGGCGACGGCTCCGGCGCCGATGGCGGCGACGCCGAGCCACAGGGCGGGCTGGAGGCCGTCGGTGAACGCCTGCGGGCTGGTGAAGTCGCCCCGCGCGGCGAAGACGGCGCCGAGGACCGCGATGCCGAGGACGGTGCCGAGCTGGCGCAGCGAGTTGCTCACGCCGGACGCCACGCCGGACAGCTCCGGCGGCGCGAACCCGAGGACGGCGCGGGCGAGCGGCGGGAAGAACAGCGCCATGCCGACGCCCGCGAGGACGAACGCGGGCACCATCGCGGCGTAGCCCACGGTCGGCGAGAGGACGGCGGCGAGCCAGGCGAGGCCGGCGGTCTGGAACGCGAGCCCGATCGCGAGGACGTACCGGATGCCGAGGCGGGCGATGAGCGGCGGGGTGAGCGGGGCGATGAGCAGCGGCATGCCGGTCCAGGGCAGGGAGCGGACGCCGGCGCCGAGCGGGCTCATGTGCTGGACGCCCTGCATGAACTGGATGAGCAGGAACGTCGCGCCGAACATGCCGAACGACATGACGAGGGACAGACCGTTGACGATGCTGAAGCCGCGGCTGCGGAACATCCGCAGGGGCAGCATCGGCTCGGCGGTGCGCGCCTCGTAGGCGACGAAGGCGGTCACGAGGACGGCGCCGGCGATGAGCGCGCCGAGGACCTGGGCGCTCGTCCAGCCGTGCTCGTTGGCGCGGACGAGGCCGAGGACGAGCCCGAGGACGCCGCCCGCGATGAGCACGGTGCCGGTGAGGTCGAGGCGCTTGGCGGCGCCGCGGCTCTCGGTGAGGAACCCGGGCGCGAGGGCGAGCAGCACGGCGCCGACGGGCACGTTGATCCAGAAGATCCACTGCCAGGTGGCGGCCTGGGTGACGGCGCCGCCGAGGACGGGGCCGAGCGCGACGCCGAGGCCGCTCATCATGCTCCAGGCGGCGAGCGCGACGCCGCGCCGGGCCGGCGGCACGGCGGCGGCGAGGAGGGTGAGGGTGAGCGGCATGACGATCGCGCCGCCGGCGCCCTGGACGGCGCGCGCCGCGATCAGCGTGCCGATGTCCGGGGCGAGCGCGGCGGCGGCGGACGCGCCGGTGAAGACGGCGAGGCCGCCGATGAACAGCCTGCGGCGCCCCCACCGGTCGGCGATCGCGGCGGCGGGCAGTAGCAGCACGGCGAAGGTGAGCGTGTAGGCGTTGACCGTCCATTCGAGGCCTTCGAGGCCGGTGTCGAGGTCGGTGCGGATGTCGGGGAGCGCGTTGGTGACGATGAGGTTGTCGAGCGCCACCATGAACAGCGCGATGCCGGTGACGATGAAGGTCCGGACGGGATGCGGCTCCTTCATTAGTTATCACTCACTAACTTAGAGGGGTAAAAAAAATGGGCGCTCGCCGGACGGCCGCCCGTTCACGGGCCGTCCGGGCTCTCCTCCTCCTTCGCGGGGCGGGAGCCGGCGTCGTCGATGTCGAAGCGGCCGGGATCGGTGCCGCGCAGGCCCTCTGCCCAGGCGTCCAGCGACGGGCCCAGCTCGTCGCCGGGTGTGTGCGGGACCTTGAACGCGGTCAGCACGTTCACCAGCGTGCCGACCGCCATGAACCGCACGACCTCCTCCGGCGGGGCGCCGCTCAGGTCGCCGATCAGCCGGAACAGCCGCGCCCACCGGTGGTGGCCGAGCCGGGCCAGCTCGTCCTCGCCGACCGCGGCGCCGTAGATCTTGAGCTGGAAGCGCAGCAACGTCGGGTCCTCGCGCAGGAGGCGGCGGTAGGCGTCGGCCATCGCGACCATGGCCTCCTTGCCGTGCAGCCCGCCCGCCGCGTCCCGCAGCACGGTCTCGATGTCGGAGAAGCAGCGGTCGGCGGCGGCGAGGAACAGGGCGCGCTTGGTCGGGAACAGCCGGAACATGTAGGGCTGCGAGACGCCGATGCGCTCGGCGATGGCCGCGGTGGACGTGCCCTCGTAGCCGCCGCTCGCGAACTCGGCCATCGCGGCCTTGATCGCCATCTCGCGGCGCTCGCCGGCGCTCATCCGGGGGCTCATGGGTCGAAAGTTAGTGTCCGATCACTAACTTCGTCAAGACCCGGCGGCGGGCCGCCGCGCGCGATCCCGCCGCCCACCGGCTCAGCCGACGACGCCCTCGACCAGCAGCAGGACGCCGAACACCGCGAACCCCGCCGCCGCGCCGTACTTGATGACCCGCTCGGGCAGCCGCTTGCCGAGCATCTGCCCGACCACGATCGCCAGCGCGTCCGCCGCGACCATCCCGACCGTCGAGCCGAGCCAGATGCCGGTCAGCCCGAGGAAACCGCCGTGGTCGGCGGCGAGGGTGATCGTCGCGAGCATCGTCTTGTCGCCCAGCTCGGCCAGGAAGAACGCCGTGCCGACGGCCAGGATCGCCGAGCCGCGCGCCTTGCGGGCCTTGTCCCGCTCCTCGTCGTCCAGCTCGTCGCCGCGCAGCGTCCACAGCGCGAAGCCGAGGAACGCCAGCCCCGCGAGGACCGAGATCGGACGGGTCGGCAGCGCGGCGCCGAGCACCGCGCCGACCACCACGCTCGCCAGGTGCACCAGCGCGGTCGCGGCGGTGATGCCGATCAGCACGGGCATCGCACGGAAGCGCGTCGCGAAGGTCATAGCCATGAGCTGGCTCTTGTCGCCGAGCTCCGCGACGAAGATCACGGCCAGGCTGATGATGAATGCGGTGACCACCGGGTCCCTCTCGCTCGGATGCCGGGCGGAGGGCTGGGGGAGCCGTTTCGGGCTGCGCGACCTCGACCCGGCATGACTGCCGGGCCGAAGGTCTCGTCCGCCTCCTGCGGAGGCCCGCGCGACCGGGCGCCGTCCGCGGCGCCAGCATGTCGATCACGCGATTGGGACTACTCCCCCTCGACGCGTCGCAGGCTATCAACCCCCGCCCCCACCACGTCAAAGCGCCCGGGCTAGAGGGTGACGCCGATCATGACGGGTTCGTTGACCAGGTCGACGCCGAAGGCGGCGTGGACGCCGGCGCGGACCTCGCGGGCCAGCGCCAGCAGGTCCTCGGTGGAGGCGCCGCCCGGGTTCGTCAGGGCGAGCGTGTGCTTGGTGGAGATCCGCACCGGGCCGCGCGCGTGACCCTTCGCGAAGCCCGCCTTGTCGATCAGCCAGGCGGCGGACGTCTTGGTCCGCCCGTCCGGCTCCGGGTAGCGGGGGAACGCCGCGTCCGGACCGAGCCGCTCGGCGACGCGCCGCTCCAGGTCGGCGAGCTGCCCGGCGGTGAGGATCGGGTTGGTGAAGAACGAGCCGGCGCTGCGCGAGTCGGGGTCGGCGGCGTCCAGGACCATGCCCTTGCCGCGCCGCAGCTCCAGGACGGCGTCGCGCGCCTCCTTCAGCGAGACCCGCTCGCCCGGCTGCACGCCGAGGCGCTTCGCCAGCTCGGCGTACTTGATCGGCTGCGACTCCTCCGTCTCGCGGAGCGCGTACGTCACGTCCAGGACGACGTACCGGTCGTTGCCCTTGAAGACGCTGTGCCGGTAGGTGAAGCGGCACGCGTCGCGGTCGAGGGTCACACACGCGCGCGCCTGACGGTCGTACGCGCGGACTTCCACGATCGTCTCGCTGACGTCCTGCCCGTACGCGCCGACGTTCTGGATCGGGGTCGCGCCGACCCGTCCCGGGATTCCGGACAGGCATTCGACGCCCGCGAGGCCGTCCGACACGCAGCGCGCGACGAACGAGTCCCAGTCCTCACCGGCCCGCACCCGGACCAGGACGGTGTCGCCCTCGCCGGCGGTGCGCTCGACGCCGCGCGCCCCGACGTGTACGACGGTCCCGGGGAACCCGGCGTCCGCCACCACGAGGTTGCTGCCGCCGCCGAGCACCAGCACCGGCTCGCCCGCGTCGTCGGCCTTGCGGACCGCCGCGACCAGCTCGGCCTCCGACGTCGCCTCGACGAAGCGCCGCGCCGGCCCGCCCAGCCGCAGCGTGGTGTACCCGGCCAGGTTCACCTCTTCCGCGAACACCGCCACAGCCCTGTTCCTCCCCGAACATGCACGTCCGCACCGGCCGGAGGCCCGGCCGGTGCGTGCTCCGGCGCGCCCTCAGGCGAGCCGGACGACGGCCTTGGCGCGCGTGAGGACCTTCTGGTCGCCCGACCGGGCGGTGAGCGCCACGACGACCTTGTTGTCGTCGAGCTTCTCCTCCACCTTGCCGCTGATCTCCAGGGTCGCGCCGCCCTCGTCGGGCACCACGACCGGCGTTGAGAACCGTACCCCGTAGTCCACCACGGCGCCCGGATCGCCGGCCCAGTCGGTGACGAACCGGCCGCCCTGCGCCATCGTGAACATGCCGTGCGCGATCACGTCCGGCAGCCCGACGGCCTTGGCGAAGCTCTCCCGCCAGTGGATCGGGTTGAAGTCGCCGGACGCGCCCGCGTACATCACCAGGTTCGCGCGGTCGACCGGGTAGGTCTGTGCGGGGATCTCGGTGCCGACCTCGACGTCTGCGTAGTTCACCTTCGCGGTCATCAGGCCCCCCGCTCCACGATCGTGTTGTAGGTCTTGCAGATCAGCTCGCCCTCGACGGTCTTCACGTCCGTCTCGACGACCATCTTCTCGTTGTTGCCGATCGACTTGATCTCGGTGATCGTCGAGGTGCAGGTCACCACGTCGCCGGCGCGCATCGGGCGGGTGTACTCGAACCGCTGCTCGCCGTGCACGACCATCGCGTAGTTGAGGTTCAGGTCGGGGTCGGCGAGGCCGGCGTTGCCGAGCGACACCACGATCGGGAACGTCGGCGGGGCGATGACGTCGGGGTGGCCCGCCGCCTTCGCGGCCTCGCGGTCGCGGTAGATCGGGTTGCGGTCGCCGATGGCGTCCGCGAACTCGCGGATCTTCACGCGGCTGACCTCGTACGGCTCGGTGGGTGGGAAGCTCCGCCCGATGAAGTCGCGGTTGAGTGCCATGCAGTCCGTCCCTCCAGGTCCCGGCGGGGTCGCGCGGCGGCGGCGCCCCCGTCCGAGCACAATTGCAACGTCTCGACGGACCGTAACAGAATGACGTTCAGCCCGCCCCCGCGGGTCTCACTGCGGGAACGGGCTGTGTTTCTTGCGATCCCGGCCCAGGGTGCTCGCCTGGCGGCTCGCACCCTGACCGTGCTCGGGCGAGCGCGACCTCGCTTCGCGAGCTTCCCGGCGAGGCTCGCCTTCGGCGTCGCCTCGCCGGTCAGATAGCGCGCTCGCGTGCCGGTTCAGGTGTGCAAGGGACCTGCGATGACCGGTTCGCCCTGGCCGACGATTCTGCTGCCTTGCCTGCGGACGGCGCGGGCGTGGCCGCGTGCCCTCCGGGCCGCTTGGTCAGCGGGTCTCGCGGTGCGGACGGTGGGTCCGGCAGTTGGGGCAGTACTTCTTGATCTCGAGGCGGTCCGGGTCGTTGCGCCGGTTCTTCCGCGTGATGTAGTTGCGGTGCTTGCACTCCTGGCAGGCCAGCGTGATCTTCGGCCGTACGTCGGTGGCAGCCACGATGGAGTGCCTTTCTGAGCTAGGAACATGGACTACGCATCCCGGCCGCCCGTGGGAGGGCGGCCGGAGATTCGACCCAGCCCTGCTCACCCCCGCGGGGGTGAGAGAGATGGGTAGTAGCGAGGGCCGGACTTGAACCGGCGACACAGCGATTATGAGCCGCTTGCTCTGCCTGACTGAGCTACCCCGCCGTGCTGGTCGGTGTGGACCGGATTGCAAGGATACCGGATGCTCACCTGACCCTGGAAACGCGAATTCCCGGATCGAGGATCGGGGAACCGGCGTTCCGTGGGCCCCGCGGGCCGTCCCCCAGGGTACCCGGTGGATGTGGGTGACCCGGCGAACGCCCTGCTGGAACCGGTGGGACGGTATCACAGGGCCCCGTTTGGAGCGAATCGGTCCGCGGCCGCCCGTCCCGGCGCGCGGGGAGGTTCTTCCCCGCCGCGGCGGGCCGCCGGCCTGGAACGACGAAGGCCGCCGTCCGAGCGTTCGGATGGCGGCCGTGGTGCCGTTGAGCCCCTTTACGGAATCGAACCGTAGACCTTCTCCTTACCATGGAGACGCTCTGCCGACTGAGCTAAAGGGGCTTGCGTCGTTCGCGCAGGGAAAACGATACACGGACTCGGGACCGCGCGCGAACTGGATTCCCCCGGGCGCCGCCGGCAGGCGTTTCCGCAGGTCAGCGCAGCAGGCTGCGGGCGATGACGAGCTGCTGGATCTGGCTGGTGCCCTCGTAGATGCGGAACAGCCGCACGTCGCGGAAGAACCGTTCGACGGAGACGCCGCGCATGTAGCCCATGCCGCCGAAGACCTGGACGCCTCGGTCGGCGACGCGTCCGACCATCTCGGAGCAGAAGTACTTGGCGCAGGACGGGCCGAGCTTGGTGTCCTCGCCGGCGTCGTAGGCGCGGGCGGCCTCCAGGACCATGGAGCGTCCGGCGTACAGCTCGGCCTGGGAGTCGGCGATGAGGCCCTGGATGAGCTGGTATTCGCCGATGGCGCTGCCGCCCTGGCTGCGGGTCTTGGCGTACTCGACGGTGTCGTCGAGGATGCGCTGGGCGAGGCCGACGCAGAGGGCGGCGATGCTGAGGCGACCGTGGGCGAGGGACGCCATGGCGGTGCGGAAGCCGGTGCCCTCGGTGCCGACCATCGCGGTCGCGGGGACGCGGACGTCGTTGAAGAACACCTCGGCGGTGTGGGCGCCGCGCTGGCCCATCTTCTGGTCGGCGGGGCCGACGCTCAGGCCGTCCGTGCCGCCCTCGACAAGGAACGTGGAGATGCCGCGGGAGCCGGTTCCGCCGGTCCGGGCGAAGACCATGAAGACGTCTGCCTCGGGGGCGTTGGTGATGAACCGCTTGGCGCCGTTGATGACGTAGTCGTCGCCGTCGCGGACGGCGGACGTGGTGAGGGTGCTCGGGTCGGAGCCGGCCTCGGCCTCGGTGAGCGCGAACGCGCCGACGATCTCGCCGGACGCGAGGCGCGGCAGCCAGGCGGCCTTCTGATCGGCGGTCCCGGAGTTCACCAGGACCTGCCCGGCGATGCCGTTGCTGGTGCCGAACATGGAGCGGAACGCGGGGCTGGTGTAGCCGAGCTCGAAGACGAGCCGGACCTCCTCGCTCAGCGACAGGCCGAGCCCGCCGTACTCCTCGGGCAGCGCGTACCCGAACAGGCCCATGTCCCGGGACGTCCGCCGCAGCGGCTCCGGGATCGCGTCGGTCTCCTCGATCTCCTCCTCGCGGGGGACGACCTCGTCGCGGACGAAGCTGCGGACGGCCTTGAGCACGTCGGCGAAATCCTGTGGCTCCATGCCGACATTCTAGAATCAGATTCCACAATGTTCGCGCCGCGCCCCCGCTGTGCCAGGGTGATCACCTATGAGTGCGGCGCTCCACCAGGTCGTCGACGAGATCGTCCGTGCGGCGCTCGTCGAGGACCGGTCCTTCAGTGATCTCCTCCCCCGGCTGATGCGCGAGGCGCAGACGGCCTCCATCGGCGCGAAGGCGGCGGCGCTGCCCCGGATGGCGGAGGGCATCGCCGAGGCGCCGGTGAACCTCGGCGGGTGGCTCGCGGTGGTGTCCGGCGCCTGGATCGAGGACGGCGCCGACCCCGACCCGGTCGGCCGCGCGATCGTCCACCGGCTCACCGAGGCGACCGCCGCGGCGCTCGCCTTCGGCAACGCCTGGACGGAGGCGACCGGCGGCAAGCCGCCCGACATGGAGGAGGGGCAGCCCTCCCAGCAGGTCTTCGACACCGTCCGGCCGGTGCTCGGCGACGGCACCGTGACCGCGATGATGTCGTGGTTCGCGCTGCCGCAGTTCGCGATGGCGTCCAGCACCGTCCTGCAGACGTCCCCGGCCACCCGGACCGGCCTGGACGACCGCGACTTCCGCGCGTTCGCCGCCGGGAAGGCCGCCGAGTACCTCCCGCACATGGACCACGTCCAGGCGCTGCTGCGGGTGCTGGACGGCGAGCGCATCCTCGTCCTGGACCGCGCCACCCGGCACGGCTGGACGGTCACCGTCGGCGGCATCGGCGACAACTTCCAGCTGCACGTCCTGCTCGGCGGCGCCCTCATCGGACGTCCCGGCTGCATGCCCGGCACCCCGCCCCCGCCCGAGATCGTCGCGTGCTTCCTCGACGCGGACGTCCCGCCGGGCCCGCCGATCGTCTCCAGCCCGTGGAACCTCGTCGACGCCCACGGCGAGTGGATCTACAACGAGAGCGTGCCCGCCGACATCCCGGCCGTCAACGGGACCCGCGTCGTCGTCCTCGACCCGCCGTCCTACAACCGCACCTTCCCCGCCGGCCGCCGCTTCCCCCGCATGCCCGCGACCCTCCACGTCGATGGCATGCACCTCCCCGAAGACCTCGCGTCCTGGTGGCCGCACATCGCTCCGGCGACCCGCTGACCGCGCCCTAGAAACGGACCAGGACGGCGGTGGCGTCGTCGTAGCGCTTGCCGCGCGCGAACGTCTCCGACTCCTCGACGGCCCTGGTCCGCCGGACGAGCTCGCGCGGGCCCTCGTCGTCCAGCACGCGCAGCAGGCCGTCCCAGTCCAGCCGGCCGAACCGCTCGACCAGCCGGGACGCGCCGTCGCTCAGCACCGCCGCCCGCTGCAGCCCCGCGACCGGCACCTCGCCGGTCAGCCCCTCGTACGCCGCCTCCGGCTTCGTGCTCGCCACCCAGAACCCACCCGGGCTGTTGCGCGACGTCCGGACGGACTCCAGGGTGTAGCTCGGCAGCCGGTCGACCCGGTCGTCCCGGATCACCCGGACCTCCCCCACGTCCAGCACGATCGGCGAGTCCGCCAGCACGAACCACTCGACCGCGCCGCCGCGCCGCCGCAGCAGCGACACCGTCGCGGACGGGCTGTCCGGGTTCTCCAGGTCGCACGTTCCGGTGTGCGCCTCCCCCGTCACCTTGATCGCCTCGGCGACGAGGTCCGGCAGCGGCTTGCCGTCCTCGAGCGCCATCCGCGCCGCGATCTGCCCGCCGAGCCGCCGCACGAGCCACGCCGGGTCGTGCGCGCAGCCGCTGTCCACCCCCGGCGGCGCCGTCGCCCCGTCCAGCAGCACGACCCACCCCGGCCCCGCCGCGACGAAGTCCTCGTTCGGCCGTCCCGGGGTCGCCTCGCTCACATAGCTCACCTGCACGAACCCAGGTCTACCCGCTCCGGCCCGACATGCCCGAAACGTCCACGAAACCCTCACCCTCCGTCCCGTGAACCTTGCCCCGAGCAGGGATCACTCCTCGATGTCGACCCCGAACCCGCGTGCCAGCCCGGCGAGCCCGAACTCGTGCCCCTGGCCGACCACCCGCAGCCGCCACACGCCGCCGCGCCGGTAGAGCTCCGCGAGCAGCATCGTCCGCTCGCTGGTCCCCGCGTCCAGCGTCGCCTGGACGAACGCGCTCTCCGCGTCGTCCGGCCCCACCACCAGTTCGACGGCGCCCAGCTCGCCGAACGTCGCGTCGCCGTCGATCGCGGCCGCGACGGTGACCTTCCGCACAGCCTCCGGCAGCGCCGCGAGATCCACGACGATCTGCTGCTCCGCCGGGCCGTCCGCCACCAGCCGCACCGACCCGTCCGGCGTCTCGGCCGCGTTGTAGAACACGAAGTCCTCGTCGCCGGACACCTGGCCGTCCTCGTCCAGCGCGAACGCCACCACGTCGACCTCGCAGGACAAGTGCCGCACCCACGACGCCTCGACCGTCCACCGCCCGCCCTGCGGCAGGTCGACGGCGCCGCCGCGCGGCAGGACCCGTGGCCCCGCGCGCACCGGCCCGCGCTCGGGCGCCTCCAGCCAGCCCTCCTCGTGGACGGGAAGCTCCAGCCTCGCGACCCGCTCCATGCGGCGGTCGCCGCCGTCGAGGGCGACCACGTCGGTGACGCTTGCCGAAAGGTTGATCGCCGCCGCCCCTCCCAGTTCCACGACCCGGCTTCGCGCGCTGGACGCCCGCGGATGCGTCCCGCCGAGCACCAGCACCCGCCGCCCGTCCAACGGCTTCTCCGGGGCAGCGGCTTTCACCGGCCGCACGATCTCGGGCTGCGGGGACCCCGGCGCGCGCTCGACGGCGGGACGCGGTTCACCATGCGCGATGCCGGGACGGACATCGTCCAGCAACCGCAGGAAAGTGCGCTCGCCGATGACCGGGACACCGTTCTCCCGCGCCTTGCGGGCCTTGGCCGTCCCGGACCCGCCGTTATTGGTCACGAGCACGCTGGTGAACCGGCTGACCGACGACGTGACGTTCAGCCCGGCAGCCACGGACCGCGCGACGAGTTCCTCACGCGGAACGTCCGTCTCCCCGGTAATGGCGACCTTCATCCCCTGAACGAGCGGCGCGCCGTCTTCCAGCCGTCCCGGACACGTGAACGCGCAACGGACCTTCGGAGCGGACGGCGGATACACGCGGTCCTGCCCGGCGTTCTGCTTGGGCGGGCACGTCACCAGCGGCAGCCGGACCCCCAGCCGCGCCGCCTCGTCGAGCGACCCCCGCAGCACCCCGGCGAGCGCCCGGACGTCCTCCCTCGCGTCGTGCGCCTGCCCCATCCGCACGCCGTAATGCGCGGCCAGGGTGGCGAGTTTCAGGTCGGACGTCGCCGGGGCCAGGCGCCGGTTCAGCGCGAGCGTGCACAGCCTCGCCTGCACCGGGAGGCTCTTGCCCGCCCGCGTGAACTCCTGGGCGAGGAACCCGTAGTCGAAAGGCGCGTTGTGCGCCACGAGGACCCGTCCTTCGAGCATTTCCGCGACCCGCTCGGCGACGTCTCCGAACTTTGGCGATCCCTTCAACCGATCGGCCGTCAGCCCATGAATGTGCACCGGCCCCGGATCGCATCCCGGATCGAGCAGCGTCGAGAACTCCTCCCCCGGCCTCCCGTCCTTTCCGACCGTCGCCACGGCAATGGAGAGCACCCTGTGCTGGAGGGCCCGGAACCCGGACGTCTCCACGTCCACCAAGGCCCACTCATGGGAGAACACGACCATGCCGAAACGCTAGGCACTTCGGCTAGCCGATCCGTTCCCCTGCCCACAACCGGCCACGAAACCCAGGGAAAACCCGGCCCCGAAACCGGCAATTCAGGCCTCTGATTACCAGGTGGACGGGAACATGCGGTGTTTCAGGACGGCGTCCACCCGCACGGCCGCCGCTTCCACGTCACCGCAGCGCGCGAGAAAGCGGCGCCCACCGCCCACGTCCTCGAAGTAGCCCCACGTTCCGCCGGACGTGGCGTGGACACCGACCGCCAACCGCACATGCCGGTGCCCGCGACCGAACGCGAACACCCACAACAGCAGCGGCCGGGCCGGCAGCTCCTCGGCGCGGTAAAGCTCGACGAACCGGTAGCCCTTCGCGAGAACGGCGACGGCGAGCAGATCGAGATGGTGCGTCGCGGCCGCACGACGCCCGGTGCGCCGCCGCAGGACGCACGACCTCAAGGCGCGTAGGCCGCCCATACGACCTTCCCCTCCTCGACGAGCGGCCGGACGCCCCAGTCCTGCACCAGCTGCGCCAGCATCAGCAGCCCCCGCCCGCTTGTCGCGTCGTGGTTCTCCGGGCGGACTTCGGGCGTGCCCGCCCCCTGGTCCCAGACCTCGATCCGCACGAGCCCGTCCCGCACGTCCGGTAGGACACGGACGACGATGTGCCCGAACCCCACGTGCTTGTAGCTGTTGGTGACCAGCTCGGTAACCACGATGCGGCCGACGTAGGTCTCCGCGATCCCCAGCTCCCGGAACCGCTTCACGAGGAAGCGGCGCGCTTGTCCCGGCGCCTGATCGGTCGGTGCCAGCACGAGAGCCGGCGACTCCGGCATGGATGCTGCTGCTGCCATCGGCGTACGCCCTTCAAGAACGACAGCGACCTCGGACGGCCCACACCACGAATCGGCAGATCCCGCCCTAAATCACTCTCTGTTATCGAACGAACACCATGAGGCCACAGAAACTCGTACGATGACAGGCGACTTCAAGAACACTCTCAATCGGGTTGCTTTTACTAGCACCTCGATTGCTCCCCCCGTAAGGAAGATCGTCATGGCCTCCACCATCGAAAACAGGATGCGCACTCCGGAACTCCAGTCGTTCGGCGCCGAGGTCAGGAGATTGCGCGAAGCCGCGGGACTCAAGCAGGCCGAACTGGGCGCCCTGACGAACGTCACCCGCGCGTACATCGGCCACGTCGAACTTGGCAAGACCCGATGCCGCCTCGACTTCGCCACGCGCCTGGACAACGCCCTCCAGGCCGACGGGGACATCATCCGGGCGTGGCACGAGTTGCTGGAGAAGATGAAGTCCATCAAGTACGCCGCGTACTTCGTCAACTTCCCGAAGGCCGAGTCAACGGCCAACCTCATCCGCGTCTACGAGACCCACATCGTCAACGGACTGTTCCAGACGGAAGCCTACTCCCGGGCAATCATCAAAGATCCGGACATTTTGAGTACACGCCTCAATAGGCAGGCCCATGTCATGAGCGACCCCACCCCGAGAATATTCGTAGTACTCGAAGAAAGTGTCCTTTATAGACAAGTGGGAACGCCTGCGGTCATGTGCGAGCAACTCGAGTACCTACTCAAGCTTTCAGAGCACCCCGGAATGCGACTTCAAGTGCTTCCCACTGTCTACGTGGAGGATGCGCGTGCAGCCTTCGCCATCGCCACCCAGGCGGATCGTAGTGACGCTGCGTATCTCGTCACCGGGACAGGAGGGATGACAAGCGTAAACCCAGAAGATCTTGCCAACCTGACCGAGAGGTTCGCTAGCCTTCAGGCGGAAGCACTCGATGTGAGAGCTACCCGAGCGCTGATCAGAAAGGTGGTCGAAGAGCGATGGACCTG
Organism: Actinomadura montaniterrae; assembly: GCF_008923365.1. Taxonomy (GTDB): domain Bacteria; phylum Actinomycetota; class Actinomycetes; order Streptosporangiales; family Streptosporangiaceae; genus Spirillospora; species Spirillospora montaniterrae. The sequence continues at coordinate 29,095 of NZ_WBMR01000030.1, forward strand.
AGCAAGGCGGTATGGCGTAAGGCTACGCGCAGCACGGCGGAGGGTGACAACTGTGTTGAGGTTGCAGGCGTCCCGAACGTCGTCGCGCTCCGTGACAGCAAGGACCCCAACGGCCCCAAAATCATCGTGAGCCGCAGCGACTTCCGACACCTGGCCGAGACCCTCAAAAACATCTAGCCTGCACGTAAGACCTTCTCCTGCATTGGCGAGGTGTTGGAATTGGGTGACGTCGCCTGGCGCAGATCCTCTTACAGCAGCGAGCAAGGTGATAACTGCATCGAACTCGCCTCCTTCCCGAGGTCCGCGCTGACCTGGCGCAAAGCGCGCCACAGCAATGAGTCAGGCGACGCTTGCCTCGAACTCGCGGTGGTGCCGAGGTCCGAGCTGGTCTGGCGCAAGACGCGGCGAAGCAACGAGTCAGGAGACAACTGCGTCGAGGTCGCCATGGTGGCGGGTTCTGAGCCAGGCTGGCGGAAGGCGTCGCGGAGCACTGTGCAGAACGACAACTGCGTTGAGGTGGCGGACGGGACGGGTGTCGTGGCGGTTCGGGACAGCAAGGATCCGGACGGCCCGATGCTCGTCCTCAGCCGCGGCGACTTCCGGCACCTGACCGAAGCCATCGTGAACTTCTAACCGAGCCTGGCCTCGCTGGTGCGGTGCAGTCGGGTCGGCGCCGTCCACACCCGGCGTTGCGCGAAGCCACTCGTCATCACGGAAGGCACGATGGGGTGGTTGATCTGCAGCGTCCAGCGGGGCCTCAGGGCGTGGGCGCCGGAACGTAGGAGTGCACGCGCCTGAGGTACTCCAACGCGTGGTCCGTGGCCGGGTCGTGGTTGAGCTTGTCGCGGTAGAAATGCAGCCGGTCCTCGCAGTCGTCGATGATCTCGCTCCACGTGCGCGCCCAGATCCGGACACCGCCGTCCCATTCGGCGATGCAGCCGGGCGGACGGTTCGGGGAGGTGGCATCGCGGCGGACGACGTCGTCCATCGTCGTCGAGACGACCCAGAAGTCCCAGCGAACCCTGGCATCGGTGAATTGCGGATCGCTCACCACGGCTTGTGCGTAGCTCTTGATCTGGCCGACCTCGTTCTGGCCGATCTTGACGGTTGGTGCCTTCAGCTCGACGACGAGATGTTCCCGGCCTGCCGAGCCGCGCAAGGCACGGCCCAGCATCAAGTCGACGATGCCGACCCGGCCGTCCTCCCGGCGGACCGGGCCGAGTTGCTGCGGGACCGGACTCCGTCCCAACTCCTGTAGATGACGGAGCAGGACGTTGTCGAGGCTGCGATCGCTGACCATCAGCGCGTAAGCATCACCAAACACCCACGTCTCTCGCTCCAGTATCTTGTGGAGTTCGCTTCGCTCCCTGACCGTCTTACTGCTCTCGGGATCGAAGACCATCTTCTTGAGCGCGGCGATGAAGTCCAGTCGTGACGTGACCTCGGTGGTAGCCCTGATGATGTCGGACAGGCTGGTGCGTTGGAGTAGCCGGCGCAGTTCGTCCTGCTCTGACTGCGGAAGCCGGAACAGTTCGTCGAGCACCGGGTAGAGACCACTCGGGTCGTGCGCGATGATCTCGCGCAGCAGACGCAATGTGGTGCGCCGTCCTTGGGCGGCCTTCGGCAATCTGCGCGACACCGTCGTGGCGACTTCGTCGAAGAGTTGGCGCTCGACCGCTTCCGCAGGCTCCGAGGGCTCGCGGTGGTACGGGTAGACGTCTTCGTTCTTCCATTCCTGTATCAGCCGAGCGCGCCGCTCTCGGTCCCGCTCCCGGAAGTGGTGCCTGAGCCGGTCACGGGCCGCATCGGTGAGTCCGACGAGCTCCTCGTCCATCTCTGCCAGCTTCAGGGTGTCACGCCGATCGCTGAACCCGTCCCAGAGCAGGTAGGCGGTGAAGTGGTAACCGGGGGCCTGGATCGCGGCGGGCCGCTCGGCGAGCACCACACCACGCGGGTCACACAGGGCCAAGACGCGTCCGACGTCGTGAGGCCACTCAATGACCCGGAGCACCGGACTGGGGGCGAGCCCTTCACCGGCCGCCGGTGCGGCCACCTGATATTCGGCCGTGTGCGCCCAGACGGTCGACGGGTCGAGTACCTCACCCATGTACGTGATGGTCACGTCCGGGTTGGCGGCCAGGAACGGGGCGAACACGGACGTCAACTGGTCGCGCGTTCCGGACTCGGTCAGCCGACCGACGAAGTCGGCGGGCACCGACGCCTCCATCCGCGTACCGATCGGTACGTCGCTCCCGACCGGTTCGGCGTCGGAGACGGTGAAGTCCGCAGGAGAGTCGATCGACCCGCTGATGGCAGTGCGTTCCCGTTGCCCGGTGGCACTGACCGCTGTGGTCACCCAGCGGACCTGCTCGCCCAACGCGAAGGCCCGCAACCGGCCTTGACCGCTGTGGCCGTGCAGCCCCCGTTTGAGGTTCGGAGAGACCTTCGCAGTGCTCTTCCAGGAGCCGCCGAGCCCGCCGAAATAGGTCGCGCAGGATGCGTTGGGCATGCCGTGCCCGTCATCCGAGATGCTGACGTACTCGACGCCGCCGAGCTCGTTGACGTCAACCTCGACCACGATCGAGAAAGCCTCGGCATCCAGGGCGTTCCAGATCATTTCGGTCACGGCACCCAGCGGATCCCTCAACCTGGCCAGCCGCAGCAGATGATCAGGCCGTGCCTCGATGTGCACCTTGCGCATCCAGCCACTATGGCAGAGAACGACCCGGCCTCCGGTCGCACCCGACGACATCGGCCGGGGGTCGCACCGAGCCGCTGCAGACCCCACGTCTGAACTCTCGCGGGCGGCCCGTGGAACCTGCACATGGCCTACTGCCCTATTTACCCCCGGTATCCATCGATCCCGAATTGTGGATAACCGCTCGCGAGAGCGAGCGGTTCCCATTCGTCCAAGACCCGGGCGGGCTGCGGTGATTAGCGTCCGGGGCATGACGACGAACTCGGACGAGCGGCTCCCCGTTCGCCGTGCGCCCGGTGAGGGGCGCCACTACGACATGGGCCGCATCAACGCGGTGTTCAAGGCGGACGGAGCGGAGACGGCCGACCGCTACTCGATCTCGGAGTGGTGGATGGAGCCGCACACCACGGGGCCGGGCGCCCACGTGCATCCTGAGGACGACGTCTTCTACGTCCTCGACGGCACGATGACCTTCTTCGTCGGGGGCCGCTGGATCGACGCGCCCAAGGGGTCGTTCGTGCTGGCCCCCGGCGGCACGCCCCACGATTTCCAGAACCGCACGGACGAGCGGGCGGGGGCGCTCAACATCTCCGTGCCCGGGGCCTTCGAGCCGCGGATGCCGGGCATCGTGGACTGGTTCCTCCAGCATCCGCCCGGCGATCCGGCGGACGCCTAGCTCTCCCGGATCCAGGCGGGGACGATACGGACCTCGCTGAGCCGCCAGCCCGCGGGCGTCCGTTCCGCGGTGCAGTGCTGGCGCAGGCCGCCGGTGAAGTGGGGGGCCTGACCGTCGCGGTAGTAGTACACGATCGAGTTGGACGAGGCGGCCGCCCGGTCGCCGTCGATGTCCACCAGCAGGTCGGTGGTGGTGTGCTGGGTGCGCTGCCCCTCGACCTCGCTCTGCCGCATGAAGCCGACGACCTTGTCGAGGCCGCGGAGTTCGCCGCCGCGCGGCGAGTGGACCGCCACGTCGTCGGTGAAGACGGTTCCGGCGTCGTCCCAGCGACCCTCGTCGAGCAGGCGGGCGAAGCGGGTGAACAGGTCGGCGATCTCGATCCGGTCGGCGGCCGGCGCGTCCGTGGGCATGGTGACCTCATTCCGTTGGAACAACCAACATTGGTGTAGCCAACTATATGGCTATTCGTTGGTCGTGCCAACATCAGGGAGCGAGCGTGCGGCTCAGGCCGCCCCGGCTCGGGCGTGGGCGCGGACCTCGCCGAGATACTCGGCGATCGCGTCCCGGTTGCGGGCGAGGCACTCGATCCGCCGGCTCATGCGGTCGAGCTCGGCCTCCAGCGTCGCGATCATCTCCGGCGTGGCGTCGGAGAAGACGATGCGCCGGGGCTTGTCCAGGCAGGGCAGGATCTGCTTGATGATGCGGGTCGGCAGCCCCGCGTCCAGCAGCCCGCGGATCTGCAGGACGCGGTCCACGCTCCGCTCGTCGTAGTCGCGGTAGCCGTTCGCGCAGCGCTCCGAGACGATCAGGCCCTGCTCCTCGTAGTAGCGCAGGAGCCGGCGCGAGACGCCGGTCAGTTCGGAAAGCCGCCCGATGCGCATATGACCCACCTCACGCGATGCCGCCTTGACCTTCACATGGATGTGAGGGTTTGACGATACCCGCCATGACCACCGAGAGCATCGGCCGGCCCGCCGATCCGCGGGCGCGCGTCCACAACGAGAGACTACCCATGGCCGCGCTGACGGCCTTGGCCACAGCCGTCTTCATCACCAGCCTGACCGAGACGCTCCCCGCCGGCGTCCTCCCCGCGATGAGCGGCGGCCTGCACGTCAGCGAGTCCGCGGCGGGCCAGGCGGTGACGGTCTACGCCGCCGGCACCGCCCTCACCGCCATCCCGCTGACCGCCGCCACCGCCGGATGGCGGCGCAAGCGGCTGCTCCTGACGGCCATGGCCGGGTTCGCCGCGGCCAACACGGTCACCGCCGTCTCGTCCGACTACCCGCTCACCCTGATCGCCCGGTTCGTCGCCGGCGTCGCCGCCGGGCTCGCGTGGGCGCTGCTCGCCGGGTACGCCCGCCGCATGGCACCGGCCAACCTCCAGGGCAAAGCGGTCGCCATCGCCATGTCCGGCATCCCGATCGCCCTCTCCCTCGGCGTCCCCGCCGGGACGTTCCTCGGCCGGACGCTCGGCTGGCGGGCCCCGTTCCTGATCATGACGGGTCTCACGCTCGTGCTGCTCGCCTGGATCCTCGCGGCCGTCCCCGACCATCCGGGGCAGCGCGCGCAGGAGCGGCCCGGGATGCTGCGGGCGCTGGCCGTCCCGGGCGTCGCGCCGGTCCTGTTCGTCACGCTCGTCTTCGTCCTGGCGCACACCATCCTGTACGCCTACATCGCCGCCTTCCTCGACCACGCGGGCATGGGCGGCTCGACCGACCTGGTCCTCCTCGCCTTCGGGATCGCCTCCCTGGCGAGCATCTGGTTCACCGGCGCGCACATCGACCGGCGGCTGCGCGCCCTCACCATCGCCAGCGTCCTGCTGGTCGGCGCCGCCGCCGGCGTCCTCGGCGCGACGGACGGCACCGAGGTGCTCGTCTACCTGGCGGCGGTGCTGTGGGGCCTCGGCTGGGGAGGCGTTCCCACGCTGCTCCAGACGGCCGCCGCCGACGCCGGCGGCACCCACGCGGATGCCGCCCAGGCCATGCTGGTCACCCTGTGGAACGTCGCCATGGCCGCGGGCGGGATCATCGGCGGCGTCCTGCTCGACGCGCTCGGCACGGCGTCCCTGCCCTGGAGCGTCCTCCTGCTCCTGGTCCCCGCCTTCGTCGCCGTCGCGGGCTCCCGCGCCCACGGCTTCCCCGCGACGTCCGAGTGACGCCGGGCCCCAAGGGGCGCGGGCACCTGCCCCGCGCCCCGCGCCCGGGCTCGCGGTCAGGCCTTGCCGTCGAAGGCGTCCTGCAGCGCCTGGACGTCCAGCTTCTTCATGGCGAACATCGCCTTGGTCGCCCGGGCCGCCGCCTCCTGGTCCGGCGAGGTGATCATCTCGTGCAGCGCCCGGGAGTCGATCTGCCAGGACAGCCCGTACCTGTCCTTCAGCCACCCGCAGGGGCCCTCCTCACCGCCGTCCGCGGTGAGCTTCTCCCACAGCTCGTCGATCTCCTCCTGCGAGTCGCAGGTGACGTGGACGGACACCGCCTCGTCGAAGTGGAACTGCGGCCCGCCGTTGAGGCCCATGAACCGCTGCCCGTCCAGCTCGAACAGCACGAGCATGACCGAGCCCGTCTCGCCCGGCCCGACCTCGCCGTACGGCACGATGTCGGTGATCCGCGAGTTCTTCACGAGCGACGTGTAGAACCTCGCCGCCTCCTCGGCCTGGCCGTCGAACCACAGGCATGTGCTGATCTTCCCCATGTCTCCCCGCTCCTGACGCTCGTCGGTGGGTCACTACCAGGGCAGACTGCCCGGCCACCCGGAATTCATCGCCGCCCGCTCACCAGTCCCGCCACCGATCCGTGAGGGCGGCCGGGTCGAGGCCCTGCCGGCGCGCCAGCGCCTCGACGTCGACGCCGGCGCCGCGGAGCGCGCGGTCGATGTACTCGCAGAGCTCTTCGCGGTCGATCGTGTCGAAGTCCGCGCCGTCGGTGCCGTCGACGTCGTTCAGCGCGACGACGACGTGCTCGACGGCGGCCATGACGGCCTCGTCGGAGGTGATGTCCGCGGCGGTCAGCTCGGCCTCGAACGCGTGCAGCGCCCGGTCGACCCGCGCCAGGAAGGTCTCGGGACGCGTGCCGAGCCGGCGCCAGCTCTCGGTGGGACGGTCGATCATGCCGGAACGGTAGCGGCCGCGTCCGACATGCCGCAGCGATCATGGGATGGCTTCCAGTTCGAGCTGCTCGGCGACGGGGGCCGGGGCGGGCGGGGGTGGCGGCGGGACGGGGCGGCCGCGGCCGGGCCACCACCAGTTGGCGTGGCCGAGCAGGCTCATCAGCGCGGGGACGAGGACGAGCCGGACGATCGTGGCGTCCACCGCGACGGCGACGGCGAGGCCGAGCGCCATCATCTTGACGGTCGGGTCCGGCTGCGGGACGAACCCGGCGAACACGAAGATCATGATGAGCGCGGCGGAGGTGATCAGCCGGGCGGTGGCGCCGATGCCGATCACCACGCTCTCGTGCGGGTCGCCGGACCGCTCGTACTCCTCCTTGATCCGCGACAGCAGGAACACCTCGTAGTCCATGGACAGCCCGAAGATCAGCGCGAACATGAACAGCGGCACGAACGACATGATCGGGATGGCCTGGTCGACGCCGAGCAGGTGGACCCCCCAGCCCCACTGGAACACGGCGGTGACGACGCCGAACGAGGCGCCGATCGACAGCAGGTTCATCAGCGCCGCCTTGACCGGGACGACGATGGACCGGAACGCGATGACCAGCAGCAGCAGCGCGACGCCGACGACCGCGATGACGACGGACTTCATCCGGGAGCCGACGGTGTCGGCGATGTCGATGATCGCGGGGTTCTCGCCGCCGAGGTAGACCTTCGCGCCGGGGTGCGCGTCGCGGACGGCGGGGATCGCGACGTCGCGGAGCCGGTGGACGAGGTCGGTGGTCGACTGCTCGTGCGGGGCGTCGCGGGGCACGACGGTCAGGATCGCGGTGGTGCCGGTGACGACGGGCTCGCCGACGGAGACGACGCCGGGAACTTCGGAGATTCGCTGCTTGAGCTCCTGCGCGATGAGCGTGGCCTGTTTGTCGGGCTTCTTGCTGAGGTCGGGGGCGCCCTTCACGGCGGGCGCGGCGGGCGCGGCCTGTTCCGGGGGCGGCGGGCCGGTGAGGCCGCCGAGACCCTCGGGTCCCTTCACGACCGGCGCCTTGCGCTTGACGGTCCGCTCCGGGCCGGGCGCCTTCGCGACGACGACGAACGGGCTGTAGTGGCCGGCGCCGAACTCCCGCGCGACGATGTCGTAGGCCTGCCGCGCCTCCATCTTCTTGGACGACATGCTGTCGGCCATGACGCCGAACCGCAGGCTGAGGGTCGGGACGGCGAGGGTGAGCAGGACGAGAGTCGCGACGATCGCGTACGGCCAGGCGTGCCGGTCGACGTGCCGGCCCCACGCCGTCCAGCGGGCGGACGAGCGGTCGGGGCGCACGCGCGGCAGCCGGAACCGGTCGATGCGGGGGCCGAGGGCGCCGAGGACGGCGGGCAGCAGGGTGAGCGCGGCCACCACCATGATCGCGACGGCGATGGCGGCGGCGAGCCCGATCCGGCCGATGAACGCGATCCCGGACAGGAACAGCCCGCAGATCGCGAAGACGACCGTCCCGCCGGCGAACACGACGGCGTGGCCGGAATGGGCCATGGCGCGGCCCACGGCCGTCTCGACGTCGTCGCCGTCGGCGAGCTGCTGCCGGTAGCGCGTGACGATGAACAGCGCGTAGTCGATGCCGGCGCCGAGGCCGAGCATCGCGGCGACCATCGGCGCGGTCGGCGCCATCTGGAACAGCGACGCGCCGAAGTGGATCAGCGAGTAGGCGACGGCGAGCCCGCACAGCGACACGACGATCGGGATGCCGGCGGCGAGGAACGACCCGAACGCGAGCAGCAGCACGAGCAGGGCGAGGACGATCCCGGTGGCCTCCTGCGGCCCGCTCTTCGGCTGGTTGAGGATCATCGCCGCGATGCCGCCGAACCTGACGTCCAGCCCGGTCATCCTGGCGGGCTCGACGGCCTCGTGGAGGCGGTCGAGGTCGGCGGCGCCGAGCTCGCTCATCGTGCCCTTGAAGTTGAGCTGGACGACGACGGCCTTGTCGTCCTTCAGCCCGCCCATGCCGGGGACGTAGGGGTTCTGGACGAACGCGACCCGGTCGAGCTTGCCGATGTTCTCGATCGACTGGCCGATGGTGAGGGCGACGCGCCAGTCCGCCGGGCTCGCCTCGGGCGTCTGCGAGAACACGACGGTCGCGGTGGGCCCGGTCTGCGACGGGAAGTCCTGCGCGAGGGTGTCGACGGCCCGCTGCGTCTCGGTGCCGGGCAGGCTGCTCTGCTGGACGAACATGCCGCCGTGGGTGAGGCCGAGGACGCCGGCGCCGAGCATCAGCGCGAACCAGAGCTCGAAGACGGTGCGCCGCCGGCGCACGCAGAAACGCCCCAGAGCGTCCAGAAAACCGGCCATGCTCGCAGAACAGCACGTCTCCGTGCATATTTGCAATAGATGCAACTTTGCAGTCATGGTAACGTCCGTCACATGGACGAGCGGACCGGCCTGCGCGAGCGCAAGAAGCGCCGCACCCGGCACGCCATCGCGTCCGCCGCGCTGCGGCTGTTCGCCGAGCGCGGCTACGAGGAGACGACGATCGCCGACATCGCGGCCGCCGCCGACGTGGCGCCCCGCACGTTCTTCGGCTACTTCCCGAGCAAGGAGGACGTCGTCTTCGCCGAGGTCGACGACCGGCTCGGCGAGGTCGCCGAACGGCTCGCCACCCGCGAGCCCGGCGAGACCCCCTTGGAGGCGATCCGCCGCTGCGTCGTCGACGTCCTGGAGGCGATCGTCAGCGAGCACGGCGAGTACGGGGCCGTCCAGATAGCGCTGATCCTGGAACGCCCCGGCCTGCAGGCGCGCGCGCTGCAGCGCCTCACCGACACCCAGGAGAAGATCGAGGGTCTCCTACGCGAGCTGTGCCCCGGCATCGACGAGATCGACGCCGTCGCCGCGGCGGGCGTCGCCGTCGGCGGGATGCAGGCCGTCGTGGTGCACTGCCGGCGCCACGGCTACGACCCGCTCTCCATGCGGACGGCCCTGGACCGCGCCGTCACCATCGTGGAGAACGGCCTGACCACCGTCGACGCGCTGAACCGCCCCTGGGACGAGCCGTCCCCCTAGAACGCCGGGCACCGGGAGCGGAGGCGCCCGCCCCCGGTGCCCGGCCCGTACCTCCCGGCCTGTACCTCCTGGCCCGCCGGCCTCGCGCGGGCCCTCGCTCCTCGCCGCGCTAGTCCTCGACCTTGATGCGGAGGCGGCGGAAGCCGCGCCCCTTGTTCTCCACCTTCGCCACCGTGATCCGGCCGATCTGCCGCGTCGACCCGACGTGCGTGCCGCCGTCCGCCTGCGTGTCGAGCCCGACGATGTCGACGATCCGGACGTCCTGGACCTCCGGCGGGACCAGGTTCGTCGCCGTCCGGATGATGTCGGGGATCGCGAACGCCTCGTCGCGCGGCAGCGTCCGCACGTCGATCCGCCGGTCCGCTTCGATCTCCTTGTTGCAGGCGTCCTCGACGGCCTGCTTGAACCCCGGCGGCACCTCGCGCAGGTCGAAGTCCATCCGCGCCGTCAGCGGCTCCATGTTCCCGCCCGTGACGAGGCAGCCGTAGTCGCGGAACACCACCCCGCACAGCAGGTGCAGCCCCGAATGGGTGCGCATCAGCGCGGTGCGGCGCGCGTCCTCGACCGCACCGCGCACCACCGCGCCGACCGGCGGGACGGGGTCGTCCTCCGCCGGGATCAGCACCAGGTCGTCGCCCTTGCGGACGCCCGCGATCCGCGTCTGCACGCCCTGCCACAGCAGGACGCCGTGGTCCGGCGGCTGCCCGCCGCCGCCCGGATAGAACGCCGACCGGTCCAGGACGATCCCGTCCGGGCCCGCGTCCAGGACGACGGCCTCCCACTCGCGCAGCGCCTGATCGTCCAGTTCCAGCCGGGTCGTCCGCCCCAGGGTCTCCGCGCTCATGCGATCACCCTAGAACGCCCGCCGCCACGCGCGCGGCCGGTTCACCAGGGGCCGTACGGGCCCATGTTCGTGCTGCCGCGCCCGCCGCCGCGCTTCTTGAACGGGGCGACGGCCGGCCGGACGTCGGCGAGGTAGACGGCCCCCGCGATGAACGCGGCGACCGGCAGGATGTTCAGCAACAGCGCGATCGGGTGCACGCCGAGCGCGTAGGGCACCGCCGCGTACGCGCCGCCGACCACCGCCGCGACGATCAGGATGATCATCCAGAGCTTCTTGCTCTGCTTGCTCGCCGCCGCGTACGCGCCCTGCGGCACGGTCAGCGCGTCGATCAGCGCCCAGGCCTCCATCACGAACGCGATGATCAGCAGCAGCCAGAAGAAGTAGTCCAGCACACTGAAGTCCGCCATCGGTGATCAGCACTCCCGCTCGTCTCGGACGGCGACCCTCGCGTCGCGCACACTTGCGTCCCAACCTTATGCGGCCCGGCCCGCCTGGGCCCGGATCCGCGGGGACCGGTCCCGATCCCGCGCTCCCGGGCCGCGCGGGGCGGGCCCGTTCACTGTCAAAGACGTCAGGGCCCGCCCGGGTGTTCCCGGACGGGCCCTGAAACCGCTGCTCAGGCGGGTGCGTGTCAGGCGTCGCTCTTCTTGGCGGAGCGGGCCTGCGGCGCGGCCTTCCTCGGCTGCGCGGCGCGCGCCTTCGGGGCGGGCTTCTCGTCCGCCTCGGCGATCGCGGCGACCTCGGCGGCCTCGCGGTGCACGACGCGCTTGCCGCGCTCGGTGAGCTCGTCGATGAACTCGACGGTGCGGGTGCCGACGTGGGTCACGTACGCGACCGCGGCGCCCGGCAGGTCCTTCGCGTCGACCTCGTCGCGGTAGCGGTCCACGGTCTTGCGGACCTCGCCGCGGTAGCGCTCGACGGTCTCGCGCACCTCGCCCTGGTACTTGGAGGCGGCCTCGCGGGCCTTGCCCTGGTACCGGGTCACCTGCTCGGGGACCTCGCGGAGCTTCTCCACCGCGAAGTCGCCGGCGCCGGCCACGGCGTAGACGGCCCTGTTCTCGCGGAGACTGCTGGCCAGCGTCATCCGACCTCTTCCTTTCCATCCTGCTCTGGGGTGTCGTGCCCGGCTTCTCCGAACACTCCGGCGGCTTCGTTCTCCTTGCGGAACGACTCGTAGATGTCGAGCAGCACCTGCTTCTGGCGCTCCGTGAGGAGGAGGTCGGCCCGGACGGCGGCCTGCACGTCGGTGTCGGCCTCGCGCTCTTCCAGGATTCCGGCCTGCACGTACAGCGCCTCGGCGGAGATCCGCAGCCCCTTGGCGATCTGCTGCAGGATCTCGGCGCTCGGCTTGCGCAGCCCGCGCTCGATCTGGCTCAGGTACGGGTTGGAGATGCCCGAGACGTCCGCGAGCTGGCGCAGCGAGATCTTCGCCCGCGTCCGCTGCTCCCGGATGTACTCCCCGATCGAGCCGACCTTCGAACTTGCCATGTCTCCACCCTGCGTCATCGTGCTTGCTATTGCAAGCACTACAGCTAGCACTCCGCCGTGAGTCCCCTCACAGTCATGGACCCGGGTGCGGACGATATCCGTCCGAAACGCACAGAGCACCCGGCGGACGGTGCCGGGTGCTCTGCGCGCTTCGGACGGACGGGCGGGGCCACGCGTCACAGGGACGGGTTGGCGTAGGGGTCGTGCTCGGCGAGCAGCTTGTCGAGCCGCGCCTGGTCGACGCGGTTGGTGACCGCCGCGCTCTCCTGGCGATCCCGCACGCACTTGGCCAGCGTGAACGTCGAGGTGATCACGTACAGCAGGCCGAGTGCCAGGAACGCCCGGACCCACGCGCTCACCGGTAGGTAGACCACGCCGGCGGCGACGGCGATGCTGGAGACCGCGAACGAGATCGCGGCCTGGACGAAGAACGCGGCGCTGCCCGACTGCGCGGGCGGAGTGGTGTTCGACATGCCACGAGTCTGCGGCGGCGCGGCGCCGCGGGCATGAGTACCCGCACTCAATTACCGATGAGTAGCTCCACGCCGGCGGGGGTCAGCTGACGTCGGAGGGCGGGACCGTCCAGGTGTTGCAGACCGACAGGTCGCGGCCCTTGAAGCCGGTGATCACCCAGCCCGCGTAGTGCCGTCCGGACCCGTGGTCGCGCTGGTCGGGCGGCAGCCGCTCGTCGCCGCGCCCCCGCACGTCGATGATCATCGCGGTGTACTGGGCCCGCGTCATCGGCAGCGTCGCCCGCTCCGAACCGAGGAACGTCCCGGCGAAGCACTGCGCCTGCAACTCGATGCGGCGGCTCGCCTCCGTCCGCGTCGCGGTGTCGCCCTTCTCCATCTCCGCGTCGCCGTACAGCAGGATGCCCGCCCGATCCTGAACGTGGTGGCCGTACTCGTGCGCGACGACCCGGGCGAACACCGCATAGTGCGACAGCGGCTCGCCGCCCGACGTCTCCACCACGTTCGTCAGCCCCACGTACATCGTGTTGTTCGCCGGGCAGTAGAACGCGGACGCGCCCGGCGCCGGGTAGCTGCCGCACGGGCTCGACCCCGGCGTCTGCCAGAACACCCGGTTCGGGGAGTCGAACCGCATCCCGGCCTTCTTGAACTGCCTGCTCCACGACGCGTCCAGGCAGTCGCTCAGGACGTTCATGAACCGGCGCATGGACGCCGGACCCGGCGCGAGCCGCGGCAGGACGCACCGCACCGGCGTCAGCGCGCCCGTCGCGTACAGCTTGTTGTCGGTCGCCGTGCTGCGCGTCGCCGTCCGCGGCGCCGCCGAACGGACGTGCGTGCCGATGCCGCCCTCGCCGCCGAACAGCGAGAAGCCGAGGATCCCGAGGACGACGACCGCCGTCAGCCCGCCGAAGATCCCCGCGATCGTCCCGCCGGCGCTGCGGCGCGGCGGCCTGCGCGCCGGGACGTACCGGTACTGCGGCGGCGGACCGTAGGCAGGCGGACCGTACGGGGGCGCCGGCGGAGGCGGGGGGTAGTGACCTGCCATAGCGCAGAATCATCGCACGCGTTCCCGCTACCATTTGCGGCCATGTCTGCTCTTGCGGCGTTGTGTCGTTTGCGACCGGTGATGCTCGCGCTGGCGGCCGGTTCCCTCCTCGCCCTCGCGACCTGCGCGTCCGCGGGGGCGGCGGAGCGTCCGGCGGCGGCGGGCGAGCGCGCCGCGGCCGTGCCCGCACGGGCCGCCGACGCCGAGCGGGTGCTGAAGGACGACGTGGCCCTCGCCCCCGGCAAGGGCGGCGTGATCCGGGTCAAGGAGACCATCGTCTACCAGTTCGCCGGGCATTCCGGGTTCCGGCGGACGTTCCCGACACGCACCCACGAGAGCGTCACCCAGGACCGCGTCTACGAGCTCGGCGCCCTCCGCGCCACCAGCCCCGACGGCGGCCCCACCCGCGTCTCCACGTCCACCGGCGACACCGACACCACGGTCAAGGTGACCGGAAGCGGCAAGCTCACCGGCCGGCACACCGTCGTCCTCGAGTACGACCTGCGCGGCGCCATCGACCAGCTCGGCTCCGCCGAGGAACTGCGCTGGCCCGCCGCCGGCGGCTGGCGGGTCCCCGTCGACGAGGCCGGCGCGACCGTCGACGCCACCGCGATGATCCGCAGCGTCAACTGCTTCGCCGGACCGCTCAAGAGCACCATCGGCTGCACCCAGTACTACACCAACCACGCCCACACGCAGGGCGTCTACAGCCAGCGCGAGATGCTGCCCGGCGAGTACCTCACGGTCGTCGCCGGGCTCCCGCCCGGCACCACCGGCGGCCACGCGATCTACGAGCGGCGGCACACCGTGGCGACCGCGTTCTCCGTCAACGCCGTCACCGGCGGCGTCCTGCTCGGCCTGCTGGTGCTGCTCGGCGGCGGCGTCGCCGCGCTGTACCTGCTGCGCGGGCGCGACGCCCGCGTCGTCGGCAAGCACGCCTCCGTCGGCGACCAGCCCCCGGTCGTCGGCGCCGAGTTCGAGCCGCCGAACGGCGTCCGGCCCGGCCAGATCGGCACCCTGATCGACGAGCAGGCCGACGTCATCGACGTGACCGCGACGATCGTGGACCTCGCCGTCCGCGGCTACCTGCTGATCGAGGAGGAGGACCGGGCCCGCACCGGCCGCCTCGACTGGACGCTGCGCCGCCTCGACCGCCCCGTCGTCGACCTGCTCCCCTACGAGCGGATCCTGCTGGACGCGCTGATGACCGGCCGGGACGGCGCGCCCCGCGACGCGGTGAAGCTGTCCGAGCTCGGCGGCACGTTCGCCACGAAGCTCGCGCAGGTCCGCGCCGCGATGTACGACGACGTGGTGAAGCAGGGCTGGTTCGCGCGGCGGCCCGACACCGTCCGGTCCCGGTGGACCGTGTCCGGCATCGCGCTGACCGTCCTCGGCATCGCCGCGACCGTCGCGCTCGCCCTCACCACCGAGTGGGCGCTCGCCGGCCTCGCGCTGATCATCGCGGGCGCCGCCCTCGCCTACGGCGGCCAGTACATGCCCGCCAAGACCGCGCGCGGCTCCACCGTCCTCGCGCACACGATCGGCTTCCGCGCGTTCCTGGAGCGCGGCGCGATCCCGGACGCCGAGCACACCGCCTCCCAGCAGCGCATCGCCCTGTTCTCCCGGTTCCTTCCGTACGCGGTCGTCTTCGACGTCGTCGGCAAGTGGGCCGAGACGGTCAAGGACGCCGGCGAGCGCGCCGAGGGCGCCGACAACCTCTACTGGTACGAGGGCCCCGCCGAGTGGGACCTGTCGAACTTCGCCGAGTCGATGCGCACCTTCACCCTCGCGACGTCCGGCTCGATCTCCCAGTCCCGGGGCCTCTGACCCCGCGGGTCGGGCCCGCGACGGCGCCGGGAGGGGACTCGGCGGCCGCCGCGGGCTCGGACGGCGCCTGCCGATCCGGGGGGTGGGTGTGGTGGCCGTTCCGGCAGGCGCCGCGTCCGGGGGGATCCGCGGCGAGGGGGCGCGTCACTTGATCTGGCGGATGTTCCCGGCGTGCCTCTTGTGGATCCAGCGAAGCGGGTCGAACTTGCGCCACGTCGCGGCGGCGCGCGCGCTCGCGGCCCGTTCCCGCTCGGCGGCGTCGCGCGCGGCGGCCTCCCGGCGCGCGGCCTCCTCGCGCTCGGCCTCCAGCCGCGCCAGCTCCCGCTCGGCGGGGGTGAGCGCCGGGTCGCGCCGGTTGCGCTGCGACGGGCTGCCGCGCAGGATGCCGCCCGTCACGTCGCCGCGGTGCGGCATCTGCGGGTCCCGGCCCACCGGCCGCCTGCGCTCCTTGGACGCCACGATCGTGAGGACCAGCCAGCCCGCGATCGCCAGGAAGATCACCACGGGCCCGATCGTGTACAGGTAGATGTCCCCGATGTGAACGGAACTGCCGAGCATGTGGCGACACCTCCTCGCCCCAGACCGGTACCCCCCGTCCGGATTTCAACCACCCGACCGCCCCGGCCCCCCACACGCCGCCGCGAAGCCACACGTCCCCACGCCACGGGCCCCTGCGTGGCAGCGCCACGGGCCCCTGCGTGGCGGCGCCGCGGGCCCGCACGTGACGGCCGCGCGGGTCGCACGTGACGGCCGCGCGAGACTGCCTTCCGCCCACCCGGCTTCGAGAGGCGCGTAGCGGCGCCGCGGGGCGCCTCCGGCCCACCCCGGCACGGAGGCGGGTAGGGACATTTCGTAAGATGTCTGACATCTTACAGAGGGAGGTCATGGTGGCGTTGAGTCCCGTCCCGAGCGGCTCGACCGTCGACGCCGTGCTCGACCAGCTCCAGCGGCAGGTCAGCGGCGGCTCCTGGCCGGTGGGCGAGCGCATCCCCGGCGAGCTGGACCTCGCCGCGCAGCTCGGCGTGAGCCGGCCCGCCGTCCGCGAGGCGATCCGCGCGCTGTCGCACTGCGGCGTGCTGGAGGTGCGCCGCGGCGACGGCACCTACGTGCGCAGCAGCGCGGACCCGCGCCCGCTGCTCGGCGGCGTCGCGCACGCGTCGGCCCGGGACGTCTTCGAGGTGCAGCTCGCCTACGACGTGCAGGCGGCCCGGCTCGCGGCGCGCCGCCGCACGGCCGCCGACCTGGAGCGGCTCGAGGAGCTGCTGCGCGCCCGCGACGAGGCCACCGGCGCGGACGAGCACGGCGCCGCCGAGTTCGGCGCCGCGGACGCGCGCTTCCACCTCGGCGTCGCCGAGGCGAGCGGCAACCCGGTCCTCATCGAGGCGATGCGGTTCTTCATCGTCCGGCTCGGCGAGGCGATGCGCGCCGTGCGGCTCGACCACGAGGTGCCGGAGGCTGGTCCGGCCCGGCACCGGGCCGTGCTGGACGCGATCATCGCGTCCGACCCGGACGCC
The DNA here is from genome assembly GCF_008923365.1 of Actinomadura montaniterrae. Taxonomy (GTDB): domain Bacteria; phylum Actinomycetota; class Actinomycetes; order Streptosporangiales; family Streptosporangiaceae; genus Spirillospora; species Spirillospora montaniterrae. The sequence continues at coordinate 45,820 of NZ_WBMR01000030.1, forward strand.
GCCGCCCGCGCCGCCGCCGCGGTCGTCGAACCCACCCTCGCCGTCCTGGACACCCTCCTAGCCCACCCCACCCCACCTCCCAGCGACCACGCCCCCCACCCGGCCCCAGGCCCGACCCCGTCAGCCAGCGCCGGGCGAGTTCGGGCAACCGACGCCGCTCAGGCTCGGACGACCGCCGGTCAGCCCCAGCCGACCGACGGTCGGGCACGAGCATCCGACGCCGGTCAAGCTCAGGCGACCGGCACCGGACAGGCCCAGCCGACCGACGCCCGGCAAGCCCAGGCGACCGGCCCCGGGCGGGGTCGGGTGGCTGGTGGGGAGGGGCGGTGACGGGGCGGCGGGGCGGACTGCTCGGGTCGGTGCTGCTGATCGTCCTGGTCGCGGTCAACCTGCGGCCGGCGATCTCCGCGGTCGGGCCGGTGCTGACCGAGATCCAGGACGCCTTCCACCTGTCCGGGACGGCCGCGGGCGCGCTCACCACGCTGCCCCTGGTGTTCTTCGGCTCCTACGGGCTGCTCGCCCCCTTCCTGCGGCGGCCGCCGCGCAGCGAGACGCTGCTGGTCACTGCGATGGGCCTGCTGATCGTCGGGCTGCTGCTGCGGCTCGTGGACGCGCCCTTCCCGCTGTTCGCCGGGTCCCTGGTGGCGGGCATCGCGATCAGCGTCGGCAACATCGCGATGCCCGCCATCATCAAGCGCGACCATCCCGACTCGATCACCACCGTCACCGCGGTGTACACGCTCGCCGTCAGCGGCGGCGCGTCCATCTCGTCCGGGCTGGCGGTGCCGATCGAGGACGCCTTCGGCTCGTCGTGGCGGCTGCCGCTCGGGCTGCTGGCGGTGCCCGCGGCGATCGCCGGCCTGATCTGGCTGCCGAAGGCGGTGCGGGCCTCCCGGGCCGCGCGCTCGGCACCGTCCGCGCCGCCCTCGCGGGCCGCCGCGGCGCTGGTGTGGCGCACCGGTCTGGCCTGGCAGGTCACGGTGTTCATGGGCCTCCAGTCGCTGCTGGCGTACGTGGTGCTCGGCTGGCTGCCGACGATCTGCCAGGACCGCGGGATGAGCGACACCGCCGCCGGCTACGTCCTGGCGCTGACCGCGGCGATCCAGGCGGTCGGCTCGCTGGGCGTGCCGCTGCTGGAGCGCCGGATGCGCGACCAGCGGCCGCTGGTGACGCTGACGTGCACGCTGTGCGTGGTCGGGTTCGCCGGGGTCGCCTGGGCGCCGATCGCCACGGTGTGGCTGTGGGCGGTCGTCCTCGGCGTCGGCCAGGGTCTCGGGTTCGCCACCGCGCTGTCGTTCATCGGCCTGCGCGCGCACGACGCCGCGACCGCGGCGCAGCTGTCCGGCATGGCGCAGGGCGTCGGCTACGTCATCGCGGCCCTCGGCCCCCTCGTCATCGGCGCGCTGCACGACGCCACCGGCGGCTGGACCGTTCCGATGATCGCCGTGCTGGGGGTCTGCGCGGCGCTCGCCGTCCCCGGCCTGCCCGCCGGACGCAACCGGACGCTCGGTTCACCGGCCCCGATACCGACGCCTGAGGTTAATGCGGCGAATTAACGGACACATCCGTAGGCGTCCCCGTAACGGCCGACCATCGGGAGGTGGACGGGATGCTCGCCATGGCCTACGCCAACACCGACCCCATCGGGCCGATCTTCTGGGCATGGATCATTCCGGTGCTCGCGACGGTGGGGCTGCTGGCCTGGCTCTATGTCACGGTCACCGCGTCGTCGCGGAAGGTCCATCCGGAGCGCCGCAACGACCAGACGAACCATCGCGGCATGGAGCAGGGCGGGCTGTACTACTACCGTCCCGGCATGTTCTCGCACAGCTACCCGCCCACGTCCGAGCAGGACGAGGAGTTCTTGTACGAGAACCCGCAGCCGGGCCGTGAGCCCCGCGTCCAGACCGGCCGGGGGCTGGCCAACAAGACCCTCAAGGAGCGCGCCAAGATCGTCAAGGAGAGGGCGGCCCTGAAGGACGAGGTCGACTCCCTGAAGCGCCCCAAGCACGACTCCTGACCACGCCCGCAGCTCCTGACCACGCACCCAGCTCCTGACCACGCACCCAGCTCCTGACCACGCCCGCAGCCCCGCTCAGGCCCCGGCCACCCGCCGGGGCCTGATCTTTGTCCCCGCCAGGCGGGCCGGGGACGAGCAGGACCGTCGGAGGAGCCCGGCGCAGGCCGGGCCCGGCACGAACCCGGTGGCCCGGCACGAACCCGGTGGCCCGGCACGAACCCGGTGGCCCGGCACGAACCCGGTGGCCCGGCACGAACCCGGTGGCCCGGCACGAACCCGGTGGCCCGGCACGAACCCGGTGGCCCGGCACGAACCCGGTGGCCCGGCACGAACCCGGTGGCCCGGCACGAACCCGGTGGCCCGGCACGAACCCGGTGGCCCGGCGCGAACGCTGCCGCCGCGTGGCCCCGATGAGCGGCGTGCGGCGGCGCGGGGTCAGGTGGGCGCGGGGAAGGCGTCGGGGGCGGGGCGGATGGCTCCCACCGTCGCGTCGCCGCCGTGGAGGGGGACGGTCGCCAGGTCGTCGAGGGCACTCGGGGCGGGCTGGTCGATGCCCAGGGCGCGGAGCAGGGCGACGGTCACCGGCGTGCGGGCCCGCATGGCGCCGTCGTCGATCTTGACGGCCCCGGCGCGGCCGTCGGTGAAGGCGAACGCGTCCACGCCCTCCGCGCCGCACTTGACGAGCAGGCCCGGGACGGCGTCCATGAGCAGGCGCTCCTCGCGGCGGGTCCCGGACGTCCATTGCGGGTGCGCGCGCATCGCGTCGGCGACGCGGCGCTCGGGGGTGCCGGGCCCGGCGAGGACGAGGGCGCGGAACGCGCGGGCGACGCCGGCCACGGAGACGGCGAACAGCGGCGCGCCGCAGCCGTCCACGCCGACGGCGCCGACGGTCTCGCCCGTGAGCTCCTCGACGACGGCGCGGACGGCGAGCTGGAGCGGGTGGCCGTGGTCGAGGTAGCCCTCGGTGGGCCATCCGGCGGCGACGCAGGTCGCGAGCATGGCGGCGTGCTTGCCGGAGCAGTTCATCCGCATCCGGGAAGGGCCGCCGCCCGTGCGCGCGACCTCCTGCTGGGTCTCGGGGTCGAGCGGCCACTGCTCGGGGCAGCGCAGGTCGGCGGCGCCGAGGCCCGCCCCGGCGAGGATCTTCTCGACGCCCTCGACGTGGAAGTCCTCGCCGGAGTGGCTGCCGGCGGCGAGGGCGAGCAGCTCGCCGTCGAGGTCGAGGCCGGACCGCAGCATCGCGACGGCCTGCATCGGCTTGTTCGCCGAGCGCGGGAAGACCGGCTCCTGCGGCGCGCCCGCGCGCACCGCCGGTTCGCCGCCGGCGTCGAGGCCGATCGCGGCGCCGCGGTGCCGCGACTCCACGAACCCGGACCGCTCGACCTCCACGAGTACGGGATTGATCTGCACTGCGCCCCCTGTCGTCGGTGAACGCGGGCCGGCCGGGCCCGCGTGTCTCCATGGTGGTTACCCACCGCACCGAAGTGAACCCGAACCGCATTCTGTGGATAACGGTCCGGGGCCGATGATGTCCAGGCAGGTCAGCGCTCTTTGACGCCCAAAAGCGTGCGAGCGTCGGCGGCCGGCATCGCGGGACGCTGCGCCAGAGCGGCGGCCGATGCCGCACGCTCCACGAGCTCCACGTTGGCGCTCACGGGCCGTCCCTTGGCGAAGGTGACCGTGTCCTCCATGCCGACCCTCAGGTGCCCACCGGCCGACAGAGCCGCGAACAGGACGGGCAGGGACGTCCGGCCGATACCGGTGGCCGACCACGTCGCCCCTTCAGGGAGCGCGTCAACGGCCGCGACGAGCGTACGCGCGTCCCCAGGCATGCCGCCGGGAACGCCCATGACGAGGTCGCAGTGCACGTGACCGCCGTACGGGAGGCCGTGCTTGTCCAGCAGGCGGTGCAGCGACGCCACCTGCCCGAGGTCGAACAGCTCGAATTCGGGCACGACCTCCAGTTCCTGGGTGCGCTGGTACAGCTCCACCATGAACGGCCACGGGTTCATGAAGACGTCGTCGCCGAAGTTGACCGTGCCGCAGGTGAGCGAGCACATGTCCGGCGCGGCGTCCAGGACGCGCAGGCGGTCCTCGTAGGGGTCGGTGACGGCTCCCCCCGTGGACAGTTGGACGATCAGCCCCGTGCTCTCCCTCAGCGCCGCGACCGTGTCCCGCAGCCGGGACGGGTCGAGGGTGGGCCGCGCGTCGTCGTCGCGGATGTGCACGTGGATGACGGCCGCGCCGGCCGCCTCGCATTCCTTGGCCGTCTGGACCAGTTCATCCAGGGTGACGGGCAGGGCGGGGACGTCCGCCTTGGCGGACTCCGCGCCCGTGGGCGCCACCGTGATGAGCGTCGTTGCTCCCATAGGCGGCAGAATGCATGGTCATGCGTGCCGTAGTCCAGAGGGCGAGTCAGGCGAGCGTGTCCGTGGAGGGGCGCGTCGTGGGTCAGATCGACGGGCCGGGCCTCATGGTCCTGGTGGGGGTGACGCACGACGACGACGAGGCCAGGGCCCGCAGGATGGCCGCGAAGCTGTGGGGCCTACGCATCCTCAAGGACGAGAAGTCGTGCTCGGACGTGAACGCGCCGCTGCTCGTGGTGAGCCAGTTCACACTCTACGGGGACGCGCGGAAGGGCCGCCGGCCGACCTGGACGGCGGCCGCACCGGGCCCGGTGGCGGAGCCCCTCGTGGACGCGGTGGTCCGGGAACTCCGGAACCTGGGCGCCAAGGTGGAGACGGGCGTCTTCGGCGCGGACATGGCCGTCTCGCTCGTGAACGACGGCCCGATCACCCTCGTCGTCGACATCTGACGGGCTGCCACAACGCCCCCCGAGCGGCGAACCGCGGCGGCACCGACCGCGCCCCGGACGGCCCGGCGCCGGCCGGGGCCGCCCGGGTCAGCCGAAGCCGTACACCATGCCGACGACGGTGACGACGGTTCCGACGCCCGCGAGCAGGATCAGCGCCCGGTCCGCCGGGGCGAGCCGTCCGCGCACGCTCGCCGAGTACACGACCACGCCGGTGTCGGCGGCGGTTTCGTCCGGGTCGGGCTTCCTGCGGGACGGGTTGCGCATCCCGATGAGCTTCCACAGCGCGTCGTTCTTCACGTGCTGGTGGGCGGGCGTGCAGGCGAACAGCCGTCCGCGCGCGCGCTCGATGCACGGGACGCCCTGGCGCGTCAGCACCCGGCACAGCGTGGGGACGAGGAGGAACTCGTACAGGCACCAGCCGAGGAGCCCGAGCAGTGCCACCCGCCACGAGTGCAGGTACCAGGCGGCGACGGCGACCGCCGCGAACAGGGCCCACCACAGCAGCGCGGACTCCCGGCGGGGACGGCGGCGGCGAGTCCCCTTGCGTGCGGCCGGCGGCTTCTCTCTCCCCAGGTTCGCGACCATCGGTAGGAATCCACCTTCCCCGGGCGGTGGCCGGTCAGAAATCGTCTATATCAGACGATTTTGCCCCGAGGGTCGCCGCTTTACCCCCGATTTGCGGGCCGCCTCCGGAGACCGATCTGCGCGTTGGCCCCGGTGTCCGGCGACACCACGACCTCCTGCGCGGCGGCCACGCCGCCCGCCAGCAGCTCCGCGTCCACCGGCACGTTGCGCTTGACCAGCGCCAGCGCGATCGGCCCCAGCTCGTGGTGGCGCGCCGCCGACCCGACGAACCCGATCGTCCGACCGCCGGGGACCTCCACCGGGTCGCCGTGCGCGGGCAGCCGGTCGACGCTGCCGTCCAGGTGCAGGAACACGAGCCGCCGGGGCGGGCGCCCCAGGTTGTGGACGCGCGCGACCGTCTCCTGCCCCCGGTAGCAGCCCTTGTTCAGGTGGACGGCCGTCTCGACGTACCCGACCTCGTGCGGGATCGTCCGGTGGTCGGTGTCGAGGCCGAAGCGGGGGCGCCGCTCGGCGATCCGCAGCGCCTCGTACGCCCAGATCCCGGCGGGACGCAGGCCGTCCGGGAAACCGTCCGAACGCGGGACGATCCGGGTGACCGTGCCGGCGGCGTCGGGCCAGGCGAGACCGCCGTCCCCCAGCGCGCCGCCCTCCGGTCCGGTGATCACCATGTACTCGTCCGACACGTCCACGACCTCGACGCGGAGCATGAACCGCATCCGGTCGAGGAACTCCGCGAGCGCGGGCGCCCGGCCCGGCTCGACGTGCATCCACACGGCCTCGCCGTCGTCGACCAGGAACATGTGGTGCTCGATGTGGCCCTGCGGGCTTAGCAGCAGCGCCTCGGTCGGCTCGAACGGCTTCAACGCGTCCAGGTGCTGGCTCAGCAGGCTGTGCAGCCAGCTCAGCCGGTCCGGGCCGGAGACCCGCACGACGCCCCGGTTCCCGCGGTCGACGAAGCCCGTGCCGCGTTCGAGCGCGCGTTGCTCCTGCGCGGGCTCCCCGTAGTGCGCGGCGACTTCCTGGTCGGGCTCATCGGCGGCGACGGCCCCGGGCGACTGCAGCAGCGGGCTCTCCATGGAGCCAGACTATGTCGCGCGGCACTCCTTGCACCGCCCGTACACCGTGAGGTGGTGCACGTCCGTCTCGAACCCGAAATCGCGCTCCAGCAGCTCCGCGAGACCGGCCGCGGCCTTCGGGGCGACGTCCTCCACCGTGTGGCAGCCGCGGCACACCAGGTGGATGTGCTCGGCCTCGGCGGCGAGGTGGTAGTTCGGCGGCCCGTGGCCCAGGTGGGCGTGCTTGACGAGCCCCAGCTCCTCAAGCAGCTCCAGCGTCCGGTAGACGGTGGAGATGTTCACGCCGCGGGCGGTGCGCTGCACCTCGGTGCAGATGTCCTCGGGTGTCCCGTGCTCGAGGTTGGTGACGGCCTCGAGCACCAACTGGCGCTGGGGAGTGACCCGGTACCCCTTGGCCCGCAGCTCCTCCTGCCACGACTCGACCATGCCCCGAGTGTATGCCGGACGGGTCCGCCGAAAACTCGTTTGCCTCCGCGCCCGCGGCTCACATAGCGTGCGGGGTACGCGCGAAAGGAGGTGGTCCAAGAGATGGTTGATTCTGGGACTCGCGAGGTGACTGTCCGCTAGTCGCCGTTCCGCCTCGGCGCCGCCGCCCCCGGCGGTGGCAACCGGTCGCGACGGTGACCGGCGAATACCAGGCAGTTACCCGATCCCCGGACCGATGGACCAGTCCTGTCCGTCGCCCCGCACCCGCGGGAAGGTCCGGGGATCGTTCCATGTCCGGGCCCATGAAGCGCCCGCGCCTCCCCGCAGCCGTGACGCCCGCACCAGCGGGACGCGCGGGACGTGCGCGGCGGCGAGACGTGCGCGCCGGCGAGACGTGCGCGCCGGCGGGACGTGCGGGGCGGGGCGTCAGCCGACGCGCTTGAGCTGCGCCGACAGGTGCGACTGGAGCGGCTGGCCCATGGCGGCCATGTCGTAGGCCCAGCCGAGGTCCTCGCCGATGAGGCCGTACAGGCGCGAGCCCGCGGTGACCTCCTTGGCCGACTCGGTGCGCGCCACCACGTCGGTCTGCAGCTCGACGCGGTTGAACGCGACGTTGCCGACGTAGATCTCGACGATCCCGGTGGGGTGCGAGAGCGTCACCTCGACCTGGTGCTCCGGGCGGGGACGCCAGTAGCCGGTCTCCATGGCCAGCGGGCGGCCGAGCGTGCCGTCCTCCTCGATCAGCCAGCTGCGGCTGGCGTAGACGAGGAACGGCTTGCCGACGTGGGTGAAGGAGATCTCCTGCCCGAAGTTGAAGCCCTCGATCGTGGGATAGCCGCCGACGCCGGCGCCCTCCCACGTGCCCAGGAGGAACTTCAGCGGTTCGAGGTCGGGGTGCAGCTCAAACTCCATGAGCACCGAGCGTAGCGGCGCGGGCGGATCATCGCGCCACTCGCGGGCGGCAACGGCGCGGCCTCAGCGCGGACGCCGTCCCGCCGCGTCCCCGCACCGGTCATTTCAGGCGCCCGAGCCGCACCACCAGCAGGACGGCCGCCACCGCCACCAGCGCGAGAGCGAGGACCAGGACACCCGCGTTCACCATGCCGCCCACGCCGCACGATGCTACGCGCGCCCGCGGGGCTAGAGTGCGCCTATGGCGAGACCTCTGGTTATCAAGGTGACTGCGGGGGCGGACGCGCCGGAGCGGTGCAACCAGGCGTTCACGGTCGCGGCGGCGGCCGCGGCCAGCGGCGTGCCCATCTCGCTGTGGCTGACGGGCGAGTCCGCGTGGTTCGCCCTGCCCGGCCGCGCCGCCGGCTTCGAGCTGGAGCACGCGACGCCGCTGGACGACCTGCTCGCCGTGATCCTCGCCGCCGGACGCGTCACGCTGTGCACGCAGTGCGCGGCGCGCCGCGGCATCGGCCCTGACGACGTGCTGCCCGGCATCCGGATCGCCGGCGCCCCGACGTTCGTCGAGGAGATCACCGCTCCTGACGTGCAGGCGCTCGTCTACTAGGCCCATCCCATCCGGCCCGTAGGCGCGAGCCGTACGGGCGTTCACACCTGCCCTGCGGGCCCCCCGAGCCCGCGATTCAGCCAGCCTGGCCTGCTCAGCTCCATTTGTTCAGTTTTAACTGGACAGCTCAGCCTGTAGAAACTACCGTGGAGGGCATGGACGAGACGGACGGAACGGAACGAGCACGGGAAGGGACCGCGCCGCGGGGACGGCGATGCCGATGACCTCGGTGCTCACCCAGGTCGCGGGCTCGCTGCGCCGCCGCGGCGGCGGCGCGGACCGCCCGCCGGACGGGTTCGACCGGCGGCTCCTCGCGCCGATGATGCTCGGCAGCGTCCTGAACCCGGTGAACTCGTCGATCATCTCGGTCGCGCTGGTGCCGATCGGCGCCGCGTTCGGGGCGCCGCCGTCCCGCACCGCCTGGCTGATCTCCGCGCTGTACCTGGCGACGGCGATCGGGCAGCCGGTGGTCGGGCGGCTGATCGACCTGTTCGGGCCGCGCCGGCTGTTCCTCGCCGGGACGGCGCTGACCGGCCTCGCCGGGGTCGTCGGCATGCTCGCGCCGAACCTGTGGGTGCTGATCGGGGCGCGGGTGCTGCTCGGGTTCGGGACGTGCGCCGGCTACCCGGCGGCGATGTCGCTGATCCGCAGCGAGGCGCGGCGGACCGGGCACGACAGCCCGGCCGGCGTCCTGACGGCGCTCGCCGTGACCACGCAGACCATCGCGGTCGTCGGGCCGTCCCTCGGCGGCCTGCTGATCGGGCTCGGCGGCTGGCGCACCACGCTCGCGCTGAACATCCCGCTGGCGCTGGCCGGGATCGCACTGGGCCTGCTGCGCCTGCCCAAGACGCCGTTGCCGGAACGCGCCGAAGGCGAGCCTCGCTTGGCGGGCCTGGACCTGATGGGCATGGGCCTCTTCGCCGTCATGCTCGTCTCGCTGCTGGTGTTCCTCATGGAGCCCGCCCTCGGGCACCTGTACCTGCTGGCGGTCGTGGCCGTGGCGGCAGCGGCCTTCGCCGTCCGCGAGCTGCACGTGGACGCCCCGTTCATCGACCTGCGCGTGCTCGGCGGCAACAAGCCGCTGCTCCTCACGTTCGCGCGTGCGCTCCTCGCCTACGTCGTCACGTACGCGTTCCTTTACGGCTACACGCAATGGCTGGAGGAGGGACGCGGCCTGTCGGCGTCGCAGACGGGCCTCGCGCAGCTGCCGCTCTTCGGCACCGCGATCATCGTCTCCACCCTCACGGGACGGCGCCCGGAGATCCGCGGCAAGCTCCTCGCGGGCGCCGCCGGGCAGGTCGCCGCGTGCGCGCTGCTGCTGGTCCTGCACTCCGCCAGCCCGATCTGGCTGATCGTGGCCGTCGCGATCGTCGTCGGCGTCCCGCAGGGGCTGAACAGCCTCGCCCTCCAGAACGCCGTCTACCACCAGGCCGACCCGGAACGGCTCGCGTCGTCCGCCGGGCTGCTGCGCACCTTCGGCTACCTCGGCGCGATCGTCGCGTCCGCGGCCAACGGCGCGTTCTTCGGGCAGCGCGCCGGCACGCCCGGGATGCACCACCTGGCCTGGTTCATGCTCGCCATCTCCGTCGCGTTCCTGGTCGTGACGGTGGTGGACCGCTCCCTGGGCCGCGTCGGCCCGGCCACCCGAGAGATTGGACAGTCATGACGAACACCGCCCTGCTCGCGATGGACCTGCAGAACGCGATGGTCGGACGCGTCGAGGACGACGCCTACCTGCCGCGCGTGGTCCGCGCCGTGGACGCGGCGCGCAAGGCCGGCGTGCCCGTGCTGCACGTCGTCGTCGGTTTCCGCGAGGGCCACCCCGACAAGCACCCCCGCAACAAGGCGTTCGGCGCCCTGCCCGACGGCGCCTTCACCCCGGGCGACCCGAACGCCGCGATCCACCCCGACCTCGACCCGCGGCCCGGCGAACCGGTGATCACCAAGAAGCGGGTGAGCGCGTTCGCGGGCAGCGACCTGGACCTCGTCCTGCGCTCGCGCGGAATCGACCACCTGGTGCTGGCGGGGATCGCGACGAGCGGCGTCGTCCTGTCCACCCTGCGGCAGGCCGCCGACCTGGACTTCCAGATCACCGTCCTCGCGGACGGCTGCGCCGACGCCGACCCGGAGGTCCACCGCGTCCTGACCGAGAAGGTCTTCCCGCGGCAGGCCGACGTCGTCACCGTCGACGCGTGGACGAGGACCCTGACCGAAGCCTGAAAGAAGGCTGCGTGAACGGGGAAGAGCGCGTTAACCCTGCGCTAACCTTCGCCCGCCCGCCTTCTGCCGCCGCCCCGGACCCGCCTATGGTGCGATGACCAGGGAAAACGCCGGGTTCTCAGCGCTCCCGGGCCCGGGGAGGCACTCCCCGGGGCCGGGGAAGGGGGCGGGTCCATGGCATCGAAGGTGATCCTGCACATCGGGCAGCAGAAGTCGGGCACCACCTATCTGCAGGACGTGCTCGGCCACATCGCGGGGCCGCTCGCAGAGGAGGCGGGCATCCTCTACCCGGACTCGATCAGGGAGGTCATCCCCGACGCGATCGAGAACCACGAGCGCGCGACGCGCGGGCTCCTCGGCGGCGAGTACCCGTGGGTCGCACCGGACGACGCCGCCGGGGAGCGCGACAAGTGGCTGCGGCTGATGGAGAAGGTCCGCGCTTGGCCCGGCACCGTCCTGATCTCCGCCGAGGCGCTCTCGGTGATCCGGTCGCCGGCCGTGGCGCGGCTGCTGGCCGAGTTCGACGGCGCCGGCGTCGAGATCGTGATCACCACCCGCCGGCTGGACCGGACGCTGCCGTCGCTGTGGCAGCAGCACGTCCGCAACGGGCGGCACTCCACGATCGAGGAGTACTTCGCGGCGCTCGCCGAGCAGCGCGAGCGCGGCCCGGAGGCGATCGAGGAGGAGCTGGACCTGCACCTGTGGCGGGCGTTCTGGCTCGGCGGGCTGGTCCGGCGGTGGTCCGCCGCGGTGGGGCCGGACCGGGTCCGCGTCGTGATCAACCCCGGTTCGCCGCCGGACCTGCTGTGGCGCCGCTTCGCCGCCGCCGTCGGCGCCCGCGGCTGCGCGGGCCGGCCGTCCGCCGACGTGCGGGCGCGCCGCACCCACGGCGGGCTGACCAGCGAGGAGACCGAGCTGATGGTCGCGCTGAACCGGCGGCTCGACGACTCGGGCTGGAGCACGTTCGAGCGCCGCGCGCTGCGCGAGGAGATCCTGCTGAACGGCCTGCTCGTGCGGGACGAGCGCGGCGGGCCGGTCGCCGTCCCGGACTCGATGCGAGAGCTGGTCGGGCAGTGGGCCGAGGAGGACGTGGCCGTACTCCGGCGGAGCGGCGTGGAGATCGTGGGCCGTCCCCGCGAGCTGCGGCCCGTGCCGGAACCGCCGGACGGCCGCGCCCGGGCGTCGTCGGGGCAGGTCGCCGAGGCCGCCGCGGCGGCGATCATGGCGGTGGCGCCGCGCGGCCGGTACGGGCCGGAGCCGCGGCCGAAGTCCCTGCGGACCTGGGTCAGGACCCGCGTCCGGCCGGAACAGGAGATCCCGGGGCCACCGCGCCCGGACGCCCCGGATGCGGCGGGCACGCGGGATGAGCGGGACGCACCGGGTAAGCGGGACACACCGGGTGCGCCGGGTGCGCCGGACGCGGGATCGGCGCGGTGAGGCGGGCCGTCAGGTGGACTCCGGGCCCGCCGCCGGGGGCTCGATCGGGAAGAGGATCGGGCTCAGCAGGTACTGGGCGCGGCCGGGCGCCGGGCCGTTCGCGAGCCGCGGGGCGATCGCGGCGCGCATCCCGGCGATCAGCTCGAGCAGCTCCTCCCGGCTGAGCCAGACGGCGTGCTGCCGGTATCCGACCAGGTCGGCGGCCGGGTCGCTGCCGTCGCGGTCGAGGTAGGCGCCGAACTCGGCGAGGAGGGCGGCGGTCGCCGCCGCGAACCCGCGCCGGTGGTCGTCGCGGGACAGCGGCGCGTCCGGGTCGATCACCGCGCGGTCCTGGCGGAGCCGGTAGCGGCGCTCGACCGCGCCGCGCACCCGGCGCTCCTCCGCGACCTCCAGGACGCCGCCGTCGACGAGCAGCTCGATGTGCCGGTAGACGGTCGCCTTCGACACGTCCGGGATGCGCGCGCGCAGCTCGGACGTGGTGAGCAGCCGGCCGCCGCGCATCGCGTGGACGACGCGCAGCCGGACGGGGTGGGCGAGCAGCTCCAGGGTGTCCATGGCCCTACGATCTCATCCGTGTTACCTTTCTCAAACTTGAGAGGGGTGGGGATGGGAGACGCGGAGGCCATCGCGGCCGGAGTCGTCCGGTCGCTGCGGGACGGACGGTTCACCGAGGTCGAGGCGCTGTTCGCGGCCCCGCTGCGGGCCGTCGCGTCCGCCGGGACGGTACGCGTCGCGTGGACGGACGAGATCGCCCGCCACGGCCCGGTGACGTCCGTCGGGGACCCGGCGGCCGAGCCGTTCGGCGCGGACCTGACCAGGGTGAGCGTGCCGGTCGGCTGCGAGCGCGGGGCGCTGACCGTCGTGATGTCCGTGGACGGCGCGGGCCTGCTGAACGGCCTCCGCCTCGCGCCCGGCGGCACCGCCGCGTCGTGGAACCCGCCGCCCTACGCCGACCCGTCGGCCTTCGAGGAGCGCGAGGTCACCGTCGGCTCCGGCCCGCAGGCGGTCCCTGGCACGCTCACCCTGCCCCGGACGGGCGGGCCGCGTCCCGGCGTCGTCCTGCTCAGCGGCGGCGGGCCGTTCGACCGCGACGCGACCAGCGGCCCCAACAAACCGCTCAAGGACCTCGCCTGGGGGCTCGCCACCAGCGGCGTCGCGGTACTGCGCTTCGACAAGGCCACCCACGCCCACCCCGCCGAGGTGGCCGCCGATCCCGGCTTCACGATGGCGGACGAGTACGTCCCGCACGCCGTCGCGGCCGTCCGGCTGCTCCGCGGCGAGCCGGGCGTGGACGCCGCGCGGGTGTTCGTCCTCGGCCACAGCATGGGCGGCAAGGCGGCCCCGCGCGTCGCCGCCGCCGAGCCGTCCGTCGCCGGTCTGGTGATCATGGCGGGGGACGCGCAGCCGATGCACGAGGCCGCCGTCCGCGTGACGCGGTACCTCGCGTCCCTGAACCCCGGCCCGGACGCGGACGCCGCCGTCGCCGCCATCGTCCGGCAGGCCGCCCGGGTCGCCGACCCGGGACTGTCCCCGGCGACGCCCGCGGCGGACCTGCCGTTCGGCCTCTCCGCCCCGTACTGGCTGGACATGCGCGCCTACGACCCCGTGGCGACCGCCGCCGAGGTGGGCAAGCCGATGCTGATCCTGCAAGGCGGGCGCGACTACCAGGTCACGGTCGAGGACGACCTGTCCCGCTGGCAGGCGGCCTTGGGCGGCCGTCCGGACGTCACCGTGCGCGTGTACGCCGCCGACGACCACCTGTTCTTCCCGGGCACCGGCCCGTCGACGCCCGCCGGCTACGACCGCCCCCAGCACGTCGACCCGGCCGTGCTGGACGACATCGCCGCCTGGCTGAACACCTAGCCCGCGCGGCTCGCCTCGCCCGCGCCGTCGGCCTCGTCGGCCTCGTCGCCGAGGCTGAGCAGCAGCGTGCGCAGGGTCGTGGCGAGAGCGTCCCGCTGGTCCTGGTCGAGCGCGGCGAGGATGCGCTGCTCGTTCTCGAGGTGGGCGACGACGGCGCGGTCGATGAGGTCGCGGCCCGCGGGCGTGAGGGCGACGATGACGCTGCGCCGGTTGCCGGGGTCGACGTCGCGCGTGACGTAACCCTTGGCGACGAGCCGGTCGAGGCGGTTGGTGACGGCACCCGAGGTCACCATTGACGAACGGGCCAGATCACCGGCCGTCATGCCGCCGGGCGCGCCCGCGCGCCGCAGGGTGGCGAGGACGTCGAACTCGCCGCGCTCCAGCCCGAACTCGCCGAACAGCGCCTTGAGCTCGCGCTCGGCGATGCGCGTCACCCGGGTCAGCCGGCCGAGCACGCCCATGGGGGACGCGTCGAGGTCAGGGCGCGCGCGGGCCCACTGCTCCAGGACGAGGTCGACGGCGTCACGCCCCACCAGAAACTCCTCAACGTTGAACTGTTTGACATGAAGGTATCATCGGATTACCTTCCTCAACGTTGAACATTTCAACGTTGAAAGGTTACTCGCGATGGTCGCACGCACCGGACGCCCGCACTCGCTCCTGCGGGCCTGGCTGGGCGTGGCCGTGATCACGGCCAGCCTGTTCACCTTCCTCACCACCGAGCTGATGCCCGTCGGCCTGCTCACCCCGCTCAGCACCAGCCTGGACGTCCCCGTCGGCGTCGCCGCGCTGATGGTCACCCTCTACGGCGTCTCCGCCGGCCTCGGCGTCACGTTCATCGTCGCCTGGACCCGCCGCGTCGACCGGCGCGTGCTGCTGTCCACGCTGCTGGCCGTCCTCACCCTCGGGAACCTCGTCACCGCCGTCGCGCCGAACTTCGCGCTCGTCCTGACGACACGGCTCGTCATGGGCTTCGCCAGCGGCGTCTTCTGGGCCATCGGCGTCAGCATGGCGATGCGCCTCGTCCCCGAACGGCACGCCAGCCGGGCGTCCGCGATCGTCATGTCCGGCATCTCCATCGCCACGGTCGTCGGCATCCCGCTCGGCACCGTCCTGGAGGACCTCACCAGCTGGCGGACCACGTTCCTCATCTGGTCCGGCCTGAGCCTGCTGGTGTTCGCCGCGGTCGCCGCCACCGTGCCGTCGCTGCCGTCCGACAACGCCGTCTCGGTCCGCGAGGTGTTCGGGCTGCCGCTGCGGAACGCGCCGCTGCGGTCCGTGCTGTTCATCGTCGTGCTGTTCGTGCTCGGCCACTTCGGCGCGTACACGTTCGTCCGGCCGTACCTGGAGGACAGCACGTCCGCCACTCCCCTGTTCATCACCGTCGTGCTGATCATCTTCGGGATCGGCGGCGCCGTCGGGAACTTCGCCGCCGGCTTCACGGTGAACAAGAGCCTGCGCGGCAGCTTCGCCGCCGGCTGCACCGGGCTCGTCGCGTCCCTGCTCCTGCTCCTCGCCATCGGCGACGGGAAGGCCGGCGCGATCGCCGCGCTGGTCCTGTGGGGGCTGTCCTTCGGCGTCGTCCAGCTGTCGCAGGTCAACATGACCCTCGCCGCCGCCCCCGAGACGTTCGAGGCCGCGATGTCGCTCAACACCATGGCCTACAACACCTCCATCGCGCTCGGCGCCCTGTTCGGCGGCCAGCTCGCCGACAACCTCGGCGTCACCAGCGTCGTCTGGTTCGGCGTCGCGCTGACCGCCGGCTCCCTGCTCCTGATGCTCGGCACCGGCCGCAGGGCCTCAGGCGCCGTCGCCCATGACGCGTCCGCCGCCCCCTCCGCACTCCTGAAGGACTGACCGCCGGACGCCCTCGGTCGCCGCCGCCGTCACCGCGACGGCGGCGGCGAGCAGCGCCGCCCACCCCGAGAACAGCAGCAGCTGGACGACGGTGACGCACGCGACCGCCGCCGCGACCCGCGCCATGCCGCTCAGCACCCGGACCGCCGCCGCCATGCAGGCGAGATAGACGACCAGGAACAGCGCCGTCGGGACGGCGACGAACTGCGCCGTTCCGACCAGCCCGCTGGCCGCAAGGCCGAGCAGCAGCCCGCCGGTCGCGGCGATCGCGGCGACAAGCCCGGCGGCCTGCCCCCGCCCCGTCCCGGCGGGGCGGCCCCGTCGTGTCCCGGCCAGGGCGGACGCCATCGCCGTGGCGCCCGTCAGATAGGCGTTGGTCGCCGCCAGCGTCAGGACCACCGCGCCGACCGCCGCGATCGCCCGCCCGCTCCCGCCGACCGCGACCTCCAGCAGCCCCGCCAGCGGCACCGAACTCCCCGCCCGCGGACCGAGCACCCCGACCGTCGCGGCCGCCAGCGCCAGGTACAGGACGGCGGTCACGGCGAACGCGGCCCCCACCACCCGCGGCAACTGCCGCCGCGGATCCCGCAGCCGCGCCGTCAGCGGGGCCGCCGCCTCCCACCCGACGAACGCCAGCATCAACGGCGACGCCGCCCGCGCGATCGCCCCCCACCCGTGCGGAGCGAACGGATGCCAGTACCCGCCGCGCGCCGACGGCGCCGCCCCGGCCACCGCCAGCACCACCAGCGCGACCAGCAGCCCGACCAGCGCCAGCTGCACCCGGACACCCGTCCTCGCGCCGGCCAGGCGCATCGCCAGCACCATCGCGAGCAGGACGCCCGCCGCCGCGAACGCCGTCCGGTCCCCCGCCCTCAGCAGCTCCGCCACGTACGCGCCGCCGATGAGGCACACCACGGGCGCCCCCGTCACGACCCCGCCGAGGAAGCACCAGGCGGCCGCACGCCCCGCCCGCGACCCGAGCCCCGCCGCGGCATAACCCGCGACACCGCTCGTCGAGCCCACCGTCGTCCCGAGACGGCTGAACACCACCGCGATGAGGCCGGACAGCACCAGCAGGCCGACCCACGCCAGCAGAGAGGCGGGCCCCGCGGCCCGCGCCGCGAGCCCCGGCAGGAGCAGCAGGCTGGGCCCGAGCAGAGCACCCACATACAAGGCCGTGGCACCCGCGGTGGACAGATCGTTCCGGTTCGAAGACATGCCATGAGCATCGCCCGAAACCCGCGGCACGCGATGGCATGTTGTAGCCCGCAGGAAGCTCTCAACGCAATGCTGTGCCACTACAGGGCCAATATGCTGCACGGCATGCCGCAACAAGGTTACGACCGCATCGATCGCGCCATCCTCGACCGGCTCCAGCAGCACGGCCGCACCGCCAACGTCGACCTCGCCGAGACCGTCCGCCTCTCCCCGTCCTCCTGCCTGCGCCGCACCAAAGCACTGGAGGACGACGGCGTCATCGCCGGCTACCGCGCAGAACTCGACCGCGACCGGCTCGGCCTCGGCCTCACCGTCTTCATCGCCCTGAAGGTCGACCAGCACTCCCGCGAGACGTCCCGGACCATCGAGGCGGCCCTCACCGCCATCCCGGCCGTCGTCGCCTGCCACGTCGTCTCCGGCGAGGCCGACTTCCTCGTCGAGGTCGCCGTCGCCGACCTCGCCACCTACGAGCGGGTGCTCCTCGACGAGATCCTCGCCATCGGCCCCGTCCGCGACGCACGGAGCACCTTCGCCATCCGCACCGTCCTCAGCCGCGGCCCGCTCCCGCTCTCGGGCTGGCCGCCCAAGCAGTGACCCGCCCCGTCACTCCGTCAACGACTCCGCCAAGCCGTCCGCGAGGGCGGTGATCTGCTCCAACGCCAGGCCGCCGCGGGCCACCCGGAACCCGTGGCGGCGCGCCCAGAACGCGCCCCGGACCGCATGGAACTGCGCCCAGCGCCGCACACGCTCACGGTCGAGCTCCGCCGCCTCCGCGAACACGTCCATCACCCGACGCAGAGCCTTGCCGAGGTCATCGGCCCCGATGAGCCTCAACAGGAGCGCCTTGAACAACGCACCACCGTCAAAGGCGGGATCCCCGACGTACCCCTTCGGGTCGACCGCCAGCCACGGCTCGCGATCGGCCCGCAGAATGTTCCTCGGATGAAGGTCGCCATGCACGAGCGTGTCCGGCTGGACACGCCCCAGCTCGCGCACCGTCGCCAACGCCGCGTCCAGCACACGCGGACCGAGCCCGTGCACCAGCTCCCGCGCGTCCTGCCGCAGCTCCTCCTCCCACCCGTCCGCCCGGTCCCGCAACCGTGGCAGGCCAGGCGGCGCCGGGACGCTCAACCGCCGGCTCAACCGCCCCGCGACCCGCACCATCTCGTCGACGTCCTCACCCTCCGCCAAGGAGACCGTCCGGGCCCGCTCCAGCAGCATCGCGAACCGCCCGTCGTCCCGCTCATGCAGCAGGACCGCGCCGCGCCCGCCCCACACCGCGAACGCGTCCGGCTCATGGACGTTGCCAGGATGCGGAAACGACACCTTCACCACAGCGGGCCCCCCGCCCCGCCGCACCGGAACGATGACCCCGACGCCGCCGTGCATGACCGCGCCGTCCGGCACGCACTCCCAGCGCTCCAGCAGCTCCGTCACGATCCCCGGCAACTCGGCGAGCCACTCCGAGCCCGCCTCCCCTTCCCGCTCGACGGTGCTCCGCGCGAACACCTCCGGTATCACGACCACCCGGGCACGCTACGCGAACCGAACCGGCGCCGAACAAGCAACGCCGAACCGAACTCGGCTCCGCCTGGCGGCCACAAGCGCCCACCTCGTCCTTTGACCGCAGCAACGCGAACGCCCCTTGGGAAGGCGGGTGTATCGGCGAGAGGGGTGATCGCAAGAGGGGTGCATCGCAAGAGGGGTGTTCGGGTGGTGGGGTGGCGCTTGCGTACGGGGCCGCCCCTCCAAAGTCAAGGGCGCCTTCGGCGTCGCTACGCGATGGACTTCGTCCACCCTTGACTTTGGAGCCTCTGCGGCCCCTGGGCAGGTGATGGGGGCAGGCTCCGCCTGCCCCGCCCC